>JBKPPP010000187.1:0-4558 GCA_046733615.1 Acidobacteriota bacterium | reverse complement strand
ATCGAGGTGCACATCTGGAAAATGCCGGTAGAGATCGCGGATCCGATCGCGTTCGACGAGGACGAGCAACACGCGTCGTACGATCCGGAGTATGCGAACCGGTTCTGGCAGGTGTTGCGCGCGTCAGAGAAGGTGATGCAGGAGTTTCGTTCGCGCTTCATCGGCAAATGCAGTCCGGTGCATTTCTTCTGGGGTAGCTTCGATCTCGCGGTGACGCGCTTCTCCGGAAGACCTGCGCCGCCGCGGCCGGATGCAGACGTGATCACGCGCGAAGCGTACTCGCATGAAGTGATCAGTCACGGCTGGTGGCCCGGACAAGGCCCCTTGGGCAAGCCGGCGTTCTACTCCTACACCGCGCCCGCGCCGGAAGGTTTGCGCAATGCGCCCGTGGGTCCTGACAAGGCGTTCTACAGCGACGACATGAGCGAGTTTCTATTGCTGTACGACGACGTGAGAACGGCGGCGGACCCTGACGCGGCTTTGATGGAGTTTCTCCAGAGCACTTACGAAGCCGGCGCAAACCTCGCGCACTGGGATCGAAAATCGTTGGAACGATAGTGTAGGTTTACTGCCCTGCGCCGGAAGGTTTGAGTGGCCGCCACAGCGCCGCCAGCTTCTTGCCGCTCGCCGTTTGCAGCACGCTCATCACGCCCATGTAGCCGAAGCCAAAGAAGAACAGCAGCAGGAACGGGATCGTGCCCCACATGTGCAGCCGCGCCGAGTAGGTGATGGCGAGCAGGAAGTAAACAGCGAAGCCGAGTTCGAGCAACGGCAAGAGTCCGCGTTTTCGTTTGTACTTCTTCCGCTTCCAGGTCGCGTCCGTTGTTTCCTCGACGCGGTATTTCGGCGTGCGCACAAACTCCGATTGCACTCCCAACAGCGCTTCCAGCACCGCGCGCGCGTTTGAGAAAGCCAGCCCGATTCCGAGACCCATCACCAGCGGCAGATGCAGCAGTCGCGGCGCACGCTTCTCGTCGAGATACCAGACGGCGGATCCGTAGAAGAGCACGACGGAGATCGAGGAGAAGAACAAGAGCGGCAGATCCAGGATCATCAGGTGGTAAAACGGCTGGTTGTAGCGCACCAGCAGGAGTGGAAACTGTAGAAAGCTCGCCACGATCATCAGCGGATAACTGATGTTTCCCGTCAAACGGAAAAACATCTCGAGCTTCACGCGCAGCGGCAACGGCGCGAGCCAGATGCGCGGATATAACTTCAGACCGACCTGCATCACACCCTTGGCCCACCGACGCTGTTGCGCCTTGAACGCATTGATCTCCACCGGAATTTCCGCCGGCGCTTCTTCGTCGAGCAGGTAAACAAACTTCCAACCCATCAACTGCGCGCGGAAACTCAGGTCGGTATCTTCGGTGAGCGTGTCGTGTTGCCAACCGCCGCTCATCTCGATCGCGCGGCGGCGCCAGATGCCGGCAGTGCCGTTGAAGTTGAAGAAGCCGCCGGTGCGATTGCGCGTGGTCTGTTCGACGACGAAATGACCGTCGAGCATGATCGTTTGCAGGCGCGTGAGCAGGTTGTAGCGGCCGTTGATGTGCGACCAGCGCATCTGCGCGCAACCGACGAGCGGGTCGGTAAAGAAGTCCACGAGCTTGCGCAGGCAGTCGGGCTTTGGAACGAAGTCAGCGTCGAAGATTGCGAAGAACTCGCCCTTGGCAAACTGGTTTCCATTCTCGAGTGCGCCTGCTTTGAAGCCGGTGCGATCGGAGCGGTGGATGTAATGAATGTCGAAACCCTGCGCGGCGTACTTTGCGACGACCGCTTCCGCCACCTTCGTCGTTTCGTCGGTCGAATCGTCGAGCACCTGGATCTCGAGCTTCTCGCGTGGGTAGTCGATGGCGGTGACCGCCTTGAGCAGACGATCGACCACGTAAAGCTCGTTAAAGAGCGGCAACTGGACTGTGATGCACGGCAGATCGGCTTCCGCGAAGCGGGCGGCCGGCTTCGGCACAAACTTGCGGTAGCGCCAAAAGTCGATTACCTGCTTGATGCGGTAAGCGCCGTAGACCGCGAGCGTCGCGAGAATCGAGAAGTAGACGATCAGAATAATCCAGTCGAAGGCGTCGAGCTGGTAAAGCGGGCTGATGTTGCCCCAGGTTTTATAGACGAGATCGTGGAAGTAGCGTTCGAAAAGTGCCTGCGGAGCGGGCCCACGGGGACTGGGCCAGGGAGTTGGTGCTGGTGCTTGAAACATAAAGCGCCAGATTCTAACCCAGGGCGAGCGGTGAGCACAAAGCTCCGGCTTGACGCGGCCCTCTCGAGACACTGTCGCATTGTGGTGCGTCTCGATTTAGCGCGCGAGCCGCCGTGTTCATCTGTGTTCTGCTGTTCGGTGACGTTGAGCGTTCCTGGGCTTTTTCCAGCCGTAGTCGCTGGGGGCGGAAGCGACGCTTTCCGGCGAGACGAGCGTGAACGTGATCGGGCGCTCCGTGGTGCGGTCTACTTTCATCGGCCGGAGGCTCAGTTCCATCAGCCCCGGCATGACGTAAAAGACGGCGACGCTCCCCAGCAGCGCGCCGGTCAGCAGCCGCGACGTGTGCGTGTTTTCCCAGAAGCCGAAAAACGTGAGACTGAAATCGATAGCCAGCGGAATGGCCGCGAGGATCAGCCAGCGACGCGCCGGTAGAGACGTGGATCGCAGCGACCGGACCAAAGGATAGGCGAGCAGCGTTAGGGCGAAACCGAAGTAGAGGCCGGTGCAACGAGCACAGACGGCGAGTTTGTGTCCGGCGATGAAGTAGGAACGGTCGGGCAGTTGATGGCAGACGGCGCCGAAAGCGTGATAGATCCCGAGGGCGAGGTCGCTGTGGCCACTCGCGGCCGCGAGCGGCGCGACGACGATCTGCGCCAGCAACAGGACGATCACCGTTGCGCTGACGGCCCAGAAGATCAGGGGCCGTCGTGTCGGAACAACTTGTGGCGCGTACTGCATCGTGCCTGACTCTTGTGCCCCGTTTGACCGGGACACATCTAGAACCTGATTACCGTGTCCGGTCCGCCTTCGATGTGCAGCGTGTCGACGAAGCGAATGTGACGCGATTCGGTCGTCATCACCAGCGAGTGGGTACGCTTGCCGGAACCGAAAAAGCGCACGCCCTTCAACAACGCGCCGTCCGTCACGCCGGTCGCCGCAAAGATGATTCGCTTGCCCGGTGCGAGATCGTCGGTGTCGTAAACCTTGTTCGGGTCCTTGATCCCCATCGTCGCAAGCCGATCCAAAACCTCGTCGCGCGGCGGCACCTTCGCTTTGTCGACACCAAGCCGGTCGGCGTCGAACACGAGCCGCGCCTGAATCTCACCGTTCAAACACTTCATCGCCGCCGCGGTGATCACGCCTTCGGGCGCGCCGCCAATGCCCATCAAGGCGTGAATGTTTGTGCCGGCAACCGCGGCTGAAATGCCCGCGGAAAGGTCGCCGTCGGATATGAGACGAATCCGCGCGCCGGCCGAACGCACGTCGGAGATCAATTTCTTGTGACGGGAACGATCGAGCACGATCACGGTCAGATCTTCAATGTCGCGGCCCAAGCGGCGGGCAATGTTCTTGAGGTTGTCTTTAACCGGCGCATCGATATCGACGACGCCGCGCGATGATGGACCGACGACGATCTTGTCCATGTAAATGTCGGGTGCGTTTAGCAGTCCGCCGCGTTCGGCCGCCGCGAGCACTGCGATCGCGTTGTTCGCGCCAAGCGCGCAAAGGTTTGTGCCTTCCAGCGGGTCGACGGCGATATCGACCTCCGGGCACGACTCCGCCACCTCGTCGCCGACGCCAAAGCCGCCACCAACTTCCTCACCGATATAGAGCATCGGCGCTTCATCGCGTTCGCCTTCGCCGATGACGACGCGGCCGCGCATCGGCACGCTGTCCATCACTTCGCGCATGGCCTCGACGGCCACCTGATCCGAATACTTGCGGTCGCCCTGGCCCATCGTTCGCGCGGCCGCGATGGCTGCCGCCTCGCACACGCGCAGGAAGTCCAGGGATAGCTCGCGGTCAGTCCTAAGCTCTTCACTCATCAGATTCAGTCTCCCGATTTTTTATGACAAAGGTGAAGAAATGCGTGGTCATACTAGCATTTTTACGACTCTTCTGGCTTGTCGCAGTTCACTTTGCGGTAGACAAAAGAAAATCGAACCTGTAATCTCCCCTGCCCTCAGGTCTTCGTTTCAGGTCCTCATCACTATGGATCGAAGAGTGGAACTCGTCATCTCTCGAATGGAAGCCGCCGCCTCACGCGCGTGGACGACCGCGCAGCTTGCGGCGTTGGTGAATCTCTCGCCGTCCCGTTTTCGTCATCTATTTAAAGAGGAGACCGGCAAGACGACGACTCAATATTTAAGAGAGCTGCGTTTGCGGCGGGCGGAGTTTCTGTTGCGCACGACGTTTCTATCGATCAAAGAAGTGATGAATGCTGCGGGGCTGACGTCGATGAGTCATTTCGTGCAGTATTTCAAGCAGCGTCACGGCGAGACGCCGAGCGCGTATCGCAAGCGTCTGCGCGGGCAGCGAAAGAAGTTTCCTCGGTCTTAGCCATTTTCG
>JBKPPP010000186.1:0-8440 GCA_046733615.1 Acidobacteriota bacterium | reverse complement strand
TCAGCTACCGGCCGCGTGAGTCTCGAAAACATCAACGGCGGCGTGAAGATCAAGGTTTGGGACCGCGCTGCGGTGCAAGTCGACGCGATCAAGAAGGCCTACAAACGCGAGCGGCTGAGCGAAGCGAACATCGAAGTTGTCGCCACCGAAGAGAACATCCAGATCAAAACCGATTATCCGGACGAGCAGCAGACCTTCCGCAGTGGCGAGGGACGCTATGAAAACCCTGCTACCGTTGAATACGCCTTGACCGTGCCGCGCAAGGCTGTGCTCGAGTCGATCGAGATGGTCAACGGCGGCGTCGATATCGACGGCGTCGAAGGTAACGTCAAAGCCTCGTCCATCAATGGTCTGGTTACCGCGCGAGGTCTGTTGGGTGAAACCCGGCTCTCGACCATCAATGGCCCGTTGCGAGCTATGTTCACTCAGGTCGACGCGGCAAAGACTATCCAGCTCACTTCAGTCAACGGCAGCGTCACCCTCGTCATTCCGTCTGATTCAAACGCTTCGTTCCGCGCCGCGACTGTTCATGGCTCGATCGCGAACGACTTCGGCATGCAGGTCAGGCACGGCGAGTACGTCGGACACAATCTCGACGGCCAGATCGGCAACGGCGGCCCACGCATCAAGCTCGACAACGTGAACGGCGGCATCCAGATCAATCATGCGCAGGACGGCCGCACCCTCAGCCCGGTGACGTCGATTGCCGCAGCCGAAAAGTCGATGGACGCTGTGATGGCGGAAGACGTCTCGGGCCAGGTGGAACAGGCGATGATCGCGCGCGATAAGATCGAGCGTGCACGAGTCTCGCAGGCGCAGCGCGAAGCACAGCGCCAGGTCGATGCCGCGATGCGCGATGCTCAGCGTGAAGTCGAGCAGGCGCAGCGCGAGGTGCAACGGCAGCAGCGCGAGCAGGCGCAGTCGCGCATGGCGGTCCACCGTACGCGCATCAACAATGACGACTACGGCCCGCAGGTGCAGAGCAAAGAGACCAAGACCTTCACGGTCAGCGGCGCGCCACGCGTAACGGTCAACACGTTCGACGGTCACGTCACGATACGCGGCTGGGACAAGCCGGAAGTAACTTACACGGCCACCAAACGCGCCAACAGCGACGAGAGTCTGAAGCAGATCGAGCTTCACGCCGAACAACAGGGACAGGCGATCTCAATCATCGCCAAGAACGAATACGAGCAGAACGGCAGCGTTCATCTGGACGTTTATGTGCCCCGACAATCAACCCTGCACGTCTCCTCGGGTGACGGGCGCTTGAGTCTCGACGGAGTCTCGGGAGACATCACGCTGCGCTCGGGAGACGGACCGATCGAAGTCAGCAACAGCGGCGGCCAGCTTCACGTCAACACCGGCGATGGTCAAATCCAGATCAGCAAGTTTGACGGTCAGGTCGACGCCCGCACGGGCGATGGCGGCATCGTTCTCGACGGCAACTTCAACGCGCTTTCCGCCCGAACGGGCGATGGAACGATTTCGTTAAAGGTTCCGGCCGGCTCCAGCTTCACGATTGAAACCAACGCCGCCGATGGCATAGACAACGAAGGTTTCAACGTGTCGGAGGATGTCACGCTGTCGCCGCGCGTGAAGCGCTGGCGCATCGGCAACGGTGGCAAGGTGTTTGTTCTAAGGACGGGCGAGGGACAGATCCTTTTGCGTCCCCGTAATTGATTTACATCAAGGCTCGGGAAGTTTCTTTGGACGGCCTGCGTCCAAATGAGCGGGAACCTTTCCAGCAGCTTTCGAAACCATTATCACCCCAGTTTCTGAACTGCGAAGGTATCGTGTTCATGAAGGCCGCGTTGCTGTATTTCGTCCTCGTATTTCTGTGCGCGTTCGCGATTAGCGTGAACGCGCAAACTGCTACTACGAAGCCGGCTGTCGTAACCCCCACTCCGGCTTTAACCGCACCAGCGCCACCGGCTCCTGCTGCCTCTCCCACGCCGGCCCAACCAGCATCTGCTGCGCCGGCCGCCGCCGCTCCAAAGGGCACGTTTGTAGTGCCGGAAGAGAAGTCGAAGCCGGTCGTGCTGCCGCGGTTTGATAAGCCGCCCGTTATCGACGGCAAGCTGGACGATGAAGTCTGGCAAAAAGCGGCTGTCCTGAAAAACTTCTACCAGATCCAGCCGGGCGACAACACTCCTCCTTCACGCGCCACCGAAGTCTTGATCGGCTTCGATCCGAAGTTTCTCTACATCGCTTTCAAAGCTACCGACGAGCCTAATCAGGTACGAGCCACCGTCGCCAAGCGCGACAACATCTTCAACGACGATTACGTCGGGTTCATGCTCGACACCTTCAACGACAAACGCAAAGCTTTCGAAATCTTCTTCAATCCTCTCGGAATTCAAGGCGACGGCATCATCCAGGAAGGACGAGGCGAAGACTTCAGTGTGGATCTGTTGATGGAGTCGAAGGGCATCGTTCACGAGACGGGCTTTAACGTCGAGATCGCGATTCCTTTCAAATCGCTCCGCTTCGAGGCAGGCAAGGGAAAACTCTGGGGCGCGCAGTTCTTTCGCCGCATCAAGCGATTCGAAAACGAGCTCGACTCCTGGATGCCGTTTTCGCGCAGCATCGACAGCACCCTGGCCCAGGCCGGACACCTGACCGGGCTCGAAGATATATCCGTTGAGCGAACGGTTGAGCTGATTCCGAGTGTCACTGTCTCGCAGAACAGCCGGTTTGTGCCGTCATTCAACCAGATTGCGCGAACGATCGATCCCGGCCGCATCGTGAACGAACCTGTCGGACTCGATCTCGGATTGACGGCCAAGTTGATCCCGAGCTCCGCCGTGACAGTAGACCTCGCCATCAATCCCGACTTTGCGCAGGTCGAAGCAGATCAGCTCGTCGTGACGGCGAACCAGCGGTTTCCGATCTTCTTTCCCGAGAAACGACCTTTCTTTCTCGAAGGTATCGACATCTTTCAGACGCCGATTACCGCGGTTCACACGCGCGCCATCGTCGATCCCGACATTGCCGTGAAGACGACCGGCAAGAAGGGTCGAAACACGTTCGGCCTGATGGTCGCGAGCGACAACGGTCCGGGTAATCTCAGCGCCGACGATCGCGGCGCGTTGAACGCGTGTCTCGATCGCCGCGAGCTCGATCCACGTGTCATCTGCAACAGCGAACGGTTTCTCGACAAGAATGCTTACATCGGCGTGCTTCGTCTGAAACGCGACGTCGGCAAGGAAAACACGCTCGGCATGCTCGCCACGAGCTATAACTTCATCGAGAAGCACAACCAGGTGATCGCGTTCGACGGCCGCTTCCGTCTCGACAAAAAGACGACGACCAGTTTCCAGGTTCTCGGCACCACCTCGCGAAGCTTCTTTTTCGATCCCGACGACGGCGTGACGAGATATCGCACGGGCAACGGCTTTGGTTACTCCGCCGATTACAACGTATCGGGACGAAACTGGGGTTACGAGGTTTACGGCGAAGGATTCACGCAGGACTATCGCACCGACGTCGGCTTCGTGGGCCGCACCAACTCAAACTTCAATTTCGCGTCGCTGCGTTACAACTCGGATCCCAACCCGAAGAAGAAGATCATTTCCTACCACATCCACATGTTCAATCACGTCGACTACGACTGGCAGGGCCGGATGTACACCTGGGAAAGCGAGAACCTGGTCGAGTTGCAGTTGCCGCGTAACAGTTATGTCGGCGCCTGGTGGGAACCGGGTTACGAGCGTCTGTTCGATCACGAGTTTGGCCCGACGCGCGAGGCGAAGCCGTGCAATCCGTTTGCAGTCGAGAACAAGTGTACGTTCTACGGCGAGAGCACCGAACGCGCTTCAGCCAAGCAGCACCTATCATTTTACGCCGGTTCGAATCCCAACAAGCAGATCTCGTTCAACGCCCAGGTAATCCATCGCTGGGGACACTTCGATCTCGATTTCGGCAACGGCGACAAGTATCCGCGCGTTAGCCCGGCTGCGCTCGCTTTGGGCCAGCAGGCGCCACTCGATCCCGGTCGCGGCAGTCTGCTGCAATTCAACGGCGGCATCAATTACCAGCCGACCAACGCGCTGCGGACGCAGTTCAATATCAACTCGCAACGTCTGCGACGCTATGACACCGATCGCGTGGCCTACGCTATCAATATCCTGACCTCGCGCACGACTTACCAGTTCACCCACGCATCGTTCGTCCGGCTGATACTCGACTACAACACACTCAACTCCCGCTTGCGATCGCAGGCGCTGTTTGGCTGGACGCCGAGCCCCGGCACCGCCTTCTACGCCGGCTACAATGACGATCTCAACTACGACAGTCTGCACCCGTTCACGCGCGATCTCGTTCCCGGGTTTCGGCGCAACGCGCGGACGTTCTTTATCAAGGCTTCGTATCTGATTCGCCGCGGCTTTTGATCTCCGGATGGCACAATTCTGAGTTGGCCCGCCTGCGTGATAAACTGCCGGAGATGTCCCACTTCGCAATCAGGTCTCAGTACGCCGGGATGGCGTTTTTCTTTTTGGCCGCGTCCCTATTTTTGACCTCTTGCAAGAGTGACTACCAGGCTTCGCAACGGCAGGGTCAGGGCCGTACCGGCGATCCAAAGACTGCTCGACAAGTGAAGACTGCGACTGTCGCGGAGACTCCTTTCGGCGAGACAGTAACCGCCAACGGCACCCTCGCCGCTTTCGATCAGACGACGGTCAGCGTGAAAGTACCGGGCAGAATCCAAAACGTGTCCGTGGATCTCGGAACGGTGGTGCGTCGCGGCCAGGTGGTCGCGCAAGTCGATCCGGAAGATTACCGTTTGCGCGTGCAGCAATCGGAAGCGGCGCTGGCGCAGGCGCGCGCTCGTCTGGGTCTAGCGCCGGACGCCAATGACGACAGGATCGATCCGGAACAGACGGCGACGGTGCGCCAGGCGCGGGCAGTGTTGGACGAGGCGAAATTCAATCGCGATCGCGCGGCGCGCCTGGTCGAACAGGGCGTGATTTCGAAGTCGGAATTCGACAGTGCCAATTCGCTCTTCAAAGTTGCTGAAGGACGATACCAGGACGCCTACGAGGAGATTCGCAACCGCCAGGGCGTGCTCGCGCAACGCAAGTCGGAGCTGGCGCTGGCGCGGCAGCAACTGAAAGACACCGCGGTCGTCGCGCCGTTGGACGGAATCGTGCAGGAGAAGCGCACCAGCGTCGGCGAGTATCTGGCTGCCGGCGCGCCGGTCGTGAATATCGTGAGAATGGATCCGTTGCGGCTGCGCGCGGAGGTTCCCGAACGTGAATCGCGCAGCGTGCACACGGGTCAGGACGTGCGCGTCACGGTTGAAGGCGACACCAACGTTTATCTCGGCAAGATTATGCGTTTGAGTCCCGTCATCGCGGAGCAGAACCGCATGCTGGTCGTCGAAGCAGACGTGCGAAACAACGGAACGCTGCGGCCGGGTTCGTTCGCGCACGCCGAAATCGTAACGAACGATGCGAAGATGGCGGTGACCGTACCGAACAGCGCGATCGTGACGTTTGCGGGAATCGAGAAAGTGATCGTCGTGCAGAACGGGAAAGCATTGGAGAAGCCGATCACGACCGGCCGCCGCACGGCGGAGTTCACGGAGATCGTGGCGGGAATCAATGTCGGTGACAAAGTGATCGTCGATCCGGGCAACCTGCAATCGGGACAGGCTGTCGAAGTGGTTGACTAGTTAATCGGCCGCGGGGCCTGCTCGCACTCATCAAAAGCTTTGCAAAAATTAGCTGAAATCTGTATTCGCCGTCCTGTTTTTGCCTCCATGATCGTGCTCTCGCTGGTCGTGGTGGGCGCGGCGGGATTTTTGAAACTCGGCGTCGATCGCTTTCCGTCCGTAGACTTGCCGACCGTCTCCGTTCGCGTGGGGCTTCCGGGCGCTGCGCCGGAAGAGGTCGAATCACTCATCGCGCAACCGATCGAGGAAGTCGTGAACACGGTCGACGGGATCAGCGAGCTCAGATCGGTTTGCGGACAGGGAACCGCGATCGTAATCGCGACCTTCAAGCTCGATCGTAATCTCGAATCCGCAACGCAGGATGTACGCGATCGGGTGAACACACTCGGACGTACTCTTCCGGAGGACGCGACTCCTCCCGTCATTCAGAAGTTTGATAACGACAGCACGCCTGTCATGACCATCGCGCTCTCCGCCGACCGCTCGATCAGAGAACTGACGGAGCTCGGCGACAAGATGGTCCGGCCGCAGCTCGAGCGCGTCGGCGGCGTCGGTGAAGTGCGTGTCGTCGGTGGTCTAGACCGCGCGATCAATGTCTGGATCGACGCCGAGCGACTGGCCGCTTACCAGATTCCGATCTCGCAGATTCGCCAGGCCATCCAGCGGCAGAACGCGGACGTGCCCGGTGGAAACGTCACTACCGGTAAAGAAGAGCTCACGCTCCGCACGCTCGGAAGGTTCACTGATCCACGCGAGTTCAACAATCTCGTTATCGCGAACGTGAACGGCGCGCCGATCAAACTTCGCGACGTCGGTCGCGTTGAAGACGGAACGAAAGAGCAGCGATCGTTCTCGCGTCTTAACGGCGTGCCCACGGTTACGCTCGACATCAGGCGACAGTCGGGCGCGAACACCGTCGAAGTAATCAAAGGCCTGAAAGACGCTTTGCCACGCGTCACTGCGCAATTACCCGGAGATGTAAAAGTCGAGATCATCCGTGACCAGTCGCGCTACATCGAAGCGGCGCTGCACGAAATCCAGATACACCTCGTGCTCGGCAGTATTCTCGCGAGCCTGGTCGTGTTGCTGTTCATGCGTTCGTGGCGCTCGACGTTGATTGCCGCGGTCGCGATTCCGTGTTCCGTCATCTCGACCTTCGGCATGATGAAGGCGCTCAACTTCACGCTCAACAGCGTGACGATGCTAGCGCTCGTGCTGATGGTTGGCGTAGTCATCGACGACGCGATCGTCGTCCTCGAAAACATCTTCCGGTTCATCGAAGAGAAGAGAATCGACTCGAAAGAAGCGGCGCGAGAAGCGACGAAGGACATCGGCCTCGCGGTGCTGGCCACAACTCTGTCTCTCGTAGTCATCTTCCTGCCGGTGTCGTTCATGTCGTCCATCTCCGGACGCTTCCTGTACCAGTTTGGAATTACCGCGGCCGTCGCGATCATGGTCAGCTTGCTCGTGTCGTTCACCCTCACGCCGATGATGAGCTCGCGGCTTATTACCGTGAACGATGCGAAAGGCCACGATGGTCCGGCTTCGCGTCGTGGTTTCTATCGTTACATCGATGGCACTTACACACACATGTTGGCGTTTGCGATGCGACATCGTATCGCCGTCGCACTCGTCGCGTTTGGAGTGGTGTTGACCAGTATTCCGCTTTATCGCTCGGTGAAGCAGGAGTTCATTCCGACGAATGTCGACGAAGCGGAGTTTGAAGTCAGCGTCAATGGTCCCGAAGGCACGAACCTGGCGGTGATGAACGAAGTAATCACCGCGATGGAGAAAGACATTCTCGAAACGCCCGGTGTTCGGCTCGTGCTTTCGTCTTCAGGAGGAAGCTTTCTCGGTGGCGTGAACCAAGGCAGCGCTTACGTACGCATCGCGCCGCACGAGGAGCGAACACTCTCGTTTGGAAAATTCTGGGCGGGGCTGAAGAAAGGACATCCGCTCGACGTCTTTAAAGGAAACTACACGCAGCAGGACGTGATGCTGGAAGTGCGCCGGCGACTCCAGAAGTATGCTCCGATGCGCATCGGCGTGCGCAACGCGCAGTCGTTCAACTTCGGCGCGGGTGGCCGCACTGATATCGACTTCGTGCTGCGCGGACCGGAGCTCGTCGCGCTCGCCGGTTATGCGGACGATCTGGTCGAGCGCTCCAAGACTCTGGGCGGCATCGTCGACGCGGATACGACTCTGAAACTAAACAAACCCGAGCTGCGTGTCGTGATCGATCGCGATCGGGCCGCGGATCTCGGCGTCGACACTTCCGACATCGCCACGAGCCTGCGCCTCATGGTTGGCGGCGAGGAAGAAGCTTCACGCTTCCGCGATGAATCGATCAATGAAGACTACGACGTGCAGTTGCGTCTTACGGAAGCTGACCGGCGCGACGCGGAGACGATCAAGCGGTTGTACGTCCCGTCTTCGAGAGGCGGCGGGGCTGCGATAGCCGGCAGCACATCGAGCGGCGGCAGCGGCGCGTCGGGAGGTGGCACGTCAGGACGGCCGGGACTCGTGCGGCTGGATAATCTCGTAAAAATCGTGCGCGACACGAGTCCTTCGCGTATCGATCGTCTCGATCGCGAGCGGCAGGTTTCGGTGCGTGCTTCCGTGGCGCCCGGCTACGCGCTTGCCGATCGAATCGAAGCGCTGCGAAACGCGGTCAAACAGATGAACTTGCCGAGTGCTTACACGACCACCGTTTCCGGCCGCGCGCGTGAACTCGAGCGAACGTTTACCGAGTTCATCTGGGCG
>JBKPPP010000185.1:0-4916 GCA_046733615.1 Acidobacteriota bacterium | reverse complement strand
ACTGCTGGCCGGCTATCTCATCCATCGCGCGTACGGCCTGGTGTTCGAATACAGTTGGACGTGGGCCACAGTCGCGGCGGCAATCGGCCTGCTGGGCGGCGTTCTCGGCGCCCTCTATCCCGCCTGGCGCGCCTCAAACCTCGACCCGGTCAACGCACTCGCGTACGAGTGAGACTACTCATCCGAGAGGCCGCGGAGCGAGAGGCCTTTTCGCCAAATCAGTAGCACGCCGATTCCACTCCAGAAGATGTCGCGGCCTTTCCGAATGATCGCGAGCGTTACGCCGATGTCGCGCGCGAAGCCCAGCACTTTCGACACCTGACCCGTACCGCCTTCATCCACCCCCGCGCGCAGCGGAATGAACTTGAAAGCCACGTTGATGATCCGGTTCACCGATTCGAGAATGAACGCCTGCCGCAACGATGGCGCCACCGGACTGATGAACAAAAGCGTCGTATAAATTTCAACCACGCCCGCCAGGTGAAAGCACATGTCCAACGCGAAGATGGAAAGAAAGCTCCGCCGGTTGCGCTCGTAAAAACCGTAGACGCGCTCTTCGAGCGTCTGCGCGCGCGGCGTCAGCTTCGTGATGATCTTCCCGCCGATTCCACGCGAGCTGAGAAACTCGAGTGTTCCACTCAGAAACTTCTTCTGACTGCGAACCAACAGAAAGAGGATCGCAACGATCACCAGCGTCGTCACCAGCGTCCCGATGCTCGCGTATCGCAACGCTTTCGGCAGCGAGAAGCTGAGCAGCAACGTCGTAGTGCCGGCGAAGATGAAGAGCGACACGGTGAGCGCGTAGAAGATGTTCTCGATCGCCAGCGCCGACAAACCGACGATCACGGGCAATCGATCTTTTACAAAGACGGCCTTAGACGGCTCGCTCACCGCCGCGCTGACGAGCGGAACGATGTTGCCGAGCGCGTCGCCCATCAGCCGCGCGGCAAACGCATCGCGAAACGGAAGCCGGTAAGGACGTTCGACACAACGCGTCCAGGCGAGCGCCCGCACAATGTAGCGAGAGCTCGAGATGACGAGAATCAGGAGGAAGCCGGCGCCGAGACGTTGAATGTTGGCGAAGATCTCGCCGACGCCCGCGCGCCGCACGAAGTAGGCAAACAGCAACAGGCCGAGCAGACCGAATATGATCCCAACTGGCGCAAATCTGCTGCGACGACCGCGCTGGTCGTCGGAGCGAACTTTCGGCGTGTCAACAGCCATCGAGGTACGGTACCACACGGGTTCTGCGGGTTGGCAACAGATATGCCAGTTTGCCGAGTGTCCGGCGTCATAACCCGGCAAAGCGCCGGCGGAAACACGGATTAGACGGACAAATGCTTGCTCGGTTATGATGCTACGTTCATTTCGAGTCCGGCAAAACGAGCATCACAACATGAGTCAATCCCAAACGGCGGTGGCGCAAGTTTCAGCTAGTCCGCTTACCACGCTCTCCGAAGACGAATCGATGTTTCGCGCCAGCGTGCGCGAGTTTGCCGAGGGCGAGCTACGCCCGCGCGTCGAGCACATGGACGAGGCGGCGAAACTCGATCCGGCGATCATCAGCCAGTGTTTTCAGCTCGGCTTGATGGGTATCGAGACTCCGGAAGAATACGGCGGCGCGGGTGCAAATTTCTTCACCGCGATTCTCGCCGTCGAGGAGCTTTCGCGCGTGGACGCGTCGGTCGGAGTGTTTGTCGACGTGCAAAACACGCTAGTCAACAACGCCTTCATCCGCTGGGGAAATGCGGATCAAAAGCAGAAGTACCTGACGCGGCTCGCGAGCGAGCACGTCGGCGCGTACGCGCTGAGCGAACCGGGCTCGGGCTCGGATGCGTTCGCGATGCAGACGCGCGCCGTCGACAAAGGCGATCACTACGTGCTGAACGGCCGCAAGCTCTGGATCACGAACGGCATCGAAGCCGAGATCTTCGTCCTGTTCGCGAATGCCAATCCGGAGGCCGGCTACAAAGGAATCACCGCTTTTATCGTCGAGAAGAGTTTTCCCGGTTTTTCGATCGGAAAAAAGGAGAACAAACTCGGCATTCGCGCGTCTTCGACAGTGGAGCTGATCCTGGAAGACTGCGAAGTGCCGAAAGAGAACGTGCTCGGCGAAGCCGGCCGGGGATATAAGATTTCAATTGAAACCCTCAATGAGGGCCGAATCGGAATCGGCGCGCAGATGATCGGCATCGCCGCGGGCGCGCTCGAGAGTGCGATCGCCTACACGTCGGAACGGCAGCAGTTTGGCAAGTCGATCAACCAGTTTCAGGGCGTGCAGTTTCAACTGGCCGAGATGGCCACCGAGCTCGAAGCCGCGCGGCTGATGGTTTACAACGCCGCGCGCATGAAAGACGCTCGCGTTAACTTCGTGAAAGAAGCGGCGATGGCCAAGCTCTACTCGTCGCGCGTCGCCGAGCGCGTCAGCTCCAAGGCAATCGAGCTGTACGGCGGCTACGGCTACGTCAAGGATTATCCAGTCGAGAAGTACTGGCGCGATTCGAAGATCGGCGCGATTTACGAAGGCACGTCGAACATGCAGTTGCAGACGATTGCTAAACTACTGATCGGCAAGTAAACGTGAGTACGAATCGCATCGAACTCTTCGAAAAAATGCTGGCCACTGACCCGGCAAATACGAGTGTGCTTTTCGGGCTCGCGAAGGAATACGAGAAGGCCGGCCGCGATCATGAGTTGATCGATATTTTGAATCGTTATCTCGAAGCGTCAGACGACGAGGGAAATGCTTTCGGGATGTTGGCGAGCGCGTACGAGCGAACAGGCGCGCGCGACAAAGCGCGTGAAGCGTATCAACGGGGCATTGAAACAGCGCAACGCCACGGTCATCCGGGCATGGCCGAAGAGTATCGCATGACGCTGGCTGGCAACTATGAAGACTGATACCAAAGTACTGAAGCTGGTTCGCAAGAGCGACTCTCCCGGCGACTCACTGCGCGACTCATCATCTGAAAATTCCGGTGCGACCGCGACCGTGACCGAGCTCGCGCCGCGTGAGTATCCAGCTTCAGTTTCCAAAGATCAGCAGTTGCCCGAGCACGATCTGCTGCTCGAGATGTACCGCACGATGTATCTCTCGCGGCGGCTCGACGACAAAGAGATCCAGTTGAAAGGACAGAACCGGATCTTTTTCCAGATCAGCGGCGCTGGACACGAAGCGGTGCTCGCCGCGGCCGGCGTTGTGCTGAAGCCGGGTTACGACTGGTTCTATCCCTACTATCGCGATCGCGCGCTCTGTTTGCAGCTCGGCATGACGCCGCTGGAACAACTGCTCTCCGCGGTCGGCGCGGAAGCCGATCCCAATTCGCACGGCCGGCAGATGCCTTCGCACTGGGGCCATAAGAAACTCAACATCGTTTCGCAGTCGTCGCCGACGGGAACGCAATTGCTGCAAGCAGTCGGTTGCGCTGAAGCGAGTTACCGTTTTCAGCTCGTGCCCGAGCTGCAAAAGCGAATCGCCGGCTTTCACCACGACGAAGTGACTTACGTTTCGCTCGGCGAAGGCACGACCAGCGAGGGCGAGTTCTGGGAAGCACTCAACACCGCGTCGAATCTGAAGCTGCCGGTCGTGTTTCTTGTCGAAGATAACGGGTATGCGATCAGTGTTCCGGTGGAAGTGCAGACCGCGGGCGGCGACGTTTCGCAACTCGTCGAAAACTTCCCTTCGCTTTACGTGCAACGCTGCGACGGCACTGACGCGATCGAGTCGCTGGAGACGATGCGCCGCGCGGTTGAGTACTGCCGCCAGCGCAAAGGTCCCTCGTTCGTGCACGCGAGAGTCATCCGGCCTTATTCGCACTCGCTTTCCGACGACGAAAAGCTCTATCGCCCCGACGAGGAACGCGCCACCGACGCCGAACGCGATCCGGTCAAACGTTTCGGCGCGTTGCTGATCGATTCCGGCGTGATCGATCAGGACGGCTTGCAGAAGATCAAAGACGAGGCCGATCGCGAAGTGAACGAAGCCGCCGATGCGGCGCTCGCAGCGGCGCAACCCGCGCCCGAGACAGCGACGAAGTACGTATTCTCGCCTGACGTCGATCCCACCTCGGAGGCTTTCGACACCGAAGATCGCGTGCAGCTTTCCGGCAATCCGGGCACGATGGTCGATCTGATCAACCGTTGTCTGCACACCGAGATGGCGCGCGATCCGCGCATCGTCGTGTTTGGCGAAGACGTCGCCGACTGTTCGCGCGAGCAGTACCTCGAAAGCGTGAAAGGCAAAGGCGGCGTTTTCAAAGTCACTGCCAACCTGCAACGCAACTTCGGCAGCGCGCGCGTTTTCAATTCACCACTCGCCGAAGCAAACATCGTCGGCCGCGCCATCGGCATGGCGACACGCGGGCTGAAGCCGGTCGTCGAGATTCAGTTCTTCGACTACATCTGGCCAGCCATGCACCAGATTCGCAACGAGCTCGCATTAATGCGCTGGCGGTCGGGAAACGACTGGAAGGCGCCGATGGTCGCGCGCGTGCCGATTGGCGGCTACCTGAAGGGCGGCGCTATTTACCACTCGCAATCAGGCGTCTCGACGTTTACACAGATTCCCGGCTTGCGCGTGATCTACCCGTCGAACGCGCTCGACGCGAATGGTCTGCTGCGCACCGCGATTCGCTGCGACGATCCCGTGCTGTTTCTCGAGCATAAGCATCTCTATCGACAGGCTTACAACAAGTCGGCCTATCCGGGCGACGATTTCATGATCCCGTTCGCAAAAGCAAAGAAGGTGCGCGAGGGCAAGGACCTGACGATCGTTACGTACGGCGCGCTGGTGCAGCGTTCGATCGTCGCTGCGAAGCAGGTGGAGCAGGAAGGCATCAGCGTCGAGATCATCGATCTGCGCAGCCTTGTGCCGTACGACTGGGAAGCGATTGCCGAGTCAGTGAAACGAACAAACC
>JBKPPP010000184.1:0-10069 GCA_046733615.1 Acidobacteriota bacterium | reverse complement strand
GGGCTATGGTTGGTTCGGACGCAGCCGCTCCCGGGCTTTTTTGAACTCAATCTGTTGATAATCTTTCGGTATTTGAAAAAGACTGCCGTCAATCTCGAGCACCACGTCCACGAGCTCTGTTGTCACGCGCGTGCCGTCGGGCGATCTGCTTTCAGTTTTCACCGGCATGCGCAGAGCTTCATCAAACCAGAGAAACGTCTCACCATTATCATTGACGCTCTCGCCGCGGGAACTGTTAGCAACCACGCGGTACTTTTGTGTCTCGCGGCCGTTGACTGACTCGGCGCCGAGACTCTCGAAACTCGTGGTGAGCGGCTCCGTGTGCAGGAGTCGATCGGGTGACGTATCCGAGTCCTGGTCGGCAGCGCCCGCGTCTTCGTTCGGAACGCTCGCAAACACCTTTTCATCCGGAAACAGCAGGAACTTTCCGTCCGCCGAGACGAGCAGAACGTAACGGCGTCCGAGCGTTTCCGATTCATCGCGGCGCAGCTCGCCGTCCCGGGCGATCGAGTTTTTCGTTACCACTGGCGTTGCGCCGGCGCTCACGGTCGTGGTGATGCGGGTCGCGCGGTAGCGTTCCGGCTCTCTTGTTTCGAACGGAGGAGTTGAAGAGACGGCGCTGTGGCTGGCGTTTGTTGGAAGACGACTGGTTTGGGTTTGTGCACAGGAAATCAGGAGAGGCAGCGCAAGCGACACGACTAACATTCGGCGGCGGCGCGTAAGCATCCGGCTTACACCCGTTCCAACAACAGCGCCAGGCCCATGCCGCCGCTCACGCATAGTGTCGCGAGTCCGAATTTTGCTTGTCGCTTCTGCATTTCATGGATCAGTGTTGTCGTGATGCGAACGCCCGTGCAGCCTATCGGATGGCCCAGCGCGATCGCTCCACCGTTCACGTTCAGACGTTCGGCATCGAATTGCAGCTCGCGATCGCAGGCGATTACTTGCGCGGCGAACGCTTCGTTAAGCTCGATCAGATCCACTTCGGCGAGCGTCAGCTTTTGCCGTGCGAGCAGCGCGCGCACTGCGGGAACTGGGCCGATGCCCATGACGTCGGGCGCGACGCCAGTGATTTCGTAATCGACGATCCGCGCCTGCGGTTTCGCGCCCGAGCTTTTCAGACCTTCTTCACTCAAGACGACCAGCGCGGCCGCGCCGTCCGTGATCCCTGATGAATTGCCGGCGGTGACGCTGCCGTCCTTGTAGAACACCGGCGGCAGCTTCGCGAGATCTTCGAGCGTGGTGCCCGCGCGGCAGTGTTCGTCCTGCGCGAAGATCGTGACTTCGCCCTTGCGCATGAGTTCCACAGTCAGCACTTCGTCTTTGAATCTTCCCGATTCGATCGCGGCCTGCGCCTTCTGCTGCGAACGCAATGCAAATTCATCCTGCTCCGTGCGCGAGATCTCAAACTGGCGCGCGAGCTTCTCGGCGGTCTGGCCCATCATCAGGCCGGAGAGCGGATCGTTGAAGCCGTCGCGATACATGCCGTCGACGAGCTGAGTGTTGCCCATGCGCATGCCCCAGCGCGCGCCTTCAGCGAAGTACGGCACGCGCGACATGCTCTCCGTCCCCCCGGCGAGCACCGCGTTGGCGCGGCCCAGCATGATCTCCTGCGCCGCGAGAATGATCGCTTTCAGGCCCGAGCCGCAGGCCTGGTTGACGGTGAACGCGGGAACCGTTTCCGGCACACCGGCGCGAAACGTGATCTGTCGCGCGACGTTTGGGCCACCCCCTGCTTGTCGTGCGCAACCCCAGATCGAATCGTCGATCTGATCGGCCGCGACGTTCGCGCGGCGAAGCGTTTCCTTCGCCACCGCGACGCCGAGATCCGCCGCCGTCATCGATTGCAGAGTGCCGCCGAATTTGCCGATCGGAGTTCGTACTGCGCCTGCGAGATAAGCTTGTTTCATTTCAGTTGACCAAAATCCTAGCACAGGGTAGAAGTATCGACGCAACCGGACCGATCCGGGCCTCACACATGTTCCAGCACCTCACGACCTCTGCGTCAATCGCCGCCGCACACCAGCAGATCGAGGCGCTTCTGCGCGCGCACGCCGAGTGGTTCTGCACTTCAGGTCGCGGCGAGACTCATTCGCTTCGCCGCGACGAGATCGATGTCAGCATCGCGCAGCAGCGTTTGTTATTGACGTGCTGGACCGAGAAGGGAAGTCGCACGTGGCGGATTTTGGCGTGGGAGTGGAATGGGCAGATGCTGCTGGTGCAGGCGTCGCGCCGAATGGGCGCCGAGCGGCCGCTAATCGAGCTCGTACCGCGCGCGTCGGCGTCGGCGATCGCCGCAACGATTCGCGCCGCGAGACAGGTTCGGTGCGACAAGCTGGCCCAACTCGCCTGCGCCGCGCAGTTGGGCGCGCGCATCGAGCGCGCGGCGTTGAGCCCGGGAACGCGGCCGGGCCAGCCGGGTCGCTATGCGCGAATTGTCTTGTGGCGCAGGCAGATGAGAATCGCAGTGACGGGACCGGTCGTCTCGAGCAATCCCGCCGCGGTTGATGCGTTTCTTTCCTCTGCTCTGCTGTGGCTCAGGCGCAGCGCGGATCGGTTGAAGCCGCCGTACATCGAACAGCTCTGGCTAATCGTGCCGGCGGAACTCTTGAAGCCGCTGCTGTATCGAGTGGCGTTGCTGCGCGACAGCTTGAAAGAGATCGTTCGCGTGTTCACAGTCGATGAGGATCTTTTTGTTTTGACTCCCGTTGAGCGCCTCGAGCTGTATGAATTGTGGAAGAAAAAACTGGCGCACTTTCCGCCCGTGCCGCCCGCACGCCTAACTTCACTGACAGACGCGATCGTCGCTAAAGCGCCCGACGCGATCGACGTCGTTCACGCCAGACATGGTGAAACGCTGCGGTACTTCGGACTGCCGTTCGCACGCGTTCGCTCGCTGCTCGGGGTGGAGAAGGTTTGGTTCGGACTGGATGGATCGCACCGGCGGCTGCTCGACGATTCGACAGAGCGCGAGTGGCAGAAGCTGCTGCACGATCTACGCGAGTACCGCTCGGCTTTCGCAGTCGATCATCAGCACGCTTTCTATCGGTCGGCGGCCGAGGCGTGGCTCGAGTCGCTGCTGCGCCGAGAAATCACGCGACTCGATCCGGGTTTGATCGTCGCGCCGTTGCACGCGCAGTTTCGCACGTCGCCGGCTGGCAAACTCGGCGTGCGTCCGGTGGATCTATTGGCGCTGCGGCAGGACGGCCGGCTGGTCGTGATCGAGTTGAAAGTGTCGGAAGATCGCGAGCACGTTTTGCAGGGTGCGGACTACTGGCGCCGCGTCGAGGCTCATCGCCGCCGCGGGCACATCAGGAAGGCAAAAATTTTCGGCGAGCTGGAGATCAAAGACGAACCACCGCTCGTCTATCTCGTCGCGCCGACGCTGCGCGTGCATCCATCATTCAACACACTCGCACACTGCATCGCGAGTGACATCGAGATCTACCGCTTCGACATCAACGAAGACTGGCGCGCCGGCGTCCGCGTGATGCGACGCTTAAGGGTGAACTAGGCGTTGTTAGCCACGGATTTGCACGGACGGACACAATTAGCCGACGGACACAACTAGCCTTCGCCAGTGTCATTTGTGTTCATCTTTGGCCCAAGACTGGCGTCCGCGTGATGCGACGCTTAACTGTGAACTAATGTTTGACGAAAATACTTTCGGGTTCGGAGCTGTGCGCGGAAACCGCGACTTTCGCGGTGGGAGGCGTCGTGCTGGTGGCGGGCGTCGTCATGTGCGCCAGCGTGTCGTCGGCGGAGTAGATGCCCTGCACGCGCATCTTGAACTCGTCAGGATTGCTCGCGTTGTGCAAAGCCTCTTCCAAACTGATGAGCCGCGATTGCAGCAGATGAAAGAGCGACTGGTCGAACGTCTGCATGCCGTACTGCGAGGTTCCCGCCGCGATCGCTTCGCGAATTATGTACGTCTTCTCTTCGTTGATGATATGGTCGCGAATGAAAGCCGTCGAAACCAGCACCTCGATCGCCGGTACGCGACCGGGCCCTTTCGCCGCGCGCACCAGCCGCATCGAAATCACCGCTTTCAGGATTCCCGCCAACTGAAGTCGCACGGACCTCTGCTGGTGTGACGGAAACGACGACACGATGCGCGTGATCGTTTCAGTGGCGTCGAGCGTGTGCAGCGTCGAAAGCACGAGATGGCCCGTTTCTGCTGCGGTCAAAGCGGTTTCGATTGTTTCGTGATCGCGCATTTCACCGACCAGAATCACGTCCGGATCCTGGCGTAACGCGCCACGCAGTGCTTCCGCAAACGAGCGCGTATCGACGTCCACTTCACGCTGCGTCACAAACGCGTGCTTGTCGCGATGCAGAAACTCGATCGGATCCTCGATGGTGACGATGTGACCGCTGCGGGTCGAGTTGATGCAGTCGATCATCGCGGCGAGCGTCGTCGACTTTCCGGATCCAGTCGCGCCGGTCACGAGAATCAGGCCGCGGCGTTCCTCGGCGATCTTTTCGATCACCGGCGGCAGCCCGAGTTGCGCGACGCTCTTGTTGTGATCGGGAATGACGCGCAGCACGATGCTGACCGTGCCGCGTTGCTGAAAGATGTTGGCGCGAAAGCGGCCCAGCCCCGAGACGCCGTAACCGATATCGACTTCGGAAACCTCTTTGAACCGCTGCTTCTGCCGGTTGCTCATCATGCTGAACGCCATGTCGAGCGTGTCTTCCGGTTTCAGCCGCGGCGCGTCTGCGACGGGGTGCAGCTCGCCGCCGATGCGCATGACGGGAAACGCCCCGACCTTCAGGTGCAGATCGGACGCAGCGTGACTGGTGGCGATACGAAGCAGATCGTCGATTTTAACGGCCATGAATGTTCCCGAACCTTTTTGGGGCTAGCTAAGGTTGGCTTTTGCGGAGAATTCGGCGCGAGGTGAAGCGCGCCGAATCAATATAGCGTGGCCCTGACTGGACCGTCAATCAAATTGAAATTTAGGCGGAGATCTTCACTCCGGCGGCAGCATCGACAGCCGTGTCGACGGTGCCGGTCGCGAAGCCGTTGTTGTCGGAAGACGCCTTGGCCGGCTCGTTGATGTAGGTGAGCCAGTTGCCGGGCGCCTGCCGTTCGCCTTTGGTGATCTCGAAGAAGATCTTCTGAATCTTTTCGGTAACCGGACCGCGTCCGCCGCTGCCGACCGTGATCCGGTCGACTGAGCGAATCGGCGTGATCTCGGCTGCCGTGCCTGAGAAGAAGAGCTCGTCGGCGACGTAGAGGGCCGCACGCTGAATGGTGCGCTCCTTAATAGTGATGCCGAGCTCCTGACAGATCTGGATCACGCTGTCGCGCGTGATGCCCGGCAGTATCGAAGACGAAAGCGGCGGCGTCAGCACGACGTTGCCGGTCACGAGAAAGATGTTCTCGCCCGAGCCTTCGGAGACGTAGCCACGATCGTCGAGGGCAATGCCTTCGGCAAAGCCGTTCAAAAGTGCTTCCATCTTGATGAGCTGCGAATTCATGTAATTTGCGCCGCTCTTCGCCATGGCCGGCATCGAGTTTGGAGTGAGCCGGTTCCAGGTCGAGACGCAAACGTCGACGCCCTGCTCGATCGCCTCGTCGCCGAGATACTTGCCCCAGTCCCACGCGCCGATGTAGCAGGCAATCGGATTCGGAAAAGGATTGACGCCAAACGCCGGATGCTCTTCGTCGAGACTGCGAAACAGGATCGGCCGGATGTAGCACTGATCCAGCCCGCCGCGGCGCGCGACTTCCACCGCCGCGCCGCAAAGATCGTCGAGGGTCCACGGGTGGTCCATGCGATAGATCTTCGCGGAGTTAAGAAACCGCTGCATGTGCTCGCGCAGCCGGAAGACGGCCGGCCCGCGTTTAGTGGAGTAACAGCGAATGCCCTCGAAGACGCTTGAACCATAGTGCAGCACGTGCGACATCACATGCACCCGCGCGTTGTTCCACTGGATGAACTCGCCGTCATGCCAAACGGCGTCGCAGATGCGTGGTGTTTTGATATCTTTCGTGTTGCCGTCTTTCGAGAACATGTTATTTCTACTCCTTCAGGAAATTACGTGAGAAATCGGGCAGCGCTCCTTGCCCCATTCACTTGCGCGGAAAACTCAAACACCTCCATGCTCGTTCCTTCGTTTACTGCCGCTGAGTGGGAAGTTCGAATAGCGCACAATACAGTAGTTCTCATTGGCTTTGCAAGAACGCTTGCGTCCGGTAATCATGCTTGCGTAACATCCGCGATGACATCCTGTATACAAGAGATTATCAACCTGTGGAATCTTCCGAAGAAGCGCCAAAAATACCTCACCGGATTCGTTATTACGCTCCTTTTCGCCGCAACGTTTCTCGCAGGCTGCCGCAACAAAATGAATCAGAATAACCAGAGCGCAACCGTGGCCCAGAACACCGCTGCTGACGATAATCCTGGCGATCCGCTCGCCATTCACAAACGGGCCATCGCCATCGACATGCACGCCGATACTGTTCAGCGTGTACTCGACGAGCACGTCGATCTACAGCAGCAACTGAGCGACGGTCATTTCGACGCGGTGCGTGCCCGGGCGGGCGGTCTCGACGCGCAGTTCTTCTCGATCTGGGTCGAGCCGCAGTTGTTTGGCGGCGGCGGCCCGCAGGCGGTGAAACGCGCCGACGATCAGATCGCGGCGATCCGCGCGCTGGCGGAGAAACATCCCGAAACATGGCAACTCGCTACTTCGGACGCCGACATCAAGCGCGCGGCGCAGGACGGGAAGATCGCGGCGTTGATGGGATTGGAAGGTGGTTACGCGATCGACGAGAAGCTGGAAAACGTGCAGCGTTATTACGATCTCGGTGTGCGCTACATGTCGCCGGCCTGGAGCGTCAGTACGAGCTGGGCCGGATCGTCGGGCGATGAAATCGGATCGACGCGCGGGTTGAATGAGTTTGGGAAGAGCGTCGTGCGCGAGATGAATCGATTGGGCATGATGATCGACGTTTCCCACGTTTCTGACAAGACTTTCTGGGACATCATCAATACTTCGACTCAGCCCGTTATCGCTACTCACTCGGCGTGTCGAGCGATCGCTGACGTGCCGCGTAATCTGACCGACGACATGATTCGCGCCCTCGCAAAGACGGGCGGCGTCGTCAATGTGATCTTCTATCCCGAGCACATCGAGCCCGGATGGAGTCTGAAGAAGAAACAGGTTGATGCGGAGATCGCGGCGCTCGTACAACAGGCGTCGGCGGCGGAGCCGGGTGATGCGGTGCACAAGAAGATCGCGCGCGATCGTGTGCGGCAGGAGGAGTACGCAAAGCGGCTGCCGCCGGTTTACGTCTCGCGCATCGTCGATCATATCGATCACATCGTGAAGCTCGTCGGCATAGACCACGTCGGCATCGGTTCAGACTTTGACGGCGTGCAGGCCACAGCGGCGGATCTCGCCACGGTGGCTGACCTGCCGAACCTGACCAAAGAGCTGCTGCGGCGCGGATACTCGGAAAGTGATGTAGACAAGATTCTGGGTGGAAATATGTTGCGGGTGATGTTCGTACACGAGATAACGTATCAACAGAAGAAGTAAATGCCTCACAAAGCACCAAAGATCGGATTTCACGCTCCCATCAAAGGCGGCGTGCACAACGCGCTGATCGTCGCGAAAGACACGGGCTGCGACACCGTGCAGCTCTTCTCACGCAATCCGCGCGGCTGGATGGCGAAGCCGCTCACGCTTGAAGACGTTCTGCTGTTTCGCGAGACTCGTCGCGTCACGAAAATCTCGCCGGTGCTGATCCACTGTAATTACCTGGTGAACTTGGCAGCGGCGGATGACGCGATGTTGCAGAAGTCGCGCGAGTCGTTTCGGGAAGAAGTCGAGCGCGCGCTGCTGTTGGGTGTTGATTACCTGGTCGTGCATCCCGGAAGCGCGCGTGGCGCGTGTGAGGCTGACGGAATTGCGTTGTGCGCGAAGAGCCTGAAGCTTGCCTGCAAAGGATTGAAGTTCGAGAAGCTGCGTATCCTGCTGGAGAACACCGCCGGCCAGGGCGAGTGCATCGGTCATCGTTTCGAACACCTCGCTGAGATCATGCGCGCCTGTCCGAAGCTGCCGCTCGCCGTTTGTCTCGACACGGCGCACGCGTTCACCGCCGGCTACGATATTCGCGAGCCTGACGGTCTGAGTGCACTCCTGCAACGCATCCAGAGGACGGTCGGCATCAAGAACGTGCGCGCCATTCACTTCAACGACTCGCGCGCGGCCTACAATTCCCGCGTCGACCGTCACTGGCACATCGGCGAAGGACACATCGGCGCCGA
The DNA here is from genome assembly GCA_046733615.1 of Acidobacteriota bacterium. Classification (GTDB taxonomy): domain Bacteria; phylum Acidobacteriota; class Blastocatellia; order Pyrinomonadales; family Pyrinomonadaceae; genus PSRF01. The sequence goes on along the minus strand of JBKPPP010000184.1, from coordinate 1,784 downwards.
CGCCCTGCGCCGCGTCGCGCAGCACCCAAAATTCCGCCACGCCGCCTTCATCCTCGAAACTCCCTACGACGATCCGCGCGCCGACCTCAAGAACCTCGCCATGCTTCGCTCGTTTGTGGCCACGGATGAACACGGTCACGGCTAATTAACGTCTAGCGGGTTCAAATCCGTGGCTAAAAACCAACCGCCGCCGACGTTCTAACCGACACTGCAGGCCGTCAGCTACGGCAAAAGCGAGCGAAGATTATTTGCGCCCGCCGCGTCTCTGCGTGTAAACTTCACGCAATGTTTTGCAAGGGCCTGTCAACCAAGCTCGTCCTAACGGTGCCGCTTCCGCGTCGCGCCTAGCGCGTGGACTGCCGGAGCGGCGATTCCACATTCACATTTCGATTCACCAGGCAAAGCTCTGAAACTGCTTTGTGCGGTTTGCGCAAAACGTGCTAAGTAAGATGGGACACCGTTATGGACGAAAAATACTTTCCTGAACAGATCGAGAAGAAGTGGCAGCAACGCTGGGACGAGAGCGGCGCCTTCCGCCCGCGGGACGAAGATCCGCGCGAGAAGTTTTACGCGCTCGAAATGCTGCCTTACCCCTCAGGCTTTTTGCACATGGGCCACGTGCGCAACTACGCCATCGGCGACGCCCTCGCCTGGTTCAAACGTCTCCAGGGTTTCAACGTGCTGCACCCGATTGGCTGGGACAGCTTCGGCCAACCGGCGGAACAGGCCGCGATCAAACGCGGCGTGAACCCACGCGACTGGACTGAAGAGAACATCGCGCACATGCGCGGGCAGCTTCAGCGTCTGGGCATCAGTTACGACTGGTCGCGCGAAATCGCGGCGCACCGGCCCGACTACTACAAGTGGGACCAGTGGTTCTTCCTGAAGATGCTCGAACGGGGTTTGGCCTACAAGAAAACCTCGCAGGTCAACTGGTGCCCGAAGGAAGAGACGGTGCTGTCGAACGAACAGTCGTCGGGCGGGATCTGCTGGCGCTGCGGCACGCAAGTCGAGAAGCGAGATCTCGAGCAGTGGTTCCTGCGCATCACCAATTACGCGGAACAGCTCGTCAACGACATCGCGCAGATCCAGGACGGCTGGCCCGAGAAAGTTCTGAAACGGCAGAGCGACTGGGTTGGGCGCAGCGAAGGCGCGTACGTCGACTTCCAGATCAAGGACAGCGAGCGAAAGATTCGTGTGTTCACCACGCGCATCGACACGATCTACGGCGCGACGGCCGTCGTGTTGTCAGCCGAGCATCCGTTGCTCGCGGAGATCCTCGAAGGCTCCGCGTTGAAGGCCGACATCAATGCGTTTGCCGAAAAGATGAGGCAGCAGCGAGCGGCGCGCACCGACGAGACGGAAGAAGAGAAAGAAGGCTTGAACACGGGCGTGCTGGCGATCAATCCGTTCAGCGGCGAAGCCATGCCCGTGTGGGTTGCGAACTACGTGCTGATGGAATACGGCACGGGCGCAGTGATGAGTGTACCCGCTCACGACGAGCGCGATTTCGAATTCGCGCAGAAGTATTCGCTGCCGATTCGCCAGGTGATCGCGCCAGTGAGCCACGAACAGTTGAACGCCGAACCGGTGCTCACGACCGCCGGCGACGCGTCCGCCGAGATCAAGCATTCGTTCACCGACTACGGTGTATTGATAAATAGCGGTGAGTGGGGCGGGAAAACTTCGGAAGCCGCGATGCGCGAGATGGCCGACTACGCGAAGGCGCACGGCTTCGGCGAAGCGGCGGTCACGTATCGCATTCGCGATTGGGGCGTGTCGCG
>JBKPPP010000183.1:0-7093 GCA_046733615.1 Acidobacteriota bacterium | reverse complement strand
GAGAGTTTGGTTTCAGTAGTGGAGGGCGCAAGCGTGCTCGCGGGAGTTGAGTAAACGATCGTAATCGTCAGCAGTGCGGCGAGAAATGTACGGTTCATAAATGCTCCTGGGTTTGTTGAGTTGGTGTAATCGCTGCCAAGGGCTACGGATTGGTGTCTTTGAACGCAAAGCCGTGCTTTCCAAACTGAATTCGATCGAACTCAATGCAGCCAGTTCCACTGAATTCATCAAAAGCCCAGTCGAAGCAGGTGTATGGCTGCGGTCCTGAGTTGTCGAACGTGGTCAGGGTGACTTCAGGCGCGGCGCTAAACTGGCTGCCGTCTCCCGTGGTCAACAGGACGCTGATTCCGTAACGCGTGCCAAGAGCAATGCGCGATCCCGAACGCTGCACGTCAGTCGTGTTCCACGTGTAGAAGAATTCCTCGCCGGTGTTTGCATCCCAGAACCGCTCGTAGCCTGCCGAGTAGTAAGTCACATCGCCGGCTTGCCGGTTTGAGCTGAAGACAGTTGTTTCAGTGCGTGCCTGGGTCGCCAGGTTGATGGTGGCGGTCGTGGAGAGATTGAAGTAGTAACCTGTTGTCGAATCGAAGCGCCAAACATTGTAGGCGATGAAACGTGTAACACCGTCCGAGTCGTCGATGACTGAGGTCGGCATCAGGTTCGTGTGAGATCCGGAGAAGACCGGCGCGCCATCATTCGTTTCCTGGTGCGAGATGCTGATGGGAAACGTGACCATGCGTCCGGTCCAGCCGAAGAAATTTGCCTGCTGCAACCAGCCCTTCGCGCTCGAGTCTTCCTCGTGCTCCGTCTGTAGCACGCCGTTGAAGTAACGTTTCTCGTAAACATGCGCGCGAAAGTCGTCGGTCATATCCACCACTTGCACGTTGTAGTTCAGCTCGGCCGGTGCGTTTGCGCCGATAACAATCGTGCCTGAAGTCGCATTGTTTGAATCGTCGTAGTCGCCGGGGTCAGTCTGTTCGGCTTTCACTTCGAGTTGCTTCGTGCCGGCGGAAGTAAACGTGTGAGTGAAAACACAGGAGACGGTTCCAGCCGCATCTACCCACACGGCGTTCGCGCGATCGATCGGCGTGCCGTCGGCGAAGAGTATGAGATTGGTCGTTGCGCCGGAATCTCCTTTGAGTTCTCTCAGCACGACGGAGATATTTACCGGAGTGCCTGCGAGGCCGCGCGTGGGAACTGAAAGATTGGTCGGCGCGAGATCCGGCCGCAGCTTGACTGTTTCTACCAGGGTGACAACGTCGGTGCGGTTAGCGTCGATGCCGCTGACAGTCGCTTGCAACTGAACCTGTTGGCCGGGCCGCAAGTCGTTCACGGCAGTGCTGAAGTAACCATTGGCGGAACCGGCGTAGTTGCGTGCGTAAAGTGCTTCGCCGTTCTCGTCGAGCGGTTTGACTTGCGCCTTTTTGATAGAGCCGGGGTTTGTGCCGCCGGCATTCAATTGACCGGTGCTCATCTCGATCGTCGTGGTTCCATCCTTACCGGCTAGTGCGCGACCGGTGAGAGAAGCAGACCCGGAGCGACCTGCGGCCGGCTTGAGTCCGCTCTCCCTGTATCTTCTGCTGTTCGGTATCAACTGCGGTTTTGCGCTGGTGTTTGCGGTCTGAGCAAACGAACTACTGCACAAGGCGAAGAGTATTAGCCCGACGAGGGTAGAGAACGATCGCTTTAACATTGGTGAGCTCCTTGTTGAAGTGTCGGGGTTGAGATGAAATGGTTGTTGAGCTTGCGTACCTGACCGTTTAAGTGACCAAACAAGGATCGTGCCGGATGGGAGAAGCAGCGAAGCCGTCTAAATGCAGCGGATTTGGTTGAGGGGGGACTGAAGCTTGTCGCCGCGGGTTGACGACCGAAGCGCGCGATGTCGCCCGGAGTTTACAGCAGGCGTTGATCTATAATGCCACCGATGCTGTACGTGATAAGAGTTAGTGTTCTGGGTCTTCTGGCTCTTCTGCCGCTCGTGTCATCGGCCCAGAATCCCACAGATGCCGAGCGGCTATTCGCTCGCGGAGAAGAGTATCTCCAGGCAAATGAGTACACGGACGCAATCAAGCAGTTCGAAAAGGCAATCAGCCTCAAGCCGGATTTTGCTCAAGCCTACTTCAAGTTGGGTGTAGCGCATTTGAGCTTAGGGAAATACGACGACGCGGCGGCCTCATTTAAACAAGCAATCAAGATCAAGCCTGACTTTGCCGACGCACACACAAAATTAGCGATCGTTCATCTTTACAAACAGGAACACCGCGAAGGAATCGAGCGGTTAAAAGAGGCGATTCGAATCAGATCCGATCTGGCGCTGGCACATAAGCTCCTGGCGCTTGCTTATCTCGCAGTTGACGACCGAGACCAGGCAATGCAGGAATACAACATCCTCAAGCCGCTCGACCAGGAAATGGCGAGTTTCGTTCTTGCTGCTATTCAGCGACCGGAGAAATTCGTCTTCGGCCTCGTGCAGGGAAAACTGATTAGCAGTCCCAAACCGGAATACCCGATTGAGGCCCGTAAAGATCACGTCTCTGGCCGCGTGACAGTTCAGGTGGAAATAAATACAGAGGGCAAGGTGACTAAAACACGGGCCGTGAGTGGTCCGCCAGAGTTGCGCGCAGCCGCTGAGGCTGCGGCACGCGGAGCGCGCTTTATACCGAACAGATTGTCGGGACAAGCGGTAAAGGGAACCGGGGTGATCTACTACGACTTCGTCGAAGAGTAACCGCGAGGCACAACCTTTCTCCATCGAAAGACTAACTGCTGATTCGTCAGAATCCCTTCAAAACCCTTGCTGAAAACAAGAACTCTTTTATTGCTCCTGATCGCGACGATAGCGCTCCTCTCCGTGAACTGTCGTCGCGCGGGTGGTCTGTTTGTCTCGGGAGGCAATCCGCCTTCGTTCGAAATCAGAAGGAGCTCTTTCGACGAGGTGCGAATCTTTCCGATCTTCCTCGTCTACGAGCTTCATTCCGATAATGAGAAAGTTGGACCGCAGCGCGAAGACGACGCAAAGAACAGAATCGTCTGGCGCATTGTTTCCAAAGACTCAGCGAGCAGTGCGAAGCTCGAGAAAATCGAGTACGCCAAAGTTCCGGCTGGATACACGCAGGAGATACCCGGCCAGGGCGCGCCCGAAGAGCTTCAGGAAAACAAGCTGTACGAAGCGCGCGGCGCTTTGAGCCTGATGGGTTACGCAGTAGCTCGCTTCAAGATCGTGAAGGGAAAAGTAATTTCTCAGCCACTCCCGTTGGAAGCTACAGACGCCGCACGCGTCAGCCATTGATCCTTTCCGATCCCGCTCACTGATGCGTCGACGGTGGCTGAAACGTGAGACTCAGAATGATCGCGAGCAGATCGTTTGGTTCGACGGGCTTGGCCAGGTGAGTTTGAAATCCCGCCAATAACGCGCGACGGCGATCCGCCGCACCGGCGTAGGCCGTCAACGCAATAGCCGGAATGCGGCCACCCGCTTCGGGATCGAGCTTCCTTAACTTGCTCATGAATTCATAACCATTTTCGCCCGTCATCGCGATGTCACTAATGATCACGTCAGGCTTCATCTGCGTAACCCGAGTCAACGCATTGGCGCTCGAATCGACAGTCACTACTTCAGCACCGTGTTTCTGCAGCACCGCCGCCAGCAACTCCTGCGTGTCAGGATCGTCTTCAACTACCAGAATGCGCAGATCCTTCAACTTCTGGTTTGCAGCAATGCTCGCCGCTTCAAATGCCGCCACCGGCAATTCCGTCGATGACGACTCGCTCGATCCTTCGGCCGCAACGACTTCCGAGGAGATGAGTGGGAACTGCACCTGGAACATCGCGCCCTTGCCCAATCCCTCACTGACGGCAGACACAGTTCCAGCCTGTTGCCGTACGAGATAATCGACAATCGCAAGTCCGAGCCCGAGTCCGCTGTGCGCGCGAACGCTCGACGCGTCGACCTGTCTGAACCGCTCGAAGATGTGAGGCAAATGCTCCGGTGCGATGCCGATGCCGCTGTCTCTCACTTTGAGTTGCACTCTCGTGTCGAAACGTTCGAGACGGACTTCGATCTGACCCCCGGCGGGAGTGAACTTGATCGCGTTGGAAAGCAAGTTGGTCACGATCTGTTCCAAACGTGACGGGTCTCCGAGAATCGGACCCGCGGCCGGATCGATCGATGTCGTTAACTTCATCTGCTTCGCGTCGATAGCCGGACGCAAAGAGTTGATGGCGCTCTCCGTCACCGCGGCAAATGAGACTGGTTGAAACTCAATCTTTAGCTTACCGGTGATGATTCGGGAGACGTCCAGCAAGTCTTCGATCAGCTTTGATTGTGCTTCAGCGTTTCGCTGAATGACCTGAATCGCGCGTTCCTTTTCCTTTTCGTTCAATTGATTTGACTGGAGCAGACGCGCCCAGCCGAGTATCGACGTCAGCGGTGTGCGCAGCTCGTGCGACATGGTCGCGAGGAATTCGTCTTTCAGTTTGTTCGCGTCTTCCAATTCCTTTGCCCGCAGGTGGAGGACTTCGTGCATGCGGCGGATGTCGGTGGTATCGCGGCCGACTCCGAATGCGACGCCATCCTCCGGCACCGGAAAATAGCTCCACGCGACCCACTTGTAGGTCCCATCCTTGCACCGCAGGCGATTCTCCATGAACTTGATCGGCTCACCGCCGGCCATTCGCGAATATTCCACGAGCGTAGCTTCGCGATCGTCAGTATGGAGCAGCTCAAAAATCGACATCGTGAGTAGCTCCTCTTCCGAGAAGCCCAATAGTTCCTGAAACGCCGGATTCACGCGCTGAAAACGGCCGTCAAGGTGAACGATACTCAACATGTCCATCGACAGCGCGAAAAAGCGGTCGCGCTCTTCCGTCAACTTGTTTCGCTCGGTCATGTCGCGCATGACCTTCGAAAATCCGATCAGCTTGCCGGTTGGATCGCGCACGGCGGTGACGACGCCGCTGGCCCAGAAACGTGAGCCGTCGCGGCGCACGTGCCAGCGTTCATCTTCCGCGCGACCGTAAGTGGCTGCGTTAGCCAGTTCTTTTTCGGGTACCTCTCTGCTGCGGTCTTCCGCCGTAAAGATTTTGGCGCCGTGTTTTCCGACGATCTCCTCCTCGGTGTAACCGAGAATGTGCTGCGCGCCGGCGTTCCAGTTGGTCACAATACCGTCCGGGTCAGTCGTGAAAATGGCGTAGTCGCGAATTTCTTCGATTGCCTTGCGGTAGATATCTTCTGTGCGGCGATTGATCGTGCGGCGCTCAACGGCTTCAGTCATGTGCGGGCCCTCCCCTGTTCGTGCTTACGCTGCTCGGAAAATTTATCGAGCAACGGCAGCCGTGTCCAGCATTCACATTATCGAACGCCGGGCTGTCCGTTAGCGCACATAAGGCAGGATCTTTACCAACTGAGGACTGTTTGAACCATTGGCACCCAACCGTCCAGGCCGGCGGTGTAGGGCGTGAAGGTTCCGCTGTACGGAGCTCGCTGAACACGCATCAGCTCGCCGTTCAGCCACAGACGCTCCGTCGGAAGGAAATGCCACTTGAAACCACCAGCGTACTCGTGCGAGTTGCCGAATTGTCCGAACACTGCCGACCCGCGCACGAACAGCATCAGCTTCTTCGGAATTACAAACGTTCCGCCCGACAACTCAAAGCCGTGATCGAAGGTCGACGAAATCGGCAGCGGACCGTCAGCTTCGAAGTCGTTTAGCCAACGGAAGTAGTATTGCCCGTTGACTGCAAGCCCGTTCCACTTGATCCCGCCGTCGAGTGCCCACATGCGATAGGTGGCTTTGTCGACAGTCACGCCCGGCGCAAACGCGCCCGTCGAGAACGTGAGCACGCCGTCTGAGTTGTGAAGCGACGTGTTCTCCGGACTCGATTGATCGAGATTCGAAAAACGATCTTCGCGCGATCTCGTAAACGCGGTGCCGAGTCGGATGCGAACTTTGTCGGTGGCAAAATAATCATCGTACAGGTTGCGCGATTTGCCGGGCGGGCCGTACGCTCCGAGTGGTTCCCACCAAACGCTGCCGGAGACGAGCAGGCTCGTATCGATCTTGTTTGCCGAGATATTAAGTGTGTTGAGACCGTTGCCGACGAACACCAGATAATTCAGACCTTTGATCGGTTCTCCGTTGGCCCAAACGCCTTGCGTGAAAGCGGGGCGGAAGAAGTTGTCCGCCATGGTCCTGTCGGTCGAGGTGAAAAAGGGAAAGGTGTTGACGAGCGAGCGGCTGCCGGGAACGCCGGTATAACCTCCAGTGATCGTGAGCGCCTTGCTGAATTGCCAGCCAACGTTTCCAGCGACGACGATCGACGCGGCGCCGGCAGAGGTCCAAACCGTGAGGCTGTAGCGCATTCGCTTGTCGAAGATGTAACCGAGGAACGTGAACATCTGACGGTTGACGGTCAAGTCGTTTCGCTTATGAACCTCGCGAACGACGCCCAGGTGATCGGTGAAGGTGTCTCTGCTCGACAGCGTGTTGAGATAGCGAAACTGCGTCACGTCCTGAAACTTGAGCTGGAACGGGACTTTCGCATCCTCCTTCGTTTCCCAGATCACGATTCCGTCCTTGTAACGATCGTCGTCGTCGATCTGGTTACTTCCGGAAGGAGGCGACTGTGCGGGAGGATCGGGGGCGGTTGTGTCTGGCGCCGGGCTTTCGGCTGCCGGCGCCGTTGTTTGTGCCGCCGGCTGCGCTTCCGCCGGCGTCGTGCCGTCAAGCCGTCGCTGCAAACGATCGACCTGCTCGAGCAGCGTCTTCTGCTGCTCCTCCATCTTGCGCAGGAGTTCGCGAACAGCAGCGTTCTCGGCCTTCAAGTTCTCGACTTCGCTCTGGAGATCTTTTGCCCGAGGCTCATCGGCAGTGACTTTGGGTTTCGGTTTATCTGTTTTGATTTCGGAAGACTGCCCGAAGACAGGACCGACCAACAGAGTCACTGTGGTCAACGTCACCGCGACGAAGAGCTTAATGAACGCACAGTGTCTCCGCATATTGAGTCTCGAGCAGTCATCCGGCAAATGGTCGGGAAGCCTGTTCGCTCAGCAGAGCACGACGGAAAGGGCCAGGCCAGCCTCACTCGTCTCTTT
>JBKPPP010000182.1:0-4664 GCA_046733615.1 Acidobacteriota bacterium | reverse complement strand
TTGCGAGAAGTCGTCGGGAAAGCACTCGCCAAGGACCGAAACGATCGGTATCAAACCATCACGAAGTTCAACGCGGATTTGCGTAAGTTGCAGCGAGAGATGACTCGCGACGGCGAGAGCGACGTCGATGGTCAGGATGGTGTGCAGCCGCCGCTCGTGCTGTACCCGGCCCGCCTCACCGAAGAGAACCAGACGCGCCCGCTCGTCTTTAATTCCGCACTTACGCGCTTCAAATCGCAGGCTCTTTTGACCGCGGATTTAATCTCCACCACGATTCGCACGCACAAAACTGCGGCGCTGTTCACCGGCGTGACGGGCGTTCTAGCGCTTTTGGTTGCGTTTCCCAGTGTTGCGCCGTACGTGAATCGGCTGCTGCCGTTCGCCACCGAGTCTCAGGCGCGGCCCATGATTCCGTTGACCAGCTTCGGAACCTCCGTGTGCTCCGCAATCTCGCCCGACGGGACGCTGCTCGCGCACGCGGAAGAGAAGGACGGAATGCAGCGTCTGATGGTCACGGTATTCGCCACTTCAACGCCGACAATTGTTGCTGCTGCGGCTGACGTGCAGTATCTCGGGCTCGCCTTCTCACGCGACAATAGTTATCTCTACTTCACGCGTAGAGAGAGCAACGGTCCGGGAGTTCTCTACCGCATGTCGTTGCACGCCGGCACGGTCGCAAAAGTCAAAGACGACGTCGATAGTCCGATAAGTTTCTCGCCGCTGGAAGACCGCTTCGCTTTCGTCAGACAGAGCACAACTACCCAGGATTATTCGCTGATAGTGTCTGACGTTAGCGGCAGTAGCGAGCAGACGATTGCCGCGCGACGTAACGGCGAAGTCTTGTCGGTGTACGGCCTCGCGTGGTCGCCCGACGGCAGCACCATTATTTGTCCCACCGGTCATTGGAACAACGGATATCACGTGAGCATCGTCGCTTTTGATGTGAAGACCGGGAGCGAGCAGGTCGTCGGTGAGCCGTCGTGGTTTTCAGTTTTGCAGGTAGCCTGGAAACCGGACATGACCGCCCTAATCGTCAGCGCCAAGGAGAACCCCACCACTGCTCATCAACTGTGGCGCGTCAGCTACCCTGACGGCGAGAAGCAACGGATCACCAACGATCTGGCTGAGTATCGCAGCGTAAGTCTGTCCGGCGACAACATTGTAGCGGTGCGCACAAGTCGCTCATGGCGACTCTGGGTTGTACCGATGGACGACTTCCGGAAGGCAACAGATATCATGTCCGGAGTTGGTCTTTGCTACGGTGTGACCTGGCCCCGCAATCAGAACATCGTCTACTCGGCGATGGCGCAGGAGCACCTCAATCTCTTTCGTATCGATCCTGATGGTTCCCGCCAGACTCCGCTGACTTCCGAAGGAGATAACTACAGTCCGGCGGCGTGCCAAAACGGGCGCGAGATTGTGTTTTCTTCCAATCGAACCGGCTCCTTCAATATCTGGCGTATGAATGCTGAAGATGGCAGCGACGCAAAACAACTGACCTTCAGCGATGCGAATTATTATCCCGCCTGTTCGCCGGACAATCAGTGGGTCGCTTTTGATCGGCAGGAACTCAGCGCGAAGTTGAATGTTTGGAAAGTGCCGATGAAAGGTGGCGAGCTGATCAAGGTGGCGGACCATTACCGGATGCCCGTGTTCTCGCCAGACAATCAGAACATTGCCGCTCGTTACGATCTCGATTCAGGCACGCGTGACGCCGCCATCTTTTCGGCCGACGGTGGTCCGCCGCTGACGAAGTTTCCGATTCCGATCCAGGAGTGGCAACGGCTCGAATGGCTGCCCGATCGCTCGGTCAGTTTCATAAAGACGATTGACGGAGCCTCGAATATCTGGAGTTTCGATCCCCGCACGGGCACGTCGAAGCAGCTCACCTACTTCATCAGCGATCAAATCTTCTCCTACGCCTGGTCGCCGGATTACAAGCAGATTGCGTGTCAGCGCGGGAGCAAAATCAGCGACGTGACAATGATCAGCAGCGAACGGTGAGGAGAGGCGAACGAGCGAGGCCAGTTGTTGTTCGCTCGATCGCTGCTGACGCTGGACCACCTTACCCTGGAGGCGGTTGGTCCGGGGGATCCGGCGGTATGCAGCCCGGCGGCTTGATCTCCGCAACTTTTTTGCTCTGGACCGAGGACTGCTCGAGCGCCTTGTCTAGTTCACTGAAATCGATCTTCTGAAGACCAGGTGTTGTTTCGAGGGCGGCCTTCAGTTTTCTGATCGAGTAGATGATCCAATTGTCGACGTTGGAAAGCCCGCCGTTGATGCGGCGCTGTCCGTAGTTAACGTCGTCCTGGCTAAACCCGGGCTTGCCGGAATTCTTAGTGGACATTCAATTCCTCCTGGGCCGGTTGGCCCTAACTCAGTGGTGAGTTGTTCAGATCTACCCCAGGGAGAGTGCCGCTTGGTTCGATTTGTTCTGCCGATTCACTAACGCGGAATCGGTTCACATATTCCCTCAACGAAACCTTCTCGTGCCGCAGTCAGCCTGTTGCTCCAAAGCCGCGAGACGCGTAGACTTGCCACACAACCTGGCCAACTGCTTTTCAGAGAAATGCCGCCGCGACTCGCAGCAATTTCAGGAAAACTGAAAGGAGCGATCTTCAACATCGATGGAGATGCGCTCGTCATCGGCCGTGAAACTGCGGCGAATCTCTGCATCGCCGACGCCTCTGTTTCGCGCCGTCACTCCACGATCGAAAAGAAAGACGCCGGTTACGTAATCACCGATCTCGAGAGTTTGAACGGCACCTTCGTCAATGACGTTCCGGTTCGTTCGCGAGTGCTCGAACACGGCGATCGCGTGCGCATCGGCGACTCGCAGTTTCTCTTTCTCGCACACGACGGCGCGGTCAGCTCGAAATCGAGCGAAGTCACGCTGGACGAAGTGCGAGTGACCGGTCCGACAGTCCAGATCCGTTTCGACGACGCGCTTTATCAAATGGGCCGCGATCTCAGCGCGTTGATGAAAGTCAGCACCGCGATCACCGCCATTCGCGAGCTCGAGGATCTGCTCGAACGCCTGCTCGAACTGCTCTTCGAGGTCGTGCCCGCTCAACGAGGCGCGATCCTGTTGGCCGCCAACGGCTCGTTCGATCCCGGCCAGGTGTTTGGTCTCGATCGCGCCCACGGAAAAGATCGCGCCGTTAACGTGAGCCGCTCGATCGCGCAACAGGTTTTGCGCGACGGAGTGGCGGTAATGGCGACCGATCCGACAAACGAGCCAAGCCTCGCAACCGACAGCCTGATCGAAACAAAGGCTCACTCTGTAATGTGCGTTCCGCTGGTTATGTTTCAGCGAAAGCTCGGTGTGCTGTACCTCGACACGACGGTTTCGCACGAGCGGTTCACCAAGGATCACCTGCAACTCGTCACGGCGATAGCAGGCATCGCCGCCGTGGCGATCGAAAACGCACGCCATTTCGAGTGGCTCGAAAAAGAGAACGAACGTCTTCTCCACGACGTCAACCTCGAGCACAACATGATTGGCGAGAGCAGCGCGATGCAGCGCGTCTATCACTTCATCGCAAAAGTGGCGCCGACTGACGCGACCGTGCTGGTCAACGGCGAAAGCGGCACCGGAAAAGAGTTGGTGGCCCGCGCGATGCACCGCAACAGTAAACGCGCGCAGAAGCCGTTCGTCGCGGTAAACTGCGCCGCGCTCAGCGAATCGCTGCTGGAAACGGAGCTGTTCGGGCACGAGCGCGGCGCGTTCACCGGCGCGCTGGCGCAGAAGAAAGGACGACTCGAGATCGCCGCCGGCGGGACTCTCTTTCTCGACGAAATCGGAGAGCTCACGCCGCCCTTGCAAGTTAAACTTCTGCGTGTGCTACAGGAGCGCGAGTTTGAGCGTGTGGGCGGAACGTTGACGATCAAAGCCGACGTGCGCGTGATCTCCGCGACGAACAAGAACCTCGAGCAGGCGATGGATGTGGGCGAGTTTCGTCACGATCTTTATTATCGTCTCAACGTCGTATCACTCGATGTGCCGCCGCTGCGCGAACGCGCGGAAGACATCATGCTGCTCGCGACCTATTTTCTTAACAAGTACGCTGCGAGTTGTCATCGCAAGTTGAACGGATTTTCTGACGAAGCGCGCGGTTGTTTGACGTCGTACGACTGGCCGGGAAACGTGCGCGAGTTGGCGAACGCGATCGAGCGTGCGGTCGTGCTGGGCACGAGCGACCTGATCCTGGCTGAAGATCTGCCGGAGGCGAGTTTACGTTGCAAACCGAACAAGTGAATGTTTCGCTGCGCGAGGCGACACCTGAGGACGAGCCGTTTCTGTTGGAAGTTTACGCCAGCACGCGCATCGACGAACTGGCGGGATTGGGTTGGAGCGATGAGCAAATTCAAGCGTTCATCAAGATGCAGTTTCTTGCGCGCGAAAGATCCTATCCTCGAGTAGACAGTCGTATCATTCTTCTGAACGGACGTCCGGTTGGGAGAATGCTGGTCGATCGAAGTGAAACAGAGCTGCTGCTGCGAGACATCGCGCTGTTGAGAGAGTATCGAAACGCCGGAATCGGCGGCCGTTTGGTTCAGGATTTAATTGAAGAAGCCGCCGCGGCAAAGAAACCCGTACGGTTGCATGTCGTGGCCTCATCGCCCGCGGTGCGGTTCTACGAGCGTTTGGGATTTCGTCGAAC
>JBKPPP010000181.1:0-8128 GCA_046733615.1 Acidobacteriota bacterium | reverse complement strand
AGCTCGAAAGCCAACCAACCGTTTGGAAACTGAAGCATGATCTATGTTGCAAACGACGAAAACAGATTCGTGCTCTGCTCTCTTCTCGGTTCCGGCATCGGATCGAGCGAGATCAGCACTTTCACTACCGCCGGATCGAATTCGATGCCGGCGCGATCGACAAGCTCGCGTCGCGCACCCTCGTCACTGAACGGACGGCGAAACGGGCGCGCATCGGTCAGCGCCGCATATGAATCGGCGACGCGCAGGATTCGCGCGCCCAGCGGAATCTCTTCGCGCCGCAGCGCGTCGGGATAGCCGCCGCCGTTCCACCACTCGTGATGCCAGCGAACCAGCAGTTGCGCGGCGCGATCGGCCCCCACGCGCGACGCCTCACGCTCGCCAATTACCGGATGCCGCGCCAGGTCGAGTCGCTCTTCCGCGGTCAACCGGCCGGTCGCCTGAATGTAATCGCGTTCCATCGCCACTTCGCCGAGATCGTGCAGCAACGCAGCGGCGTGCAGCGAGCCGCGATCGTGCCGCGCGAGATGAAACGCCAGCGCAATCTCGTCGGCGATAACGGCGATGCGCTCCGCGTGCGCCTTTTCGTAGCGTTCGAAGTGATCGGTTGTCTTGGCGAGCTGTGCGAAAGCTTCGGCGGCTGATTTGTCGATTAGCTCTGTGGTTTGCAGGGCGGCCATTGAGTCTCAATTTCAACACACCTAATTTAACGCACGCAACAGGTCTCTGGCTCGGCGGTTGTTCGGGTCGGCCGCGACGGCGCGTTCGGCTTCGCCTTTGGCTCGCAACATCAGGCCGAGATCGCGGTACAACTCCGCGAGCGTCACACGATACTCGGCGTTTGTCGCGTCGAGTTTGATCGCGGCTTGCAGCTCGGTCTCGGCGGCGCGACGTGTGGCTTCGTTTTCGGCGAGCAGTTTTCCGTAAGCCGCGCGATACCGTGCGTCGTTCGGAACGGCGCGAGCGGCCGAGGCGAAGAGTCCGAGTGCGACTTTTCGCTGGCCGAGCTCGATCGCTTCGAGACCTTCTTTGAACTGTGCTTCGGCGCGTTCTGCGAGCGAGACGCCAGGAGACGCGCGCGAGGTGTCGGTCGCAGATTGTGTCTTTGATTCAGTGATCGGTGCGTCGGGCGCGGTTGGTTTCGGCGGCGCTGCTGCGTCGGCGATTCGCTGCGCTTTCTCGCGTGCTTGCAGCTTCGCGTCGTAACTCGAACGCAGACGATCGTCTCGCAGCGTGTCGTACGCTTGCGTGATGCGCGCAAACGCCGACTCGACACGCGTCACGAGACCGGCTTCTGATTTGCGAAATCGATCGGGGTGGTAGCGCCGTGCAAGATCGTAATACTTCGTTTTCATGTCGACGGGCGAGGCTTCTTTGGTTACACCGAGCACGTCGTAGAAAGACCTGGCATTGTTCACACGCGCCAGAAACGATTCGACGTCTTCCTCCGGCTTGGGAGCTGCTTGAATTTCAGGCTCAGGTTCAGGTGGAGTTTGCCGCGGAGTGCCGGCGGAAATCGCGGACCACTGTTCGCATTGCAACACGCCCGCGAGAGCGAGTGAATAGATCACACTGAGCGTCTCTTGCTCACCCAAACCACTCATTGCGAGCAGTTCGCCTAAGGCCGTGGGCCGTTCGATGCGAGAGAGAAGGAAGGCTTCGGATGGGAGCAGGTCCAAAGCGGGAGGCGCTGAATTAGACGAAATCAATTCCGTCCGATCGGAAAACCGCGCACTCGCGGCCTGTGACGGCGTTCGTCTTCCAGCCTCGAGCAGTAACGGACGCGGATCCAACTTAATCTGCCGCGCTTCATTCAGCCGCGTCCTCCGATCGAACTTCCACGATCCTTCGGTCCAACTCAAAGCCAGCCGCAAAACATCGCTTACCTGTCTCAGTTGAACCTGCTCCGCGGTCTCCGCGCCCCCGGCCTTTTGAAGATACTCGTTCAACTGCAACGTCCGCAGGTTCGCCGCCGCGTAAAGCACGTGTCCCTTATCAAAGTAGACCACCGCCTGCACGCGCTCATGCTGAAGCTGAAGTCTGCCTGCCAGAGATTTTGCGTAGATCTCGCGAATTAGTTCCGCCGGCGGCTGCTCGCTGAGTTGACCATTCATCATCGTGTCCGGAGGCATGATAGCTCAGAACGTATTCGCCGTGGCGAAGCAACGCCGCAAGCCTTTCACGACTAACTCGACAACCTGTTTCGGTTCCTCCGATGCAAACAGTAGCCGGTTATCCTCGACGCTGAGGCCGTTGTTGGGCCAATCCGGTCCGCCGATAGAATGCTTTTTCAAAAAGGAGGCAACTTCGCCCGCTGTTAATGGCATTGAGGTCCACGGGCCGGGCCGCAGTTTGTCTGCGATGCCGGCAAGTTTTGGCTCCTCCGGTTGCGGGTATAAAGACTCGGGAATGTCGCCCGTCCGAGCTGGACCAAGGCCCAGCAAACTGCCGCAATCCTGCGCGGCTCCGCCGAACGCTCCGGCAACATAGATTGGCTTACCTAATGCGAGCGTGAGCATTAGCTCCTCGGCGATACCGGGCACACGGCCACCATGTTGTCGAGTAGCGCCCGCGACAGCAAACCGGGCAACGGAACCCTCGCTGACTACCAGCCGCCGGCGGAAGCGTTGGATCACCCGTCTCGACCATTTCTCATCAGCGAACGCAGCGCGCTCTTCGGCAGTCAGATAATCCATTGCAAATATCGCCAGTCCATATCGAGTGCGCTCTTCGGGGGAAATGGCGGCGTCAATTATCGCTTGCGTCGCCGGGGTAGGCTTGTTTCTGAGAAAGTTTCTCAACCACGCGGACGGCTTATCGCGTTTTGCCCGGGATCGACTAGGTTCAACCGGCAGTTTTTTCAGATCGTCAGATAAGAGTTGCATCAAGGTTCCACGCGGACCTTCGTCCCAGCCGCCTGCATAACACAACGTAGCGCCCTCTTGCCACAACCCCTTCGCAACCGCCAGCCAGCACTGCGCGACACGATCATGCTCCTGAGCCTGCACTGGATAACCGCTGAGGGCGATCGATCCGCCAATCAGCTTCTCGTCCAAAGGCCCGCGATCGATGTGGAGTTCCAGCTGATGATCCTCCGGCAGTGAATCCCAGTTGAAGTGCCCATCGCCGAGGTTACTCAATTCCACAATAGCGGCGATTGAACGCGCGCCGTGGCGATAACGGCCCACTTGCAGCAGAGCACGAACAAGATTGTCATCCGGTACAACTGACTGAAACCCTCCTCGTTTCGTCCGCTCCTGAAGCTCGTTTCGCAGCACAATTGCTCGCCGCGCTTCTCGGGGATCTGAGTTTGGACCAGACACGTCGAGGTAACCTCTCAGACGGCTGATGAAGTCTGGTCCCTTCGCCGCTCGAAATGCTCGATCTGAACTCCGCGCGGAGAATTCCGCCATCGTGTCGGCTGTGCCACCGGCAAACACGTAAACAGCCCGTTTCAGCCGGATCACAGCGCCTTCGTGCAAAAACTCTCCGTCGTGCATCGGCGCCAGAAACCATTGCAGCCACCCGTAGGGCGCGTTGTTCCGCGAAGCATCAAACTCGTCGAAGAAAACAATCGGAATCGTGTCTTCATCCTGTTCACCAGCAATCCGGGCGATGACTCTGCCGAGGTCTGTTGAGTCTGAAACCTGAGTCAAATTGACGATCGTCAGAGGCAGCTTGAGCTTCGCTTCGGTGACTTGTATTTCGACCGCTTTGCGAATTTGTTTTACGGCGAACGATTTGCCGCTACCGGGAGGACCAAACACCGCCAGACACATCGGCCGTGTCGGCGATTGCTGTAGCACGTAGCGGACAGTCAAATCACGTAGAGCATTCAACTGGTCGAGCTCATCTTGAGTAAAAGCGATCAGATCTCCGAATTGTCCCGCAGCGGCGGCCGGTAGCGGGAGGGTTTGGCGTTGGGCCGTGTAAGGCGTGCAGGTAAAGCTGACGATCTCGTCAAAGTCGATGCTTTCCTTGCTTTGAAGTAATCTGTTGGCAGGCGGGGTTTCCATTTGCATCGCACTCCTTCACGGCTATTAAACCAGCTTTGACAGTCGGCGGAAGCGGCTCTTATAGTGATGCCACAGTAAAATTTATCGACCCCCGGGATGAAGAACGCTTCAAGCAGGTTGAGATCTATATGAGCGAACGAGCCAGCGAAAGTGTCGCAAGACAACCGGATGCGGAAACCACCGAGCCGCGCGGCCGGGAATCCACCGTGGCGAATGCCCGCCACGTCGAACTACTCATCGACGAACTCAGAAAGCGTACCGCCGAACTCGAAGAGGCCAACCGGGAGCTGCGACGCGTTTCGCATTATCGCTCCCTCTTTCTCGCGCGCATGTCGCACGAGCTGCGCACGCCGCTGACCTCGATACTCGGCTTCAGCGAGATCCTGCTCGACCAGGAAGAGTTGACCGATACTCAGCGCCGCTTTTGTCAGAAAGTACAGGACTCCGGCTTTCAGCTTCAAGCCAGTTTGAACCAGCTCGTCGATCTTTCGCGCATCGAGGCGGGACAGACGGAAGTCTTTCTTCAGGAGTTTTCTTTACGCGAAACCTTGCGCGAGTCGTGCGCGGCGGCGGCGCGCATGGCGCAGAAGCAGCAAGTGAAGATCGATTATGAAGTCGCGCCGGAGATCACCACGATTGTTTCTGACCAGGGCAAACTGCGCCAGACGCTCTTCAACTTCATCGCGTGGGCGGTCAGTCGCAGCCCCGCGGGCGAGACAGTCAACGTGACGGTGAACGTCGACGATCAGTCGCTACTCTCGATTCGCGTCAGGGACAACGGCGAGGCTCAGACTGATACCGACGGCGTGTTCGATCCGGAGCACAACACGTCGAACCAGGAGCCGAACATCAACGAACTCGGCATCATCATCGGCCGTAAGCTGCTCGAGCTGATGAGCGGAAAAGTCGTTTTGCAGAACTGCGTGCCGCGCGGACTGGAAACCACGATTCAGATTCCGGCGCGCCCGTCGAAGGGATAACCGTTAACGGATGGAAGAGATTCAGATTCGCGAGTGTACGACCATCGAGGAGTTTGACAACTGTGTTTTTCTTCAACGCGAAGCCTTCGGCCTGCCCGACATCGAAATCACTCCGCGTAGACACTTGATCGTTTCGCGCCAGGCCGGCGGCTGGACGCTGGCCGCGTTTGCCGGCGAGCGGATGATCGGTTTTGTTCATCACCTCGCCGCCGTCCGCGCCAACGACGAAATCTTTGGTTACTCGCACATGATGGCCGTGGCCAAGGATTATCAGAACAAGGGCATCGGAGCGCGCTTGAAATGGGCGCAGCGCGACCGCGCGCTCGCCGAGGGCAGAACGTTCATCAAGTGGACGTGGGACCCGATGCAGTCGCGCAACGCGCACTTCAATCTGAACCGGCTCGGCGTGGTGGTCGAAACGTACGGCGACAACTTTTACGGCCTGGACTATCACATGGATCCGGCGCAATCGTCAGAAGCGCAACCGGGGTTGCAAAGCGATCGGCTATTTGCGAGCTGGCATTTGCCGTCGCGGCGGGTAGCGGCGTTAGCCGCGGGCGAGGCGCACGCGATTGCAGCGGAGCCGAGTGCGAAGGTAGCGATTCCGGCCGAGTGGGCGTCGCTGGTGAAGCGAGACGTGTCGCAGGCGCGCGAGGTTCAGTCGCGTGTAAGGGCGCAGTTCAAAGAGGCTTTGGATCGGGGATTAGTTTGTGCCGCGCTCGAGCGGGGAGCGGAAGAATCGAGATACTTATTTTTCAAACCGGATGACGTTGACTAAGTTCGATCGTTACGTAGATCGCCACGCGCGGAGTTTTACCGAGCGGTTGCAGGCTCTTTGCCGCATGCCGTCGGTCGCCGCGCGCGCGACGGGCATGCGCGCGATCGCCGAAACGGTCGAACAGATGATGCAGCGCGTCGGCATCGGCACGCGCAGCTTCCGCATGGGTTCCGGCTATCCGATCATCTACGGCGAGTGTGGCGGAGGGCCGAAGACCTTCGTGGTCTACGGACATTACGACGTGCAGCCGGTCGGACATCTGACTGAATGGAGCTCGGGACCGTTTGCCGCGGCGATTCGGGATGGAAAGTTGTACGCGCGCGGCGCCGCCAACAGTAAAGGCGATCTCGTGGCGCGACTCGCCGCAGTCGAAGCCTATCAAAAGACGTACGGCAAGCTGCCGGTGACGTTGCGTTTTCTCGTCGAGGGCGAAGACGGGTTGGGAAGTCCAAGTCTCTACCACTTTACCAGCGAGCACGCTGACATGCTCAAAGCCGACGGCTGTTTGTGGGATGAGGGTTCGCGCGACACAAAAGAGACGCCCATCGTGAGTCTCGGCTTCAAAGGGATCACGTTTCTCGAGCTGCGTGCGTTTGGCGCGCGTTCGGATCTGCACTCGAAGTGGGGCGCCATCGTTCCCAATCCCGCATGGCGACTAGTGCAGGCGCTCGCGACGATCACCTCGCCGAAAGGCGTGATCACGATCGACGGCTTCTCGTCGTTCATCGCGCCGATCAGTGAAGAGGACACGGAAGCTTTGAAGACGATCGAGCTCGACGAGGCGGGACTGAAACGCGAGTTTCGCATCGGCGGCTGGGTGCGGTCGATGAAAGGCCAGACCTTAATTAAGGAGCACATCTTCGGGCCGACGTGCACCATCTGCGGCATTCACACCGGTCACACCGAAGCCGGCGCGAAGACGGTTCTGCCGAGCACGGCGATGGCCCGGCTCGACTTCCGTCTCGTGCCCGATCTGACGTCGAAGATCGTCGTCGATCTCTTGCGCGAGCATCTCGACGTGCGCGGTTTCAGAGACATCGAGATCATCGAGTTGGGTAGTGCGCCGCTGGCGAAGTCGTCGGCGAAGTCGCGAATAGCGCGCGCCGTGGTGGAGTCGGCGGAGGAAGTTTACGGGCGGCCGGCGGTGGTCTATCCGATGGATCCTTCGAGCGGTCCGGTCGGCGCGGTCTGCGGCGTGTCGCAACCAGCGACGCCCGTCGCGTCGTTTGGCACCGGTTACGCCGGCTCGAATTCGCACGGGCCTGACGAAAACATCCGCGTCGACGACTTCATCCAGAGCATCAAACTCGTCGGGCGCGTGCTGTACAAGCTCGCTGAAACGAAGCACAAATCGAGCTCGGATCCCACCGACAGCGAAGACCGGAAACCGACAGCGCCGCTGCCGCCGCCGCGCGCCAGACACGCAGATAAGAAGGAGTGACTTTGGCCGCCAAGGCAGATGCACGCGCGATCGAGAAATTGCGAGAGGAGATTCGACGTCACGACGAACTTTACTACGTCAACAATTCTCCCGAGATCTCCGATCGCGAATACGACGAGCTGCTCGAGAAACTTCAGCAGCTCGAGGAGAAACATCCCGAACTGATCACGCCTGACAGTCCGACGCAGCGAGTGGGCGGCCGGCCCGCCGAGGGTTTTCCCGAAGTGGTCCACAGCCGGCAGATGCTCTCGCTGGACAACAGCTACAACATCGACGAACTGCGCGCGTTTGACGAGCGTTGCCGGCGTTTGGCCGAGGGACGGGCGCTCGACTACGTTGCGGAATTAAAAATAGATGGCCTGTCGCTGTCGTTGCAGTATTCGCAGGGTGTGCTGGTGCGCGGCGTGACGCGCGGCGATGGGCGCATCGGCGAAGACGTGACGCAGAATGCACGCACGATACGCAGCGTCCCGTTGCGTTTGAAGGCCGGCGCGAAGCCGCTCGATGCGAACGTCGAAGTGCGTGGCGAAGTGTTCATTCCGCTGGAGGTGTTTGAAAGAACGAATGCGGAACGCGAGGAGCAGGGCGAGTCACGGTTTGCCAATCCTCGGAATGCGGCGGCCGGTGCGATCCGCCAACTCGATTCGCGTCTCGTCGCGCGGCGCAAGCTCGACATGTTTGTCTATGACCTGTTTGTCGGCGGTGGGCGCAAGCCGTTTGCGACGCACTGGGAGGCGCTCGAGTGGCTTCAGGCGGCGGGCTTTCGCGTCAATCCACATCGCAAACGCTGCGACACGATCGATGAAGTGATCGAGTTTGCCAATCAAAAGGAAGCGTTGCGCGACGATCTGGGTTACGAGATCGACGGGCTGGTGGTTAAGGTCAACTCGACGGCTTTGCAGGATGAGTTTGC
>JBKPPP010000180.1:0-7009 GCA_046733615.1 Acidobacteriota bacterium | reverse complement strand
CCCACACCAACACCAACACCGACTCCGACGCCGACGCCAACTCCGACTCCAACTCCAACACCGGCGCCGCAAGCGTCCATCCAATTCAGCACGGCGTCTTACAGTGTCAACGAAGATGCCGGGATCGTCACGATCACCGTCAGTCGCACTGGCGACACTTCGCGCACGGCAAGCGTGAGCTACTCGTCTTCTGACAGTAGCGCGTTAAGCGGCAGCGACTACGCCGCCGTCGGAGGCACACTGACTTTCGCCGCCGGCGAAACGTCGAAGAGCTTTTCCGTATCGATCATCAACGACGTTACGGTCGAAGGTAACGAAACCTTCAACGTCAGTTTGAGTAATGCTTCGAACGCCAATCTCGGCAGCCTGACGACCGCCGTCATCAACATTGCCGACAACGACAAGACAAAAGGCCGCCCGCGTCCTCGCAGCACGACACTGCGTCGCAAGAGTGTCCGGGAATTTTGAGGTTGGAATTGTGTTACTGCTGTGTGTAAGAGATGCCGAAAGCTATGACTGGCAGCAGGAGCAGAACCCAGCCGCCTATTTTTACCAGCAACCCGGGGGAGCGCCTGTTGATGGCCGGACCGGGAAGCATACCGACATATTCGCCAAACTCGTCGCCAAACCAGATTAACGCCAAAGGGAATACAAGAACTACCGCGGTGAACAACAGAGACTTCACGGTGTCGCCCGCCGTTCTTGAATGGTTCAGAAAAAAGACCAGCACCAGGTAGGCAAGCGCGACGATTGATGATAGTGCTCTCGACAACATTGTGAACCAGCGGCGGATTCTATCTCACTCGGGCCTCCGGTTGACAACATGTCTGAGCGCGAATAGGTTAATGCGGTTCTCCCAAATCATTGCAGACTGAGGTCCGCTAATGCCCAGAATCCAATTGACCTTGTTCGTTCTTCTTCTTGCCCTCGCAACCGCTTGCCAAACCCAAACACAGTCACAAACGCCGGCAACTCCTGACACTCGCGCCACCGACGAAGCCACGCTGAGAAGACTCGACGCCGAGTGGTCCAAAGCGGCCGGCGCAAAAGATGTAGATAAGACAATCTCGTACTATTCCGACGACGCGACCGTCTTGCCGCCAAACAGCGTCGTGCTCACAGACAAGGAACTGATCCGCGGAATGTGGAAAGCCATGCTCACCGCGCCGGGTTTCGCGGGCGGTTGGAAGGCGACGAAAGTTGACGTGGCTCGCTCCGGCGATCTCGCTTATGTAATCGGCAACTACGAGATGACTGAGAACGATCCGGACGGCAAGCCGAAGACCGACAAAGGTAAGTTCTTAGAAGTCTGGAAAAAGCAGGCTGACGGCAATTGGAAATGCGTGGCCGACATGTTCAGCACCGATCTTCCGGCCGCGACGAAGACGTCGAGCACCCTCGCCGACAAAACCAAATAGTCGCGTCTGACAAAGAAGCAAACCATGCGCAGTCTGCCCAAAAACCTCATCCGCTACGGTCTTCTGTTAATCGCGATCGCTGTATGTGTTTACGAGGCTTGCGGGCAAACGGCCACAGTCAACCTCACGTTCGAGAAAAAGATTCCGGAGTGGCAGAAAGAGACAAACGTTCCGGCAGTCGGCGTGGGCGTGATTGAAAACGGAAGACTGCGATACGCAAAGATTTTCGGTGAGCTCAAGCGCGGTGGGCCGGTTAGTCAGATCGCGCCCACACCCGCAAACACGATCTTTCAAGTCGCCTCGTTGACGAAACCGATTGTCGAAGTTCTCACACTCATGCTGGTGAGCAGCGGCGAGTGGAACCTCGATGAACCACTCGCCAACTACTGGGTCGATCCCGACGTCGAGAATGATCCGCGGCACAAGCTGCTCACGACGCGCCACGTGTTGACGCACCAGTCGGGTTTTCCCAACTGGCGTTCGCTGAATCCCGCCCACAAGCTGGAGTTCGTCGCCGATCCCGGCACGAAGGTGGGCTACTCCGGCGAAGGACTCGAGTATCTCCGTCACGCGCTCGAGAACAGATTCAATCAACCGCTCGAACAGCTTGCGCGCAGGCGTTTGTTCCAAGCCTATGGAATGAAGCAGACGCATTTTGTTTGGGACGCTTCGATCGATGAGTCGAAGTTCGCGTTTGCGCACAACAAGGAAGGCAAGCCTTACGATCTTCACAAACACACGCAAGCAAACGCCGCGGATCTACTGCTCACGACCATCGACGACTACAGCCGCTTCGCAATCAACGTCATGAAAGGCAAAGGACTGGCGCCGGAGGTCTTCGCGGACATGATTCGTCCGCAGGCGCCGCCCTACACAACCGGGAAGAATGTTTTCTTTGGTTTGGGTTGGATGGTAATGCCTGATTTGAGTAACGGTGAATATGCCCTGCTGCACACCGGCAGCGATCCCGGCGTGAGCACAGTGGCCATCCTGCTTCCGAAGTCGCAGCGAGGCTTGATCGTGTTCACCAACGGCGACAACGGCACGCAGGTTTGGACCAGGATTCTCGCGGAAGCACTCGACGTCGGCAAAGAGATGCTCGCACGAGAATGAATCGACTTTAGTTACTTCCCTTCACCTTTTCGATAATCTCCGCCGCGCGCTTCATCCACTCTTCGCCGTCATTGCCCCATCCGATGCCTTCGAAAAGGATTTTGCCGTCGACGGCGACGACCCAGTTGCGCGGAATGCTGTTGACACCCTGGCTATCGGCGTACGCCTGGCCGAGCAGCACGGGGAACGTGTACTTGTTTTCCTTCATAAACGGCTCGACGCGGCCGACCTCTTCGTCAGTGTTGAGCGTGAGAATCAGGACGTCTTTTCTGTCTTTCAATCGCTCGCGCAGCTTCTCAACGTAAGGCAGCTCCATGCGGCACGGTCCGCACCAGGTGGCCCAGAGATTGATGAACGCGACTTTACCTTTCAGATCGGCGAGCGACCACTTGCGCCCTTCCAGATCCGTCAGCTCAAACTCGGGCAGGGCGGCGTTCTTTGAGTCCCAGGTTGCAACCCCTGCTACGGCAGCCCTGCTTTTCGCCGCACCGACGCGCGCGAGATAAGCCTGCCAGCCCTGGTGCGTGCCGCCCAACTCTTTCCATAAACGTTTTGCGCTATCGCTCAATTCACCTTGCTCGTCCACCGCCGCAGATGACTTGGGCCGAACCATCATCGCGGTCTGGTACGCAGTCAGCGCATCGAGTCTGCGCCGCTCCACTTCCGCAACTTTCGCCACAGCCTGCCAATAGTCGCTCTGGGTGTAAGCCAACGATCGTTCTCGCCCGTCTTTATTGGGACCGCTAAATTCGCGTGGCTTTGCCAGCTCAGCGAACTGCGCCAGCACCTCCTGCGCTTTCGCCGGTTGTTTCAAGCGCGCATACGCTTCGGCGAGCACGGGCCACGCTTGCAACCGAGTGTTCTTGAGACTGTCCCAGTCGTCGTCGCGCGTGATGAGATCGGATTTTGAGTTGCTTTCGATCTGTTCGACTTCGGCGAGACCCTTTTTAATCAGAGCGGGAATACGATCGACGTGCAAACCTCGGTGGAGATAAAAGCGCGCCATCGTGATGTCGAGCGGCGGCGTGACGCGCCACGCGCCGCCCTTCTCGTGAGCTTTCAGGTAACCATTGTACGCTGCTTCCATGTCGGCGACTTTTGAATCTTCCAACTCAGCCAGCGCGAACACGAGTTTCCCCCAGAGCGATTCATCATCAGGCCACCGCCCCAGCCACTGTCGCGTGACCTGGGCCACACCCTGCTGATACGCGTTCTGCTCGGCCGCGGGCGCGTCGGGCTTCGGGAAGGGATGGTCTTCCTGGTAACGCGATTGGGTGTAGAACAGCGACATGCTCGAGTTGGGTTGCAGACGAATGAACTCGTCTTCCGCCGCGCGCTTCCCGGCTTTGTCTCCGATCTGCGTGTAACCGGCTTGCAGCGCCACGATCAGATCTTTGCCGTTCGGATAACGCTCGCGCAGCCGCTTCATATCGTCAGTGATCCGCCGGCGCAGTTGCGGGTGCTCGGGCACGGGAGTGAGTTTGAATTCCATTGCCCAGAGGTATTCCCACAACGCCAGGTCGCTGGGGCGCGTCGACGATTCCAGCCGCGGGCGCAAACGTTGTACGGCAGCAGTCATCATCTCTTTATCGCCACCGCGCGAGATCAGCATCAGGCTGTCAGCGATGTCCGGACACTTCGCCACCCATGCTTTCACGTGCTCTTTTGCTTTAGCGGCATCCTGAAAATTCTGGTAACGGTAAAGCTGGGCCAACTGCAAATGGCTCCACGGAAACTCCGGCGCCTGTTCGGCGAGTTTTTCCAGGAGGGAGATCGCCTGCTTGCTGTCACGTCCGACGAGCAGCCGCGCATACAGAAAGGTGGCTATCGGATCGTTCGGGTTCTGCTCCATCCGCGCGCGGTACTCGGCACGCAGTGCGGCGGTGTCGGCGAAATAGCCCGCCAGACGGTTCTCGAGGTAACGCCGCTCGACGTGAAAGTTGCCGGGATACCTGGCGAGAAACTCCTGGAACAGCGTGTTGCGCTGCTGGCGTCGCACCTCAAACGGCAGGTTTTGCTCGTCTGTCTTCCCCAGTCTCTGAAAGTCCTCTCGCATGGCGTCGGACGGCTCGCAGTAGTTTTGCCCGCTTTGAGCGAAACCGATTACCGGCGTGAGTAAGAGACATGCGAATGGCAGGAATCGCAATGCGAAGCGGACGATCATGAGCTGACCTCCTGGAGTTTTCAGATGACCGACGAATAATACCCAAATACACGCCAACTGCCGAGGCCGCGGCACGCAGCATACACGCGCACCACCTTGAATCGTTTCATTAATCCGTGACAACATCACGCCACTCGTTTGCGACAATCAGCTTTCGACTGGGGCTTCTAAAGATGAGCGGAGAGTACGAAACAACCTATCGCAACTGGCAACAGGATCCGGAAGGTTTCTGGGGCCGGGCGGCCGAGTCGATTCATTGGTTCAAAAAGTGGGACCGAGTGCTCGACGACTCTCGTGCTCCGTTCTATCGCTGGTTTTCGGGCGGTCTCGTCAACACCTGCTACAACCTGCTCGATGCGCACGTCGCGAACGGCCGCGCGGAGCAAACGGCGCTCATCTACGACAGTCCGGTGACCGGCGTCGTCAGGTCCTACACCTATCGCGAGTTGCTGGATGAAGTGGCGCTGTTCGCCGGCGCTCTGCGTCAACAGGGAGTCGAGAAAGGCGACCGCGTAATCATCTACATGCCAATGGTGCCGGAAGCGGCGATCGCGATGCTCGCGTGCGCGCGCATCGGCGCCGTTCACTCGGTCGTATTCGGAGGCTTCGCCGCCGACGAGCTCGCGACGCGAATCAACGACGCGGCGCCGCGAATCATCGTCTCGGCTTCGTGCGGGATCGAAATCGATCGTGTGGTTCCGTACAAGCCGATGCTCGACAAGGCCATCGACGCTGCAAAGCACAAACCCGAGCGCTGCATCATCCTGCAACGACCTCAGACGAAAGCAGAGCTCATCGCCGGCCGTGACGTTGATTGGTCTGACGCGCTGGCCCAGGCTAAACCTGTCGACTGCGTACCCGTCGCCGCAACCGATCCGCTTTACATTCTGTACACCTCGGGCACGACCGGAATTCCGAAAGGTGTCGTGCGCGATAATGCCGGTCACATGGTCGCGCTCAAGTGGAGCATGAAAAATGTCTACGGCATGGAACCGGGTGAAGTGTTCTGGTCCGCGTCTGATCTCGGTTGGGCCGTCGGTCATTCCTACATCGTGTACGGTCCGTTACTTTACGGAAACACGACCGTGCTTTACGAAGGCAAGCCAGTCGGCACTCCGGATGCCGGCGCGTTCTGGCGCGTGATCTCCGAGCACAACGTGCGCGCCCTCTTCACAGCGCCCACTGCTTTCCGCGCCATCAAACGCGAAGATCCTGCCGGCGATCTTCTGCGCCGTTACGAGCTGAAGAACTTCCGCACGCTCTTTCTGGCGGGCGAGCGCTGCGATCCCGACACGTTGACGTGGGCCCAGAAACAGCTCGGTGTACCCGTGATCGATCACTGGTGGCAGACGGAGACCGGTTGGGCCGTCGGGGCGAATTGTGTTGGGTTGGAGCTGTTGCCGGTGAAGCCGGGTTCGTGCGGCAAGGCTGTGCCCGGCTACGACGTGCGCGTGCTGAGTGATGAACGAGTGGAAGTAGCGGCAAACCAGATTGGCAACATCGTGATCAAGCTGCCGCTGGCGCCCGGATGTCTGCCGACGTTGTGGAACAGGGACGAAGCCTATCGCGAATCGTATCTCGACGACTTTCCCGGTTATTACAAAACGGCGGACGCCGGGTTCAAAGACGAAGACGGCTATCTCTGGATCATGAGTCGCACGGACGACATCATCAACGTAGCCGGACATCGACTCTCGACCGGCGCTTTTGAAGAAGTGTTGGCGGCGCATGCGGACGTCGCCGAGTGCGCGGTCATCGGAGTTGCGGACAAGTTGAAAGGCGAAGTTCCGCTTGGACTGGTCGTGCTGAAGAAAGGCGTCGAAACCGCGCCGGAGCAGATCGTGGCGGAGTTGATTCAAATGGTGCGCGACAAGATCGGGCCGGTCGCGTCCTTCAAACTGGCCACCATCGTCGAACGCCTGCCGAAGACTCGTTCGGGCAAGATCGTGCGCGGCACGATCAAGAAGATTGCCGACGGCGTCGAGTATCGCATCCCACCGACCATCGAAGACGCCGCGGTCATCGACGAAATCAAAGTCAACCTCAACTCCATCGGCTACCCGCGCACTGATTGAAAGTAATTACGGCCGCGCGGCTTTGAAGTTGTCGAAGACGACTGTGCCGGGCGCGGTGGATTCGAGCTGCCAGGTGCCGGCTTTCAACTCGAAGACGATCGCGTTTAGCGGCACGACGCTGGTGTTCCATTGCTCGCTGTAGCGCATAGTCCAGCTCGCAGCGAGATTGGGATTGTCGCTGGCGGTTTCAAACACGACCTTGCCCGTGGATTGATCGTGACGCATGCGCCAGTAGCGAT
>JBKPPP010000179.1:0-8019 GCA_046733615.1 Acidobacteriota bacterium | reverse complement strand
CGGGCGTTTGAGTGGTACGACTTCGTTCGACGCGCTCGCCGGTTGCGACATCATCATCGAAGCGATTATCGAGAACCTGGACGAGAAGCGTAGTACATATCGCCAGCTCGACGAGATCTGCAAACCGGAGACGATCTTCGCGTCGAACACGTCGTCGCTGTCGATTACGGAAATGATGACTGCGACCTCTGCCGAACGGCAGCGTCGTTTTATCGGGATGCACTTTTTCAATCCCGTGCCGCTGATGAAGCTCGTGGAAGTAGTGCGAACGATTCTGACGGATGACGCTGTTTACGAGCAGGCGGTGGAGTTTTCGAAGTCGCTCGGGAAAGTGCCGGTGCGCGCTGGCGACAAGACTGGGTTTATTGTGAATCGCTTGCTGGTGCCGTACATGCTCGACTCGATTCGCGCGTTGGAAGAGGGTGTGGGCTCTATCGTCGATATCGATAACGCGATGAAGCTGGGGTGTGGTTATCCGATGGGGCCTTTTACGTTGGGCGATTTTGTCGGGTTGGATACGACGTACTACATCGCGGAGATCATGTTCAATGAGTTTCGCGAGAAGCGGTTCGCGCCGCCGCCGCTATTGAAGCGAATGGTCCTGGCTGGGTTGTATGGCCGCAAATCGGGGCGCGGGTTTTACGACTACACCAAAGATCCCAAGAATCCGACCCCGATGAACCTGGTTTGATTGTTTCTTTGACTTAGCCACTTTCGTAAAAGAATAGCCATTTTGGGCAAAACATTCCCGCTCCTCTCAACAGCGCACGATGCTACAATCGGCGCTGTTGAAGGAGAACCTGATGAGCGAAGACCTCACAAAGAAACTACCCCAAAGCACCGACGAAAAGCTGGCACTCGTTCTCATGGGTGTGCAAGGGCTTACCTTGCGCTTTGACAAGTTCGAGCACAGATTCGATCAGTTGGAGGGAAGCGTTCGCCAATTGCAGGGAACGGTTGGGCAGTTGCAGGAAAGCGTTGGCCAATTGCAGGGAACAGTTGGGCAGTTGGAGGGAAGCGTTGGCCAGTTGCAGGGAACAGTTGGGCAGTTGCAGGAAAGCGTTGGCCAATTGCAGGGAACAGTTGGGCAGTTGGAGGGAAGCGTTGGCCAGTTGCAGGGAACGGTTGGGCAGTTGGAGGGAAGCGTTGGCCAATTGCAGGGAACAGTTGGGCAGTTGGAGGGAAGCGTTGGCCAGTTGCAGGGAACAGTTGGGCAGTTGGAGGGAAGCGTTGGCCAGTTGCAGGGAACAGTTGGGCAGTTGCAGGAAAGCGTACGACGCTTGGAAGAAGGTCAACAGCGCTTGGAAGAGGGACAGGAGTGTTTACGTTCAGAAGTGCTGGCACTGCGAGGCGATGTTAACAAGCGATTCCTGACTCTAAGCGGCACCGTGCTCGACACTTGTCGCGGCCTCGACCGACGAGTAACACGCTTGGAACAGAATAGTAATCTCTCAAACCCTCAAACTTGATGCGCCTCAGAGCATCTCCTATACTGCGAAACGTAGTAACGATTCAGCTCGCGAGGTCGGAACGGTTGCAAGCGACGGTTTACGAAGGACGACTCAACGCCGAGGGTTTTCGCTTCGCGATCGCGGCGAGCCGATGGAACGAGTTCATCACCGGACGGCTCGTCGAAGGCGCGCTCGACGCACTCGAGCGGCTAGGTGCGAAAGAGAACTCGGTGTCGGTCTATCGCGTTCCGGGCGCTTTTGAGATTCCGTTACTCGCGTTGCGGCTGGCGCAGTCGCGAAAGTTTGATGCAATAATTTGTGTGGGCACGATCATCCGGGGACAGACCCCGCATTTCGACTACATTGCGAATGAAGTGGCGCGTGGTATCTCGCATGCCGCGCTGGAGTCAGGACTGCCGGTCGTGTTTGGTATCGTCACCGCCGATACGGTTGACCAGGCGATCGATCGCGCCGGCGTGAAACTGGGCAACAAGGGATTCGAGGCCGGCATGACGGCCGTGGAATTAGCCAACCTTTACAAGGAAGCGTTAGGCGGTTAATACAGGGGTTTTGTAATTCTTTATGGGTTCGCGACGTAAGGCACGCGAATGTGCCTTGCAAATGCTCTTTGCGGCTGACGTTGCCGAAATGCCTACGGACGATGTGGTCCGAAGCTATTGGGCTGAGCTCGGGGAGTCAGACCTCGACGACACGGCCCGTGGATTCGCCACGCGCCTCGCCACCGGAACGCTGTCGAACCTCGAACTACTCGACGACCGGATTCGGTCGCGCGCAGAACACTGGCGTATCTCGCGCATGGCCGTCGTCGATCGCAATATCCTGCGCCTCGCCGTTTACGAGTTTCTTTACGAACCAACACCTCGCACCGTCGCCATCAACGAAGCTTTGGAAATCGCGCGCCGCTTCTCGACTTATGAAGCGACCCAGTTCATCAACGGCATTCTCGACGCGATCAAACGCGATCTCGACGAGCAACAGCCGCAACAGAACGTCCGGCCCGAGTCGGAAGATAACGATTAGCCACTATCCGTGAGCTTTCAAGTTCGACTGGAAAAGATCTCCGCGACCATCCAGCAACTTCACGAGGCCGCCGGCGACGGTCCGCGTACTCGGCAACTGGTCGATGCGCTCTTCCGCGACGTGCACAGTTTCAAAGCCGCTGCTTCAGTCGAGGGTCTTGCGGAACTGGCGCGCGCCGCGCACGAATTCGAAAACCTGCTTCATTCACTACGCACGGGCAAAATCAATCTCGATGCGGAAGTGCTGCGCGCCTGCGACGAGACAGTTGCTGCACTCCAGGGTGAATCTCCAACGTTCGATTCCGATCGCTTACACCAACTAACTCAACCCGCCGCCAACGCTGCCCCGGCGCTTCCGGACGAGCTCGCCTCGTTGAAAGACGAGGAGCGGCATCGCGCGGCTGCGGCGCTGCAAGAGGGCGCCAATCTGTACACGCTGGAGGCAGTTTTTGAAGCGAATGATTTCGACGAGCGTTTTCGCCTGCTCAAGGCCGAGCTGGAGAAAATTGTTGAGATAATTTCGACGGGCGCACGGATGGAAGAGGACCGAATAAAATTCCGAATAATCTACGCCGCAACATCCGAAAAAATCCGTGTCCAAAAAATTCTCGAGCAAGCGGCCGCTGTGGGAAAAGCGACCGCCGGGGCACTCGGCAAGCAGATCGAGTTTGTTACTCTCAGTGATGAGTTCTTGTTGGATCGATCCTGGGGCGAGGCGCTCACCGACGCGTTACTTCATTTAGTGCGAAACGCGGTCGACCACGGAATCGAATCGCGGGGAACCGTTGTAATCGAAGCCAAGGCAAGCCAAATCACCGTGACAGACGATGGCCGCGGCATCGATCCTGCTCACATTCAAAGAATGTTTGAACCCGGCTTTTCAACCGCCACCGAGATCTCGGAGATATCAGGACGCGGTGTCGGCCTGGACGCAGTCAAGCACGCCGTCGAGGACCTCGGCGGCACGATCGAGGTCACCAGCGAACCGGGCAAAGGGTCGTCATTTAAAATCAACTTGCCCAATCCATCTTCGGATGCATAGTGTGCCACTTCGTCGCGCGCTCGTACGCCAGCGCCACCCGCAGCGGCGACACCTCATCATAAACGCCGCCAGTAAACATGATTGCCAACGGCAGCTCGTTCACGAAGCCGCACGGCAACACGACCGCCGGATGTCCGGTCAGATTCGTAACCAACAAACTCGCACTTCCAGGGGCTGGAGTCACAAAGACGTCCCACTGCAACATCAACTTCTCCATCTCGTGCATCAGCAGCGTGCGCGCCCGTTGCGCCCGCAAATACTCCACCGCGGGAATGAAGCGCGAAGTGCGAAATGAGTTCGGCCAATCACCCGGCGACTGTCCTGACAACTGATTTACGCGCCCGTCGCGCGTGATGTCGTCAAACGCCGCCGCAGCCTCTGCCGTCAGAATGAAGCGCAACGACGCAGCCGGCAGCTTCGGCAACTCGATCGGCGTCAACTTCGCGCCCGCGTTCTGCAAATCGTCAAGCGCTGTCTTGTAAACGGCGCGACGCTGCTCCGCCTGTTGCCGCTGCTGCTCGTTTTGCGGTTGAAAACCCGTGCCTTCAAACTCGTTCTTCAGATAACCGAT
This sequence comes from Acidobacteriota bacterium, assembly GCA_046733615.1. Taxonomy (GTDB): domain Bacteria; phylum Acidobacteriota; class Blastocatellia; order Pyrinomonadales; family Pyrinomonadaceae; genus PSRF01. The sequence continues at coordinate 3,915 of JBKPPP010000179.1, read as the reverse complement.
CCGCAGTCCAGTAATGTTCGCATCGGGGTTCCAGTTGAACGGCGCATCTCCGACGGTGATGTCTTTACCGTCGGGCCCGTAAATCGCGCTGAGCGCGGCGGCGCAATCTTCAACGCCGCGACAGATCGGCCCGATCTTGTCCATCGTCCAGCTCAAACCCATCGCCCCGTAACGGCTCACGCGGCCGTACGTCGGACGCAAACCGGTGCAGCCGCAACGCGACGACGGCGAAACGATCGAACCGAGCGTCTCGGTGCCGATCGAAAAGCCCACCAATCCGGCGGCGGTCGCGGAAGCTGGACCGGCGGATGAACCGCTTGATCCCGTTTGCGCTTCCTCAGGCTGCCACGGGTTGCGCGTGACGCCGGCAAACCAGCGCGGGCCTTGGGCCAGCGCGCCCATCGAAAGCTTCGCGACCAGCACGGCGCCCGCTTCGTTCAGCCGCTCGACGACGGTCGAGTCGTAGTCGATGACTTGATCGCGATAAGGCTCGGCGCCCCAGGTCGTCTTGATCCCTTTCGTCGCGAAGAGATCTTTCGCGCCCCACGGAATGCCGTGCAGCGGCCCGCGATACTTGCCGCGTTTCAGATCAGCATCCGCGGCGGCAGCCTGTTTCAACGCGAGATCTTCGGTGAGTGTGACGACGCAAAGTAGCTTCGGCCCGTATCGCTTCAGCCGCGCGAGATACATCTTCGTCAACTCCGTCGAGCTGATGCGACGCGTGCGAATCAGCTCGGCAAGCTGCGGTACAGTCGCGAACACGAGATCTTCGACGGTTTTAAACTGCGGCGCTTCGACTTTCGCGAAACGAAACTTTGTCTTGGGCGCGTAGAGCTCCTTCTTCGCTCGTGATGGGTGAAACGCGATCGCGGGTTCGGTGTCGAGCGGCACGTCGATCTTGCGAATCGTTTCATACGAGTCGAGGTTGCGATTCACGCCGCTGAGCGCCATCGCTTCCTGCGCGTCGGTCAGCTCGATGCCGATTAGCTTCTCGGCTTGGTGCATCATCTCTTTGGTGATGCGGGGCGCGGGCGTCGGAGACGGCGAAGGTGACGGTGAGGGTGACGGTGGGGGCGTTTGAGCCGAAACATCGAAAGAAAGCTTCGAAGCAACAACACTCGAGACACCCAATGCTGGAAGCGCCTTTACGAAGGTTCGTCGGTTCACCTGGGTTTGATTTTTCTTAGTGAGTTTCCTCTTGTTCATTAATCCCTCTCCCATACTTGAGTTTGAGCACCTTCGCTTTACCGAACCTATAAATCGTCACCAGGAACAGGTTGTCGTATTCCGCGTCAGGAATGTCCGCGAACGTGTCGCCGCTCAATGCCGAGACAATCGCCGGCACGGTGTTGTTGTGGCCGGAAACAAAGATCGTCTGGCCGCGCAGACTCGTCTGGATTCGTTTCACTAATTCGTCAGTCTGGTTCGAGTCGAGCAACGTCACGGGCACGCCGATGCGATCCGAAAGCGGCTTCACTGTTTGCTGCGTGCGCTTGTACTGCGTGGCGAAGATCGTATTCACGCCTGCGCCGCCGAAGACGCGAGCAATCTCCTGCGCCCGCGCCACACCTTCCGGAGCCAGATCAGGATCCGGATTGCTCGGCTCAATCTTCTTTTCGGCGTGACGAACGAGGATCACCGTCGTCACCGGCCGTGAAAACGTCGCGAAATACGCGAACACAATCACCGCGCCCAGCACGGCAAACAGCATCGCGAAGACTACAATTGTTCTGGTTCTCGTGTGCGGCTCGCGGATCTCTTCCATGTAAGACCGGTCAAGTGCAAATGGGTTCCGGAGATGATAGTCTATCGGGCAAACAAACTACACAGTTTTCAATACAGGTAAGCAAGATTGAGCCGGCAAAACACGACTGACTTGTCCGAAATGATCGCCGAGGAGTTCGGCGCCAACGCCGCCTACGTGCAGGGTCTGTTCGACCGGTACGCCACGAATCCCGAACTCGTCGACGACTCCTGGCGCTCGTACTTTAGTGAAATTCTCGGCGATGGCGCGAGTGGCAGCGCCCCGTCAGGCAATGGCGCCGCTCAGGTGACCGCCGTCGAGACTGATGGCGACGCCCGCCCGGTCACGAAGCAGACGAGCGCGGCCGCCGCGCCTGCGCCTGAACGTAAACCTGCCGCCGCGCCGCAGCCGGCAGAAATACGCCTGCCGGACAACGTGGAAGCGCTTCCGCTGCGTGGTCCAGCGTTGAAGATCGTGGAGAACATGGAGAGCAGTCTCTCCGTTCCCACGGCGACTTCCGAAAGACGCATTCCGGTCAAGCTGCTGGACGAGAACCGCCGCATAATCAATAAACATCTGGCGGAAAACGATCGCGGCAAGGCCTCCTACACACACCTGATCGCCTGGGCCTTGTTGCGCGCGCTGGAAGCGTTTCCGCAGCTCAACGATGGCTACGCTGAAGCTGACGGCGGGCCGGTGCGCTTGAGGCGGCCGCAAGTGAATCTCGGCGTGGCTGTCGATCTGATGAAGAAAGACGGTTCGCGCACGCTGCTCGTGCCGAACATTAAGAATGCAAACACTCTGACGTTCTCGCAGTTTCTCCTCGCGTATGACGATGTGATCAAAAGAGCGCGCGACGGGAAGTTGCAGGTTTCTGACTTTCAAGGCACGACTGTTTCGTTGACCAATCCCGGCACGCTCGGCACGGTCGCCTCGATTCCGCGTTTGATGGCAGGACAGTCAGTGATCATCGCGACGGGCGCGATCGAATATCCGGCGGAGTATCAGGCGATGGCGCCCGAAGCGTTGTCGCAACTCGGCATTAGCAAAGCCATCTCGATCAGCAGCACGTACGATCACCGGATCATTCAGGGCGCTGAATCCGGTGCGTTTCTGGCGCGCGTTCACGAGTTCATCATCGGCAAGCACGAGTTCTACAACGAGATCTTTTCCGACCTCGAAATACCGCACGCGCCGCTGCGCTGGAACCAGGATCGCAATCCGTTCTTCACCCAGGGCGATCAGGTTCTCGAGCAGAGCATCAAGGAAGCCCGCGTCATCGAGTTGATCAATGCGTACCGCGTGCGCGGCCATCTCATCGCCGACATCGATCCGCTGCACGCGCTGCCGGTGCTGTATCATCCGGAGCTCGACATCGAAACTTACGGGCTCACGATCTGGGATCTCGATCGCGTCTTCACCACCGACGGTCTGGCGAATAAGCAGGAGTCGACGCTGCGCGAGATTCTCGACGTGCTCCAGCGCGCGTACTGCGGCAAGGTCGGCATCGAGTACCGCCACATCCAGAACAAGGAAGAGAAGACGTGGATTCGGGATCAGATCCGGCGCGAGTTTGTGCAGCCCGAGCCGCTGCCCGCGGAAGTGAAGAAACGTTTGCTCTGGAAACTGATCTCCGCCGAGCAGTTTGAAAGATTTCTGCACACGAAGTACCTGGGCCAGAAACGGTTCTCACTCGAAGGCTGCGAAACGGTTATTCCGCTGCTCGATAAATTGATCGACGGCGCCGCCGAGCGCGGCGTCGAGGAGATAACGTTCGGCATGGCCCATCGTGGGCGGCTGAACGTGCTGGCGAACGTGATCGGGAACCTCTGTGAACGGATCTTTGCGGCGTTCGAAGGTTCGGTGCATCCGGAGTTTCCGGCTGACGAAGGCGACGTGAAGTATCACCAGGGTGCGACCGGCGAACGCATCCTGGCAGACGGGCGCAAGGTTCGGCTGTCGCTTTCGCCGAATCCGAGCCATCTCGAAGCCGTCGATCCGGTGGTCGAAGGCATGATTCGCGCGACGCAGGACGAGACGATGGGCCGGCGTCCGGCGACACGCGAGCAGGTGATCGATCTGGCGTTGCCGGTATTGCTGCACGGTGATGCGGCGTTCGCTGGACAGGGCATCGTGATGGAGACGTTGAACCTCGCCGGGTTGAAAGGCTA
>JBKPPP010000178.1:0-2857 GCA_046733615.1 Acidobacteriota bacterium | reverse complement strand
TATGCCGAGCAAGTTAGAGAAACAACTGAATCGTCAGATTACGATTACCTGTTATTCGACGTGTACACAGCCCTGCTTTCAGTTTACTGAAGCGCAAAACACGACGAACAAGGCTGTGCTGCATACGCCTACGGCGTAGCCTCGCGGCCTGTGTTCTGTGTGTCCGGGCTCACCGATAACGATCGAAAAACCTGACTTGGGAGGCGGTGACGCGTTGCATCGTACCCCCATCTGGCCGCCGTGGCAATAGGAACTTTATCTTTTGTACACGACGAATGATGGGTAAAGTTCCGCCGCCCCCAGTTCTCGGTCATCACTTTTTTTGGAGGATCCGCCCGTCCTGAGGACTTTCAACGCCCTCAACTAGTCTTTTTACCGTCTCCAGCGTGTCGATCTCGGCCGTGGTCTTGTCTGGCCGGAGTCGCAAAATTCTCGGAAAACGAAGCGCAAAGCCGCTTTTATGGCGCTTTGATGGCTGGACTCTGTCAAACGTTACCTCGATCACGACCGTCGGCTCAACCACCCGAACCCGGCCGTGCGCGAACTCCTGGAGTGTGTGCGCCTTGAACCACTCCGTCAGTTCCGTCAGTTCCTTGTCGGTCAACCCTGAGTACGCCTTGCCGATATTCAATAATTCGTCGTCCTGCTCCGAACGTCTGACCGCGAAGGTGTAATCCGAGAGCAGGTTCCGCCGTTTTCCATGCCCGACTTCCACCGCCGTGACCGCCACGTCGAGCGTCGCGATCGCCCGCTTCAACTTCAGCCACTCGCGTCCTCGCCTGCCCGGCTTGTACGAGGAACTCGGGCTCTTGATCATCAAGCCCTCGTTTCCTCGCGCACGCGCGCGCTCAAACTCGTCGTCGAGTAGGGCAGCTTCCGTAAAAAGCTTCCCTTCCGACAAGCGCACCGGCCCGCCGCGCGGCACGAGCTCTTCCATGATCCGCCGGCGTTCGGAAAGCGGTTCATCGAGCAGCACTTTGCCCGCGGCGTAAAGCAGGTCGTAAGCGACCAGCACAACGGGCACAGCCTTCAGCAACTGTGTGCCGACAGTTTTGCGGCCCAGTCGCTTTTGCAACTCACTGAACGGAAGAATCGTGTCATCAGTAGCTGGAAGAAGCTCGCCGTCGATGATCACGTCCGCCGGCAACGAACGCAGCGGTTCGATCAGCTCGGGAAAGCGGTGCGTGATCTCGTCCATCGTTCGCGAGTAGATCGCCACACGGCCGCCGGCGACGTGGGCCTGCGCGCGAATGCCGTCAAACTTGTCTTCGACGAGAAACTCCTCGGGCATCGTGCGAGCGATGTCGGTCAAGTCTGCGGCGGGTGTCGCCAGCATGAACTTGATCGGATGAAACAGACGCATCTGGACGTCTTTCAAATCCGCGACGCGCGCCCGCGTCGCAGTTTCGCCGACGTCACCCAGCAGCATGTTTGCGTATGAGACGTCTGCGAGTGGCTGCTCGAACACACGCGCAATAGCATCTTCTACCAGTCCTTCGCGCAGTCCGATGCGCAGATCGCCCGCAAGCAATTTCACGAGATACTTCGCTTCTAGCGGCGACGCGTGATGCAGCACAGCCGACAGCAACGCGGTCTTGTTTCTGATACCCCGCGTTTCGCTGAGCCGCGCGATTAGTGACTCAGTTTCGGCGAGCGTGATGGTGGGATTGAAAACGTGGCGTGCCTCTCGCACGATCTCAGCCGCCACCTCGCCCGGATCGCCGAGACGCACCCAGCGCGGCGACAGATCCTCGGGACTGAAACCGGTTGCTTCACTAAGAGCCGCGCCGATGATGCTGCCGCCGACATTCGTCGTCCGCGCGTCGTTTTGGGCAAACTGTTGGCCGGCGAAGTAGCGCGCGGCGCGACTGAGATCGGGATCCGAGAGTGTGCGGAGGTAGTCGCCCAGAATCGCGGCTTTCTCCAGTTTCTTCGTCGTGGCAGCCACGGCTTCCGCGCATTCGGCGAAATCCTGAAGCGTGCCCGGCGCCTGCGCCAAATCTGTTTCACTCATCGCCCGCATTTTAAATGATCTGAAACGACATCCCTTAACGCGCGTCGCTGCTTCTGCTTTTGAGTGCGTCGCGTTACAATCGTCGCGCAGACGACCGACCGTTCAGCGCAAACGCCACCCCGGGCAATTCGCATTTAAGTAGGAAGGTGATAACGAACCGTGTTTGGCCTCATTCTCGAATCCCTCAGCTCGACTGAACTGCTTTTCATTCTCGCAATCGCACTCATATTCTTCGGCCCGCGCAAGCTGCCAACACTCGCCCGCTCGATGGGTAAGGGACTCGCGGAGTTTCGCAAAGCTTCTGACGATTTCAAACGTACCTGGGAAAGAGAGGTAGCGATCGAGTCCGCGAAGTTTGACTTCACCAACGAGAACTCGATGCTGCCGGAGCACCAGCCGCAGTCTGTGGTCGACACGCCAATCGAGAGTGTTTCCGCCGAGCCACTGGTTCAACCCGCTGACCCGGAGTTGGTCGTCGCGCGTGGCGCCAACAATGAAACATGGTCCACTCCTGAGCCTTTGGCGGCGGCAGAGCCACTGACCGCAGCCGAACCGCTAACGCCTGCGCCCGAAGTCTCGACAGCACCCGAGCCCATCAGCAAACAGAACTGGTTATAAGTCATTCGCAATGTCAGCGTTCCTCAAAGCAATCTCCAGCAACCGCAGCGAGCAGGAAGAAGAACTCGGTGGGCAAATGTCCTTTCTCGAGCATCTCGACGAGCTGCGCAAGCGGCTCGTGCGCTCGTTCATCTTTGTCTTTCTCGCCACCACCGTCTGCTGGTTCGTCTCCGAGCCCATCTACCGCTTTCTCGCCGCGCCCGTGCAAAGAGCCCTGGCCGAGGC
>JBKPPP010000177.1:0-5117 GCA_046733615.1 Acidobacteriota bacterium | reverse complement strand
CCGCTTCTCTTCACCGCCTTCGGCAGCCGCTTTTTCCCGACCTCACTTAACGAGCCAATCGCTTCGCTCACCGTGCAGATCTACAACTACGCGATCTCGCCCTATGACGAATGGCATGCGCAGGCCTGGGCCGCGACTCTCGTGCTGATGACACTGGTCCTCGGCATCAACATCATCGTTCGTTACTTAACGAGAAGGAGGTTCTAGTTATGCCGGTTCAAACAGAACCTCCGCGCATCGAAGTTCGCCGTCACGGCGAAGCGCCCGCGCGACCCGATCAGCCGAGCGGCAAAACGAAAGTCGCCGTTAGCGACCTCAATTTCTTCTACGGCCGCGTGCAGGCGCTGCACAACATCGCACTCGAAATTCCGGAGCGCATCGTGATGGCGTTCATCGGCCCGTCCGGTTGCGGCAAGTCGACCTTCCTCCGCACGCTCAATCGCATGAACGACGTCATTCCCGGAACACGCGTCGGCGGCCAGGTGATGATCGACGGGCACGACATCTATGCGCCGGGAACCGACGTGGTCGAGCTGCGGCGCAGGGTTGGGATGGTGTTTCAAAAGTCGAACCCGTTTCCGAAATCAATCTTTGACAACGTGGCGTACGGTCTGCGGATCAACCGCGTGACGAACAGTGCGAAAGAGTTGGCGGACCGAGTCGAGCAGGCGCTCAAAGACGCGGCGCTGTGGGAGGAAGTGAAGGATCGTCTGCGCACGTCGGCGCTCAGTCTTTCCGGCGGGCAGCAGCAGCGTCTGTGCATCGCGAGAGCGTTGGCGATTCGTCCTGAGGTACTATTGATGGACGAACCCGCCTCGGCTTTGGATCCGATTGCGACGTCGAAGATCGAAGAGCTGATTTTCGACTTGAAGAAGCAGTACACCATCGTGATTGTCACGCACAACATGCAACAGGCGGCGCGAGTGTCAGACACGACAGCGTTTTTCCTGCTCGGTAAGTTGATCGAAGTAAATTCGACTGAGAAGATGTTTACCGCGCCGAACGAAAAGCTGACTGAGGATTACATCACCGGCAGGTTTGGTTAATTCATGGATAAGCACCGTCATCTCGACGATGAATTGAGCTCTTTGCGCGACCGCGTGTTGCTGCTCGGCGGCGAATCCGAGCAGGCGCTCGACCGCGCCATGTTTTCGCTGAGCGAACGCGACACCGACGTCGCGCGCCAGGTGCTCGATCACGACGATGAGATAGATCAACTGGAAGTAGAGATCGACCGCCAGTGCATCGACATCATCGCGTTGCGCCAACCGGCCGCTCGCGATCTGCGTTTCGTAATCTCGGTCGCGAAGATGGCGCCGGTGCTGGAACGCATCGCCGACCACGCCTGCAACATCGCGCGCGCGGCGATCGATCTCAATAACGAGCCGGAGCTCAAGTCGGTGCTCGACCTGAGCCGGATGTCCGATCACGCCTTGATGATGTTGCGCGAGGCGCTCGACGCGTTCACGACCGGTGATGCCGTGAAAGCGCGAGAGATCATCAAGAGCGACAGCGAGATCAACGATCTCTACAACCACACGTTTCACCGTCTGATCGAACTGATGGTCACCGAACCCGCCACCGCGACGCGCGACGCGCGACTCCTGTTTGTCGCGAAGCACCTCGAGCGCATCGGCGACTACGTGACCGACATTTGCGAGCTGACCGTCTACATGGCTGAAGCGGCGTTTATCAAACACCAGTAACCGTTATGACCCGCCCTATCCTGATCGTCGAGGATGACGCCGACATCTCCGAGAGTCTGAAGTACAACTTCGAACGCGAAGGTCTGCCCGCGATAATCGCGCCCACGGGCGAGGCCGGTTTGTCCGCGGCGCTGAACGAGCGCGAGCCGCCGCGATTGATCGTCCTGGACCTGATGCTTCCCGGCATGAGCGGTATTGAGCTGTGCCGGCGTTTGCGGCGCGAGCCCGCGACACGTCGCACGCCGATCATCATGTTGACGGCGAAGACTTCGGAAACGGATCGCGTCACGGGCCTCGACCTCGGCGCGGACGATTACATCACGAAACCGTTTTCCGTTCGCGAGCTGCTGGCGCGTGTGCGCGCGGTGATGCGGCGCGCGGACGAGATGATGGGGAAGACGTACGAAGACGATCACCTGGCGATCGACTTCGACGATATTCGCGTCGTATGCGACGGCGCCAAGGTCAAATTGACGAACAAGGAATTCACGCTGCTCTCCGTGCTGGCGCGCAGTCCGGACCGCGTGGTGACGCGGCAGCAGTTGCTGGATAGTGTTTGGGGTTACAGTTACTATGGCGACGCCCGCACGCTCGACGTGCATATTCGCCGGCTGCGACAGAAGCTGGATAAGTGCGGCGACTGCATCGAGACAGTTGTGGGCGTGGGCTATCGCTTCGTTGGCTGCAGGTGATTTGTGCTCAGGCGCCGGCTAATTGAACTGCTTACAAAACGCGACAAGGCGCAACAGCAGGAGTCTGACGACACGGACACAACCGGAGAGATCTTCAGCGCCGGCTCGTTGTTTGAAGCCACGATGAGCAGCATGCGCGAGGGTCTTCTGGTGGTAAACAAAGACATGCGCGTCGTTGCTTCCAACTTGGCCGCGCACAAGCTCTTCAACGCCTCACTCACCAAGCTCGATTCGCAACGTTTGACTGAACTCACTCGCAACCCCGCGATCTACAGCGCGTTTCTCGACGCTCTGAAGGGTAAGGAAGTCAGCGGAGTGAAAGTCGAAACGCATGGAGCGGAACGGCAAGTATTCGATCTGAGCGTCGTGCCGATCGGGAATGTCAACGGAAATGGAGCGCAAGGCGCGCTGGGTGTTTTCTTCGACGTCACGCGCACGGAGCGTTTGGAGCTGGTGCGCCAGGAGTTTCTCTCGAATGTCTCGCACGAGCTGCGCACGCCGCTCACGGCGATCATCGCGTTTGTCGAGACGCTGGAGTCGGGCGCGAACGAGGATCCGGAGAGTGCGCAACGCTTTCTCGCGATCATTCGCAGGAACGCGTCGCGAATGCACGAGCTGATCGACGACATTCTCGAGCTGACGGCGATCGAAGGCGGCAACGTGCAGTTACGCGCGGGACGAGTCGATCTGCACGTGCTCGTCGGCGATGTTTGCGCCTCACTCGCCACGCAGGCCGGGCCGCAAAACATCACGCTCCGAAACGAGGTCGCGCCTGAAACGTTTGTCTACGCCGACGCGCGCCGGCTCGAGCAGATGCTGACCAACCTGGTTGAGAACGGCATTAAGTTCAGTCACGAGAACGGTGCCGTCACCATCAGCCATCACACAAGCGACCGCGACGAAATCGGCCGCGATGAGATCGTGGTCGAGGACGACGGCGACGGCATCCCGGCTCAGCACCTCGAGCGACTCTTCGAGCGGTTTTACCGCGTCGACCGGGCACGTTCGCGCGAAATGGGCGGGACCGGCCTGGGGCTAGCGATCGTCAAACACTTAGCCCTTTTGCACGGCGGCGAAGTCAGCGTGGACTCCGAGCTCGCCAAGGGTAGCCGCTTCACGATCAGCCTGCCAAAAAATCCGTGATAAACAGTGTTGTCAACGGGGCGCGACCTCTGCGATAATACCGTCGAGATTTTGCCTCGATCTCTTCCCGACGGCCCCTGAAGTCCTCAAAAAACGGTGGAAATAGGCCCAAAAGACTAGCGGTCCGGGGAGATCAATATGCGAATCCGAAGAGTGTTTCGATCTGTATCGGCGTTCGTGAGTCAGGTATTTGTCGCACTGCTGAAAGCTGTGGTCACCAGCGCGATTCTGGGCGTGGTGCTGGTCACAATCATGCACCAGATGGGCGTGCCGGTACCCAGCGCGCACGACCTCCTGAGCGGGGTTTCAAGGCTAGCGCATATCTTGTCCTGAGAGGGAAATAGTTGAGCACGGAACTTGGTCGGGCCTACGAGGTGCTGGGAGTAAAACCCGGCGTTTCAGATCGGGAGTTGAAAGCGGCACATCGGGACCTGGCGAAGGTCTGGCATCCCGATCGGTTTCAGCACGATCCGCGTTTGCAGGAGAAGGCGCAGGAGAAGCTGAAGGAGATCAATGAGGCGTACGAGCAGTTGATCTCACGACACAAGCGGCCGTTCGTTGCGCCTCAAGAGCCTCCGCGTACGGAGCGCGCAACGGCTCGCAAGACAGGTCACCGGCGGTGGGTTTTGGTGCCGCTGGTTTTATTTATTTTGGTATTTGCGGTTACCACGAAGGTGCTGCAACCGAGACCGGTTGAGGTGGTTGAATTAAGACAATTAGATCAGAAATTAGATCAAAAAGACGATACGCAGGTAGCTGCTCCCGCTCCAAAAAGAAAAACAGAGCCCGAGCCAGTCCCAACACCGGCTGCCACACAGCCAGTCGAAGCTGTCACAGCACTTCCAACCGTCACCGTCACGATCGATCCGGAGACGGGCCGTCTTGCCACTCCAGCCTGTCCCAGTAAATCACGGATGACCTACCCGAGCGGCAGCGAGCCGCGCGAGTACTGCAACGCCGCGCATCCGGTCCCAACAAAAGATCCCCGCCTGAAGGCGCTGACGAAGCGCATCCGCAGTCTCTAAAAGTTGAACACCACCTGCTGCTGCATGCGGTAAGTCGTCGGCGCGAAATCGCCCACCGGCACGAAGAAGTTTGGATACTGCCCGCTGCGCCGCAGCGAGTTCTGAATAAAGAATAGACTCTGGAACGTCACCTTCTTCGTGATCCCATACTCGAAGCGGAAGTGATTCGTGCGAATGTTGACGCCGGTGCCGGTGCCGAGGTCGTCGTCCGTCACTTGCGAGATCATCGAGTTCGCGCCCTTGATCGCGAAGACGTAGAGGAATGACGTGTCACCGCGCTTCACGATCCGGCCGACTTGCAACGCCGCCAGCATCGCGTCGCGCTCGTTCAAACCGGTGGCGACGTTGCGCGCGAATTGTAAATTGAAAGTCACCGGGTAGACGTGATCGTTACGCGTGAAGCCGGCGTAGTTCAAACGATATGTCACGCGCAGCACTTGAAATCCCTGCGCAGTGTAGACGACGCCGCCAGGCTGAGTGGTGGCGTTTCCGGTTCCCGGCAACGGGCCGGAGAGCGCAATACCGATTCCCGGCTGGACCAGCAGCACGAG
>JBKPPP010000176.1:0-4849 GCA_046733615.1 Acidobacteriota bacterium | reverse complement strand
GGCGATGGGGCGTGGTCGCTTGCCTGCACGCAACTGAACGTTGCCGGGGACCAGACCCTTGCTCGGATCGATCGCCACGACGTCGCGCTTCAGTGCATAAATCATACCTGCGGGGTTGATTGCGCCGAGACGGTTGTAGATCAAGGCCTGGTCCAGGGCGACCACGTCAGCCTTGACCGTCCGCTGGCATGTGGTCGGAGGCGGCGTTTGCGCCTGCGCTGCCGACACTGCAATCAGCACGACAGTCGCGGCGCAGGCAGACGAGAACAGCGACTGCCACTGCCGCAAAGCGTTTCTGATATTCATAGAAATTTTCCTCATTGAACGGATCAGTACTCCTGCTCGAAAACAACACGTCTTCGAGAAGTCAGAAAAGTGTGTGTGTTGAGTTTGCTTACGTTTCTTACCGCGCGGACCTGCGAACGTGGTGGCGAGGCTTCATCAGAAGTTCATCTGTAGCGAGCCTCGCTTGAGCAAACGTTGTGCCTTGGGAAGGTGTGAGAGCAGAAAGGCCAGAGGACCTTTGCTAAACGTCATCTCTGCGGGCGCGGCATGCGCGAGTGGCGCGGCTTTGGCGTGTTCTACGCTGGGCTGTTGTGAGGTATGTATGTTCCATGACGGAACACGAACTTTATTCTGCGGCGGCCTCCGCCTGGTTCTCCGTATCGGCTCTGCCACGCAAACCGAAGCTCTTCATCTTTCGATAGAGCCTCGGCCGGTGATAGTTAAGAATTTCCGCGGTCCGCTTCACGTTTCCTCCGGTGCGTTCAAGCGTCTGCGCGATCGCTTCGCGTTCGATCTCTTCCATGGTGAAGTACGGCGGAATAACGCAGCGAAACTCTCCGGGCTGCGAGGAGTGAAGATGCTCGGGCAGAGACTCGGGCGTCAACTTATCTTCCGTCGCAAACAGCACGGCGTGCTCGATTACACTTTCCAGCTCGCGCACATTTCCGGGCCAGTCGTAACGCATCAACAAAGTAAACGCAGCAGTCGAAATCTCGCCAATTCGCTTCTTGTACTTTGCCGCGTAATGCTCGAGAAAACGATTTGCGAGCAGCGGCACGTCGTCGAGCCTTTCCCGCAGCGGAGGTGGTTTCACCTTGATCGTGCTGATGCGAAAGTACAGATCGCTGCGCAGCCCCCCGTTTTGAATCATCTGTGAGGTGTCGCGATTGGTGGAAGTGACCAGTCTGAAATCGACGCTGATTTCCTGTTCCGCGCCGATCGGGCGCAGTTTTCGCTCCTGCAAGACGCGGAGCAGCTTGCTTTGCAGGTGGGCCGGCATCTCGCCGATTTCGTCGAGGAGCAACGTGCCGCCGGCAGTTGCTTCGATCAACCCGCGCTTGTCGCGATCGGCTCCGGTGAATGCTCCTTTTCGATAACCGAATAACTCGGATTCGATCAGCTCCTGCGGGATCGCCGCGCAGTTGATGCGCATAAAAGGTAACTCCGCGCGCGGACTCTGGAAGTGGAAGGCCGCGGCAATCAACTCTTTTCCCGTGCCCGACTCGCCTTCTATCAGCACTGACGCGTCTGAAGGCGCAGCGGTGCGAATAACGGCGTGGATTTGTCGCATCTTCGGATGGCGGCCGATGATTCCGAAATCGTCGCCATCTCCCTGTAGCGCAGTCTTCAGGCTGCGGTTCTCGCGCTTGATGGCCTCGAACTGCAAGGCGCGTTCGATCAGCGCCTTGAGCTGAGCGGGTGTGAAAGGCTTTTCAATGTAGTAGAAGGCGCCGCGCTTGATGGCTTCGATAGTGATGTCGAGCGAACCGTGGGCAGTCATTACAATGACTTCGGTGTTCGGCGTGTCGCTCTTGATTAAAGCGAGCAGGTCTATCCCGCTGGCGTCGGGGAGACGGAGATCCGTGAAAACCACGTCGTACGGAGAGCCTTTGAGCAATTGTTTTGCCTCGGCGCCATTCTTAGCCGCATCGACCTGATGGCCCAGATCTGTTAATGCAAAGCGCAGGGCATCCCTGACGCTCGGCTCGTCATCGACCACGAGAATCCGGCTAGGACGCATGAGCAACCTCCTGCTGCGCGGCCGGAAGCATGATGCTGATCGTGGTGCCCTCTCCGAGCCGGCTGTTAAGCGAAATGCTGCCGCCGTGCTGCTCGATGATTTTTCTCGAATACGGCATGCCAAGGCCCAGACCCTGCGCCTTCGTTGTGTAGAACGGCTCGAAGATCTTTTTCGACTCTTCCTCACCAATGCCGCGGCCAGTGTCCACGATTTCGAGTCGCAGCATCTCGCCGGTGCGCTCGAGGGAAATACTCAAAGTGCCGCCGCCGGCCATCGCTTCGATCGAATTCAGCATGAGATTCAGCAATGCGCCGCGCAGCGACGACTGGTCGAGCATTGCATAAGCGGGTTGCTGACCCAGCGAGCGACGCACCTCGACTTTGTTCGCCGCCAACTGCGGCCGCAGGAGTTCCAGTACGTCGTTGATAATCTGGTTGAGATCGGCGGACTTCAAGGTGAGATTGACCGGGCGTGCGAATCCGAGGATCTGTTCGACCCGGCTGTTGAGGTGATTGATCGTATCGACGATCTTGTCGACGAGATATGCTTCACTTTCGGAGAAGTTGGCGGCTTTGCTTTTGAGTTGGAGAGAGTAGAGCAGCAGCCCGGCTAGCGGGTTCTTCACCTCGTGGGCTACCTCGGCGGCTGCGCGTCCCAGCGCAGCGATCCGCTCCTGAGTCACGAGGCGTTTGTGGGTCTCGACGAGCTCCGCGGTGCGCTCTTCTACGCGTGCCTCGAGTTCTTCGGCGTACTGTTTTATCTCCTGCTCGAGCCGCCGCTTCTCATCAATCAACCGTTTTTTCTCGGCTGCGCGGCCCACCGCGTTCAGCAGCACGTCTTTGACGATCGGTTTCGCGATGAAATCGTAAGCGCCCGAGCGCACAATCTCCGGAATCACCGACAGGTTTGGTTCGCCGGTGATCATGATGACGGGAACGTATCTCTCGGCGGTCAATTCCTGTAGTAGGTGAATGCCGCTCTTCCCGGGCAGATGGATGTCGATGACTGCAACGTCGAGGTCCGCAGTTTTGTGCACTACCGCGCCGCTATAATCGGCGGCTGTTAATACGGAGTAGCCCGCCCGCTTCAGAAACTCTCCCATCGTCAGGCGAATGCTCGGCTCGTCGTCAACCAGTAGAACGTTAGGCATTAAACGTATTCAGCCTCCCACGTTTCGATCGCGGAAAGTTCGATTATGAATCGCGTGAACTTACCGAGCTCGCTTTCCACAGAGATAGTGCCGCCGAAATCGCGAATGATGCCGAAGCTGACACTCAAACCCAATCCCGTCCCGCCTGTTTCCCGGCGAGTCGTGAAAAAGGGATCGAACACTTTGCCTAGATCTTCGCGTTTGATACCCACGCCGTTGTCATAAAACTCCACGCGGACACATTGGCCGTCCTTTCCGGCACGGCGCGCGGTAATTTTAAAGAGTTTTCGCTGCTGGTCGCCGTCCGCTACTTCCTTGGCTTTCAGCGCCTGGTAGGCATTACTGATCATATTGACCACGACCTGTCTCAGCCGTGAACCATCGGCCCGAACCAAGGGAAGATCCGGCTCGATGTCGATCTCGACGGTGATGCCTTCTTTTTCAAACTGATGCCCGAAGAGCGCGATGGAAGTTTTGATGGAGTCGGCGAAGCGAACCTGTTCTAGCTCGTGTGTATCCGCGGACGCGAAAGTCAGCAGCCCTCGCACGATCTGCGCGATGCGTTGACCCTCGTCAATAATCCCGTCGATCATCTGTTGCTCAAACTCCGAGCGCGGCTGCTCTTCATCCTTCAGAAGCTGGGCGAAATTGATGATGCCGTTCAGCGGATTGTTGATCTCGTGCGCGACGCCTGCCGAAAGTTCGCCGATCGACGCAAGCTTTGAAGACTGGTAAAGCTGTCGTTGCATCTCTTCGCGTTCGGCTTCCAGTTTCTTTCGCACCGAGAGATCACGGAGAGACATGATCATGACCTCTTCGCCGTCAGTCGATAACGGAGTAAAGGAAATGGAAACCGGCAGCGGTTGACCCTGCGCACTCTTGATTACCAATTCAGTCTCCTGGGAAATGTGGGTGGCGGCAGTCATCGCGAGTTCCGGCCGTCCATTCGCAGCGGCGCTGCGAAAGAGTTCGCGAATATCCCGCTCGATGCACTCCTGTTGCTGGAGCCCGAGAATCTCACAGACTCTATTATTGGCTTCCAGCAGCCGGTGATCGGAGAGGCGCACCACTCCGATGCCGTCCCGCGCCTGTTCAAACAGGGCCCGGTAGCGCTCTTCACTGGCGCGGAGTTGACGCTGTTGCCGGTGGACGAGCCGGAGCAGCAACGTTACGACAAGTGCATCGACGGTGATGGAGATAAAGACATGTTCGATGCGTTGTTTAATATTCCAACGCCACTCGGCGTTGCTGTCACCGGGATACCGGGCATCAACCCAGGCAAAGAACGGCGGGCGGAGCGTAGCTTCCCAAAACGCAATCACGCCGATAGTCAGCAGTAGTGTGAGAGTGACGAAAAATACGATTACCTTGAGATCAAACCTTCTCATTTACAGACCTCGGGACCCTGGCATACTCCCGCGCCGCACTGCCGGAGCGGAGCGCTGAGTGAGCGCGCATCAAATCGCGAGGGTGTAAGGGGGAATGTGCCGCGGAAATTTTCAGTCCGCCACTGGAGGAGTTAGCAGTATATCTTTTAAGGGGCAGTAACCGGAAGTGTAGTAACGTGATAAGGCCCACCTGATCTTGTCCCACTTTGAAAGATCGAAGCGATCTCCGGATTTCAGCCCAGTAGTACCACGAACCTTCGCGCCGAACGTTGCCGTGGATCGCGA
>JBKPPP010000175.1:0-7632 GCA_046733615.1 Acidobacteriota bacterium | reverse complement strand
CGCAGTCAGGCTCGACTACAAGGCAAAAGACGGCCAGCCGTACGTCTTGAACCTGATCGACACGCCCGGTCACGTCGATTTCTCGTATGAAGTTTCGCGTTCGCTTTCGGCGTGCGAGGGCGCGTTGCTGATCGTCGATGCCTCGCAGGGTGTGGAAGCGCAGACGCTCGCGAACACTTACCTCGCGCTCGATCACAATCTCGAGCTGATTCCCGTTATCAACAAGATCGATCTGCCGGGCGCGGAGCCTGACAAAGCAATCGAACAGATCGAACACTTCATCGGCCTCGAAACACACAACGCGATTCTCACCAGCGCCAAGACCGGCGAAGGCGTCGCCGACGTGCTCGAAGCGATCGTGCGCGACGTGCCGCCGCCGAAAGGCGACGCGAACGCCGCGCTCAAAGCGCTGATCTTCGATTCGTGGTACGACCCGTATCGCGGCGTGATCGTGCTGTTCCGCGTGATCGAAGGCACGATTCGCCCGGGAATGAAGATCCGCTTCTTCAACGTGGGCCGCGATTACCAGGTCGAAACTCTCGGCGTGAACCGGCCGACGCCGACGCCGATCGATCAGTTGAGTGTCGGCGAGGTGGGATTCCTGACCGCTTCGATCAAAGCGGTGGCCGACGTGCAGATCGGCGACACGGTCACGGAAGCGGCGCGCCCGACGAAGGAGCCGTTTCCCGGTTACCAGGAGATCAAGCCAATGGTGTTTGCCGGTTTGTATCCGGTGGACACGGCGCAGTACGAAGAGTTGCGCGACGCGCTCGACAAGTTGCGGCTGAACGATGCGTCGTTCTTTTACGAGCCGGAATCGTCGACTGCGCTGGGGTTTGGTTTTCGTTGCGGCTTTCTCGGGTTGCTGCACATGGAGATCGTGCAGGAGCGTTTGGAGCGTGAGTTTAATCTCGACCTGATCACGACCGCGCCCGGTGTGCGCTACATCGTCACGACGACTGACGGCGAAGTAACCGAGATCGACTCGCCGGCGAAGATGCCCGATCCGGGCCGCATCGCCAAGATCGAAGAGCCGGTGATTCGCGCGGTGATCCTGACGCCGGACGAACATCTCGGCGGCATCCTGCCTTTGCTTGAAGAAAAACGCGGAATTCAGAAGGGCTTCGAATACATCACGTCGAATCGCGTGATGCTGACTTACGAGTTGCCGCTGAATGAGATCGTGCTCGATTTTTACGACCGGCTGAAGTCGGTTTCGCGCGGTTATGCTTCGCTCGACTACAACCTCGCGGGATATTGGGAAAGCGATCTGGTGAAGCTCGACGTGCTGGTCGCGAACGAGCCCGTGGATGCGCTGTCGTTGATTCTGCATCGCAGCACGGCGCAGCCGAAGGGGCGGGCGCTGGCGGAGAAGATGAAGCAGTTGATTCCGCGGCAACTGTTTGAGGTGCCGATTCAGGCGGCGATCGGTAATAAGGTGATCGCGCGCGAAACGGTGAAGGCGCTGGGCAAGAACGTGATCGCGAAGTGTTACGGCGGCGACATCACGCGCAAACGGAAGTTGCTGGAGAAACAGAAGGAAGGTAAGAAGCGGATGAAGAAAGTCGGACGCGTGGAGATTCCGCAGGAAGCGTTTCTCGCTGTTTTGAAAGTGAATGAGTAATTTAACAACAGCGCGGGATCGGCCAGAGCATCAACTGCTGCTGTGCTGCGCGCGCACTGCGCCGCCGGCTCAAGAACCTCGCATTCCTGAAATTATTGCCGACGATTTTGACTGGAATTATTTTTCCCTGCTGGCCCGTCGCCATGCGGTCGTTCCGTTGGTTTATAGACGTTTCGCCCCTCCTTCACTGAAAACAGACTTCATCGAGAACTCGGCCCGCAACACGGTGCTGACCGCCGAACTCTGCCGTCTTATTAATCTGTTTCGAAGCCAGGGCATCGAAGCGATTCCTTACAAAGGCCCGGTGCTCGCGTTGCTCGCGTATGGCGATCTTGCGTTGCGCCGCTTTGTCGATCTCGACGTGATCGTCAAAAAGTCAGACGTGCCGCGCGCCCGCGATCTGCTGCTGCGGGAAGGTTACGAGCTGACGAGACCGCTGAGTGCAAGCCAACAGGATCTACTGCTCCGCACACAACACAACCTGCAATTCGCACGTGACCAGCGCCGACTCGTATTCGAGCTCCACTGGGAAGTCGCGCCTCACCTCTTTGCTTCGTCAGTCCAGGAAGACGATCTCTGGCGCAACCTCGTAACGATCGACGTCAACGGCACGCCGATGAAAACGCTTACGCCCGACGATCTGCTGTTCTCGTTGTGCGTGCACGGCTCGCGTCACCTGTGGGAGCGACTCGGCTGGATCTGCGACATCGCCGAGTTGATCGCGCGTCACCAGCTCGACTGGACCGCGTTATTGCAGCGCGCCACCGACACTGACGGCGAGCGAATGTTTCTGCTTGGCTTGTATCTTGCGCAAGAGCTCTTGCAGGCAAGGTTGCCGGCGGAAGTAAGTGAACGTTGCGCTGCCGATGCGCGCCTCAGATCACTCGCGGCTAACATCATCGATCATCTTTTCAGCGGCCCGACACACGTTCCCGCAACGTCGCGCGAGATCTTCAAGTACAACATCGGCGTCAGAAAAAGCCTGCCGGCGCGTGCACGTTATCTTGCTCACATGCTTCGTCCGACCGACGGCGACGTTGCGAACCACCCGCTTCCGAATTTCGCTTACTATATCGCCCGACCTCTTCGTCTCCTCTTTAAAACCCGGACAACCTGAAATTTGACTCAATTTTTCGCACGTGCTAGTTTGACCGCGAGTTGAGGTGTGCGAGGAAAACGTGAAGCGTTTCATCAAATGTGATCATGCGAGGGCGGCGACGTTACTCGTTTTACTCGTCTTCGTATGCGCGACGAGCGCTTTCTCGCAACACCCGACACCCTCGGAGCAGGACGCCAGACCACCGGCGAAAGAAGCCACCGCCGCGCCCGAGAAGCAGGACAAGAAGAAGCCCGGGTATCTGTTGACCGTCAAGACGCGCCCGATTCTCAACCTCTCGCTGAAAGCCGAAAAGGCAAAGATGGCCGAGGTGGCCCAGGAGCTGTCGCAGAAACTAAAGATACCGGTATTTCTTGGTCCGCAGCGGCAGAAAGAACTGATCACGATCGAGTTCAGCGAACTCACCCTTGAACCGGCATTGCAGCTCATGTCGCCGATGGTCTACGTCGACTACGAGCTCGACACCGGATCGATGAATCCGCCAAAAGCGCTCGGCATCTACTTCTACGATCTCAACCAGGGCGAGCCGCCGTTGACAGCAGTCGTTGCCGGTACGAACACGTCGATGCTGGTCGAGGGCAATACTGAAGACGGGGTCGAGCCCGAAACAGACGACGAAAAGAAGAAACAGGAAGAGCAGCCGCTGCGAGTAAAATACGAAAACGGCATGCTGACCGTGAAAGCAAAGAAGCAGCCGTTGCCGCTGATCCTGCTGAAGATCGGTGAGGAGATCGGCGTGCCGATCGATATTCAGAACGAGCGCATGGATCCCATCGATGCCGACATCTCGAAGCTTCCCGTTGAAGATGCTGTTCGTCAGCTCTCGCCCAACATCAAGTTGTTCTATCGAGCTGACCTGACGCACGGAGAAAAACGTGCGTTGAGAATGGTCCTGGCCGAACCTCCGAAGACGACGCAAGCTCCGTGAACTGAATTAACGTCAGTTTTTAACCGCGCGTGGTCCGAATTTTTGTATTGCCACGAACTAGATCAAGACAATATATTAACCAGCTAAGATTCGAGGAGGCGGCTAATCTTGGTAAAGCAAAACGATTTTAAGAATGAAGAAAACGCAAGTGCGCAGACTGGAACTGGTGAGAGTGCCGAACTGACCGGTCGAAAAAAACCGTTTGTAGAACCCGAGATTTCTGTTCCTGTTGACGTTCTCGAAGCGACCACGTTCTTTATTGCCACCAGCAGCAACGTGACCAATTAACACAATAGATATTTAGGCCGCATGAAAGCTATTCAGGTCTTTGACCGGCTGGCGTCTTACAGTTTTTACGAAGTCGCCGGTCGGTTCTTATTTATTGAATGCTTCGATCCTCCCCTCGTCAAACTGATCGAGCGACTCTTTGTCGGTTGGCAACTGACGCCAGTCTCCGTTCTCGAGCGAAAGACGCATGTACAAATCAGTTTCTTCGGTCGCGAAGGTTTTCCTGAAGTTCCGCGTGGGCTGGAGGAGTTTGAAGTCGCGCACGGTGGGCGCTGCTTTCATGCGGGCGATCAGCTTTATCTGAAGTTTGAAAATTCGTTGATGCGTCTTGCAGAAGGCGATCCGGTCAAAGTTGCGCTGTGGACCAGAGAGATTCCCGACGCTACGGATCCGGAGCTGGCGCGCGTGACTTCTTTCGCGGTGTGCGCTGCGCTCAGGCGTTTTGGTTTGTTTGATATTCACAGCGCCGGAGTCATTGTGCCCAAGACAGAGAATGGTGTGCTCATAATTGGGCCATCGGGCGGCGGCAAGTCAACGCTGACGCTGCAACTCGCGCAGGCCGGCTGGAGTTATCTTTCAGACGACGAGCTGTTGCTGAGTCTCGTTGACAGGCAAGTCGAGGCGCGCGGGTTTCGCAGTTTCTTCGCGCTCTCGCAAGACGCTGCGAAGGAGAGCGGAGCGCGACCTGGCGTGAAGCACTGCTTCGAGCCGGCGGGTGTTTTCTCCGCGCCACGTGTTGCGCAGGTCGCGCCGCGGTTTCTACTCTTCAGCTCGATCGGCGGGGAAGCCGAGACGCGGTTGCAAGCCTTGATGCAAGCTGAGACGATGGCGCGGCTGATCCGCGCCTGCCCCTGGGCCACTTACGACACGGCGGTTGCCGGTGCGAATCTGGAACTGCTGTCGCAGTTGGCGCGCCAGGCAAAAGGATTCGACTTGACTGCCGGTCGCGATCTACTCGACAGCCGGCGCGCTTCCGAAATTGTCAGTTCTGTTTGTTCCGCTTAGCAGATGGACACTGGTGCAGACTTCGCCGGCAACTATGGTCCACAACGCCTGAGTGTGGAGCTCGCCAACATCTGCAATCTTCATTGCAGCTACTGTCTCCGTTCTGAAGAAAATCTTTACAGCCGCCACGCCGAGTTCTTTCCCCTGGAGCTGCTGCGCCGCGTCGTAAAGGAAGCGCGCGAAACGGCGCGCATCACGCGCGTCACTTTCACCGGTGGCGAGCCGACTCTGCACCCGCAATTTGCTGAAGTCTTGCAGACAGTCGCCGACGCCGATCTGACCACCAGCTTCGTCACGAATGGTTGGCACTTCGAACGCACCTGGCCCGCGTTGAGCGCCACTCGCGAGGCGATTTCGCACGTGGCGTTTAGTCTCGATGGAATCGATCGCGAGACGCACGATCGCTGGCGTGGCGCCGGATCTTTCGACCGGCTGATTCGCGCGTTTTCGCGTTGTTACATGTCGCAGCTTCCGTTCACGATCAAGATCACGGTTCGTCGCGACCTCGTGGACCAGCTCGAGTCGATCGCGATCTTCGCCGCGCGCATGGGAGCAGCGGCGCTGAACTTCGTGCACATCATGCCGACTTCCAGCGCGATCGAAGACGAGTCGGCATTGAATCTCGACGAGCGGCGCGCCGCTGAAGAAGAGATAGCGATCCTCGCACGCATTTTCAAGATGCCGATCGGAATCGACGTCGGTTATTACAACATCGACGAGCAGCGCGCGCCGTGCGCACCGCTCGCCGGTACGAGTATGAACGTGGATTATCGCGGGCGGCTTTCGTTGTGCTGCAACCTGTCCGGTTATCGTGGCGCCGCCGCGGAGGACGATGTTGTTGCCGATCTGAACGTCGAATCGTTCGCGTCCGCGTTGACGCGACTTCGGGGGGCCGCGGCGGCGCAGGTGCAACGACGAAAGGACGCGCTCGCTGTGTTGCGTTCGCAAGGCGTCAAGCCGGACCTCTATGTCGGCTCACCGTGCCTGTTTTGTCTTCAGACTTATGGCAAGATCCCCTGGCGTAATGGCGTCCATTGATTTCCAGGGCTGGCTGCCGATCGATGCCGTGATCGAGAATGGCCGGCCCGGTCTGTTGTGGATGGACCTGCACGGTTTCGATTTCAGCGAGCCGTTTTTCCAGCAAACGATCGATCGAATCACGGCCGAGCTCCCGAATCCTCCCAGTCGCTTTACTGAATTCGACGCTTTAATCCAGCTCGAAAAAACTTTCGACAGCATTCCGCCGTCCGGGTTCATCTTTCATTCGTCCCGTTGCGGCTCGACGCTTCTCGCCAATATCCTGCGCGTCATTCCCGGCACTGTGGTGCTCTCCGAACCGCCCGCCGTTGATAAGCTCATCGCGCGGTTCATCACCGACGTCGATCCGGAACACACAAAGGAGATGCTCTACTCGATCTTTCTTCGCGCCATCGTCAGGGCGTTGGGCCAACGACACACCGGCCGCGAGCGGCGCCTCTTTGTAAAGTTTTCCTGTTGCAGCGTGTCGCAGATCGAGCGGATCCGGCGCATCTGGCCCGAGGTTCCGTGGATCTTTCTGTATCGCGATCCAGTCGAGACGATCGTTTCAAACATGCAGACCCCGCCGGCGTGGCTGCAAGATGAAGACCATCGCGTGCTCGCCTCGATCGCGGGCGTTTCAACTCAAGAGGTTGCGCAAATGACTTCGGAAGAACTCTGCGCGCGCTCGATCGCGAGCTTCTACTCATCCGCAGTTCGAGTTGCAAACGATCGAACGCTATTGCTTAATTACGACCAACTATCGCCCGACGTGCTCTCAGACGCGCTGAAGTTTTTTGGAGTCACACCGTCCGCCGCGGAGCTGGACGCGATCGCCGCCCGCAGCCGGACGTACTCGAAAGCTGTTTCTGAAACTCGTACGTTCGTCGCCGACGGCGTACAAAAACGACAGGCGGCGAGCGACCTTATTCGCGCAGCGGCGGAGGCGTGGGCCGCCGAGCCGTATCGATTGCTCGAACAGAAAAGATTGGAAATCAGTAATCATGAACTCAACTAATCTCGTCACGGGTAAGCACGTCGTCGTCACCGACTTCGACGGCGGCGAGGGCATACTCGTCGATCTCAACACAAAGCGTTACTACCAACTGAACGAAACCGCCATGATCGTCTGGAAAGGTCTCGCGCACGGCAAGACGATCGGCGAGATCGTCGATGAATTCACCGTCAACTACGAAGTCGAACAACAGCAGGCGGCACGCAGCGTGCAGCGCCTCGTGAGCAATTTTCAAAACTACAAACTTGTCCGCGCCGAATAAGAGTGACTCGCCTGCACATCAAGTACGCGCTCCTGACGGCCGCAATCTTCCTGCCACTCTTCTGGTCCTTTCTGTTCGTGCGCAATCTCTATCCTTTCGCCGCCTGGAACGTCATGATGGCCGGGGGCGATCTCGAGCGCGGGCGGAGTTATTACCTGCTGCGCGGTGAAACGGTTTCCGGCGAGACGATCGACGTGCGGCCGATCTCTTTGACCAACGCGCTCTACAGCCGCACGTGGACCATGGTGAACGCCACGGTTGACAACCAGTCGTTCAAGCTCGCGCACGTCCATCCTGAAAATGCGGCCCTGCTGGCGCAAACCGGCGGCCTCGAAAACCTTCCGCCGGGCGCGCGTCTGCCTGAGCTGCTGAAGGC
>JBKPPP010000174.1:0-9842 GCA_046733615.1 Acidobacteriota bacterium | reverse complement strand
TCGGTCCGCGATTCGGGTGACCGGCACCGATTGTCGCTGCATGGCTTGCGCGTGCTCGTCGTCGACGATGAATTCGACGCGCGCGCTTTGCTGGCGGCAATGCTGGAGCGTTCGGGCGCCGAGGTGCAGGCGGTGGCGTCGACGCGCGAGGCGCTCGAGGCGATGGAGAGTTTGAAGCCTGACGTGCTGATCGCCGACATCGGGATGCCGGTCGAAGATGGATATGCGTTGATCAAAAAAGTGCGGGCGCTGCCGCGGGAGCGCGGCGGGCAGACGCCGGCGCTCGCGTTAACGGCGTACGCGCGCACGGAAGATCGGATACGAGCGCTGTCGGAAGGTTACCAGATGCACCTGGCGAAGCCGGTGGATCGCGTCGAGCTGGCTACAGTCGTCGGCAGTCTTAGCCACAAATAAACACGGTTGCTTGCATGTGACCCCGCACGGCGTTTTCTGCGTAAGCTACAAAGCTGCGTGTGACCCCCGCACAGCATTTCCTGCCTTAGCTACAAAGCTGCTTGCGTGTGTATCTGTGTTCATCTGTGGCCAAACTTAGTCGCAGCCGGCCTGGCTCTCTTTAAGCCCGCGCCAGCGGTGCCCGTTGCGCGCGAGCATTTCCTCCGCTTCCGCGGGACCATCGCTGCCGGCCGGATAGATCGTCAACGGCGGCGCGCCCTCCGCGCTCCACGCTTCCTCGATCGGCGTGATCAGTCGCCACTGCCCTTCAACCTCGTCGCCGCGCGTGAACATCGCCGCATCTCCGCGCATCACGTCGAGCAGCAGCATCTCGTACGCCGCCGGCGGCTCGACGCCAAACGCGTGTTGATAACAGAAGTCCATGTGCACGGTCGTCGTGCGCATCTCCAGGCCCGGCCGCTTCGCGCCGAAGGTCACCGTGATCCCTTCGTTCGGCTGAATGCGCAGCACGATGATGTTCGGATCGATCTCTTCGGTGGGCGTGCGCGCGAACAGCGCTTGCGGCGTTCGTTTCAAGTGAACGGCGATCGCCGTGAGATGTCGCCCCAGACCTTTGCCGGTGCGAACGTAGAACGGCACTCCCGACCAGCGCCAGTTTGAAATTCTGAACTCGATCGCCGCATACGTTTCCGTAGTCGAATTTTTAGCGACGCCTTCCTCTTCCTTGTAACCCTTCACTGGTTTGCCGTCGATCTCACCCGGACCATACTGCGCGCGCACCGTCCGTTCGCTCACTTCTTCGGGCTTCAAACGGCGAATCGAGCGCAGCACCTGGACCTTCTCTTCGCGCACCGAGTCGGCGTCGAACGCGACCGGCGGTTCCATCGCGGTGAGCGTGAGCAGTTGCAGCAGATGATTGGCCACCATGTCGCGCAACGCGCCGGCTTCTTCGTAATACCCGGCGCGACTGCCGACGCCGCCCGTCTCAGCCGCCGTAATCTCGACGAAGTCAACGTAGTTGCGATTCCAGATCGGCTCAAACATGGAATTGCCGAAACGAAAAACGAGTATGTTCTGAACGGTGTCTTTGCCGAGGTAGTGATCGATGCGATAGATCTGGCTCTCGGCGAACACGCCGGCCAGCTTCGCGTTCAACGCGCGCGCGGATTCGAGGTCGCGGCCAAACGGCTTCTCGATAACGATCCGGCTCCAGTTCTTCTCTTCGCGGGCGAGGTTTGCTTTGCCGAGGCCGTCGATGATCTCGTCAAACAACGATGGCGGCGTCGCGAGATAGAAAAGATGATTGCGGCTCGCGCCCTGTGCGGCCAGCTCGTCTAGACGCGCGGCGGTGGCGCGATAGGTTTCGTCTTCGTTCAGCTCGCCGGTCGAGTAGTGGATACACTCGGCAAACTTCCGCCACTGCTCTTCATCGTCACCGCCCAGCTTTTTCGCCTCAACCAGCGCGTCGTGCATCATCGCGCGAAACTCTTCGTCGCTCATCTCGCTGCGGCCGATCCCGAGAATGCGCACGCCCTCGAGACAACCATGGCCCACGAGGTCCCACAACGCCGGCATCAACTTGCGTCGCGTGAGATCGCCGGTCGCGCCGAAGATCACCATCACGCACGGCTCCGCATGCGGCAGTTCAGGCTGCTCCATCTGAACCGGATTAGGTTCCACAAGTACACTTGCCATATTTCACCTATTTCTTCCCCTGCTCGACGTGCCCGCCAAACTGAAAACGCATCGCCGAAAGAATCTTGTTTGCAAACTCCGCCTCGCCGCGCGAATCGAAACGTTGAAACAGCGCCGCGCTCAAGACGGGCACGGGCACACCTTCGTCAACCGCGGCGTTGATGGTCCAGCGTCCTTCGCCTGAATCCGCCACGCGGCCGGAGTAGCCTTCGAGATTCGGTTTTTCGGCGAGCGCGATCGCGGTGAGATCGAGCAGCCAGGAGGCGACCACGCTGCCGCGCCGCCACAGCTCGGCGACGTCGGCGATGTTGAAATCGTAACTGTAGTGTTCGGGATGACGCAGCGGCGTCGTTTCGGCGTCGGCGGTGCGTTCGGTCTTTCCCTCGTTCGCGTGATGCAGCACGTTGAAGCCTTCGGCGTACGCGGCCATCAAGCCATACTCGATGCCGTTGTGAACCATCTTCACAAAGTGACCCGCGCCGGCCGGACCGCAGTGCAGGTAACCTTCGGCGGCAGTCGAGCCAGGCGCTTTTCCGGGAGTCGGCTCGACAGTGGCGCTTCCCGGCGCGAGTGTTTTGAAGATGGAATCGAGATGAGCAACAACTTCAGTCTCGCCGCCGATCATCTGGCAATAGCCGCGCTCGAGTCCCCACACGCCGCCGCTCGTGCCGACGTCGACGTAATGAATGCCTTTCGCTTTCAACTCGCGCGCGCGGCGGATGTCGTCGATGTAATACGAGTTGCCGCCGTCGATGATGATGTCGCCGGCGCTTGCAAGCACCTCGAGATCGCTCAGCGTCGAGTCAACGAGCGCCGCCGGAATCATCAACCAGATCGCCCGCGGCTGCTTCAGCTTTTCCATAAACTCGGCGAGCGCCGCCGCGCCGGTCGCCCCGATTCCCACCAGATCCTGCACCGCCTGCGCGTTGCGGTCGTAAACCACGCACTCGTGCCCGCCCCGCAAGAGGCGCCGCACCATGTTGGCGCCCATGCGCCCCAAGCCGATCATCCCTATTTGCATTAGAAGCTCCGATCCGCGTTATTCTTGTGAACCGATTCTACCGAAAGCTTAAGGAGCCCTCCAGATGAGACACCTAAGCCTGTTCTTGTTCATGCTTTTTATTGTTCCGGTCGCAGCGGCGCAGCAGCGATCGATACTGTCGGTCGGGAGAGTCGTGGATCTCTCGTATCCGTTCGACGCCAACACCATCTACTGGCCCACCGCCGAAGCCTTCAAACTCGAAACTGACTTCGAAGGCGTCACTGACAAAGGCTACTTCTACTCAGCCTATCGCTACTCGGCAGCCGAACACGGCGGCACGCACCTTGACGCGCCGGTCCACTTCGCGAAAGGACACCAGAGTGTCGACGAGATTCCTCTGGAACAACTGATGGGCCGCGCGATAGTAATCGACGTGACGAAGCAATGCGCCGCGAATCGCGACTACCTCGTGAGCGTCGCTGACATCGAGAACTGGGAAAAACAGAACGGAAGAATTCCGACCGGCGTGATTGTGTTCCTGCGCACCGGCTTCGGAAAGCACTATCCCGATCGCAAGATGTACCTCGGCACCGACGAGCGCGGCGCGGGCGCGGTGGCAAAGCTTCATTTTCCGGGACTCGATCCGGCTGCCGCACGCTGGTTGACGCAGAACCGATCGATCAAAGCGATCGGTCTCGACACCGCGAGCATCGACTACGGCCAGTCGACACTGTTCGAGAGTCACCGGATCCTGTTCGAGAAAAACGTGCCCGCTTTGGAGAACGTCGCGAACCTCGACCAGTTGCCGGTGAAAGGCTTTTCGGTCATCGCGCTGCCGATGAAGATCAAGGGCGGCAGCGGAGGGCCGCTGCGAATCGTTGCGTTGTTATGAGCAATTACGATTTACAAGTCGTGTCCGATGCGGCGGAGCTGGCGCGCACCGCGGCGGCGTATTTTGTCGAGCAAAGCCGGCAGGCGGTGGCCCAAATCAACGGCTGCGCGGTGGCGCTCGCGGGCGGCTCGACGCCCAAGCTTCTCTACCAGTTGCTCGCAGACCCGCGGGAGCCGTTTCGCGATCAGGTTCCGTGGAAGAAGATGTTTTTCCTCTTCACTGACGAACGGCACGTGCCGCCCGATCACCCCGAGAGCAATTACCGCATGGCGCACGAAGCGATGCTCGCGCACGTGCCGGTGAAAAGAACTCAGGTGCTGCGTATGGAGGGAGAAAAAGAGAACGCCGCCGAAGCCGCGCAAGATTACGAAGATATTCTGGACGAGCTGTACGGCGTAAACACGCCCGATCTCGAGCTCGTTCTGCTCGGGCTCGGCGAAGACGGCCACACTGCTTCGCTCTTCCCGCACTCACCGGCGTTGAAAGAGTCTGAACGCCCGGTGGTGGCGCCGTGGGTCGAGAAGTTGAACGCCTATCGCATCACGTTGACGCTGCCGGTGCTGAACAACGCGGCGTCGGTGATGTTTCTGGTTTCCGGCGTGGCGAAAGCGTCGATTCTGAAAGAGGTGCTGCAAACCGATCCGGATCCCGATCGCTATCCGGCACAAGCGGTGAAGCCAACAAGCGGCAATTTGATCTGGCTGGTCGACGAGGCGGCGGCAAGTCTGCTCAAGTAGCGGGGACGAGCGACAGCGGAACCGTCGGCGAAACGCCATCGGTCGCAGTAACTCGCCGCTGTTCGATTAACAACTCCTCGAATCCTTCCGGCGGCAGCGACTTGCTGAACAGAAAACCTTGCAGCACGTTGCAGCCCAACGCGCTGAGATACTGAAGCTGTTGCTGCGTCTCGACACCTTCCGCAATCACTGTCAAATCGAGTGCATGGCCCAAGCTGATGATCGCCCGCACGATCGCGGTGTCGTGCCGATCCTTGCAAACATCGGCGACAAACGTCCGGTCGATCTTCAGCGTGTCGATCGGGAAGCGCTTCAGGTAGTTCAGCGATGAGTAGCCGGTGCCGAAGTCGTCGATCGCGACGCGAATGCCCATCAGCTTCAGCTCGTGCAGTTTTTCAATAGCCTGCTCCGGCTCTTTCATGATCGAGCTCTCGGTCAGTTCGAGCTCCAGCCAGCGTGGATCGAGATTCGTGTCTTTGAGGATCTGTTCGACGTCGCTGATGAAGGTCGGCTGCTGAAACTGCCGCGCGGAGAAGTTCACCGAGAGCCGCATCGGCGCGAGACCCTTGTCCTGCCAGGCTCTGTTCTGCAAGCACGCCACCCGCATCACCTGATCGCCCAGCGGAATAATCAGCCCGCTCTCCTCCGCCAGCGACACAAACTCGCTCGGATAAAGCAGCCCCAAACTCGGATGCTGCCAGCGCACCAGCGCCTCCATGCCGACGAGATGAAAATCGGGGATCGCGACCTGCGGCTGGTAATGAACGACAAACTCCTCGCGCTCGAGTGCGCCGCGCAGGTTGCTTTCGAGCACGAGTTGCTTCAGCGCGCGCGTGGTGCCGCCGGCCGTGTAGAACTGATAGTTGTTGCCGCCCTGTTCCTTCGCCTGATCGAGCGCCACGCTCGCCGACTTCAACAGGCCCGCCGTGTCGCGATCGTCCAGCGGGTAGAGACTGATGCCGATGCTGGTCGAGACGAAAACTTCCTGATCGTCGAAGATGAATGCCTGGTCGAGAACTTCCTTGATGGCGCGAGCGGCGTTGGCTGCGTCCTGCGTGCGGGAGATTTGCGTCAGCAGGATCGCAAACTCGTCACTGCCAAAGCGTGCGACCGTGTCGCTCTCGCGCACACAGCTCGTCAACCGTTGCGCGACCGACTGCAACAGGCGATCGCCCGCCGTATAACCGAGCGAGTCGTTGATGGTCTTGAAGCGATCCAGATTCAGCAGCAATACGGCGTGCATCTGGTCGCTGCGGCGCGAGAAGGCGATCGCTTGTTTGAGTCGATCCTTGAAGAGCACCTGGTTTGGCAGATCGGTGAGCGCGTCGTGATAGGCGAGGTGCTTGAGTTTCTCCTGCGTCTGCTGGTGCTGCGACAGATCAACGACGAAACACGCGATCTGCTCGTCGTGCAGCGCCGCGCCGAAGAGCACGGGTACGGTCGAGCCGTCCGGGCGAATCAGATCTTTCTCAAACGGCGCGCAGGCGCCGAAGGCCATCAACTTTTCGAGTGCATCCTGATCGAGGCGGTAGTGTTCGGCTTTGGTCAGTCCTTTGAGGTTTGGCGGCAGTGTCTCGCGCGTGTGGCCGCTGATGCCGAGGAAGCTGTCGTCGGCGCCGGTGATGTTGCCGGCGAGGTCGATGAACAGGACGCCAAGCAGGTTGGTGGCGACAAAGCGCCGCAGGGCTGCATCGAGGGGGCTCTCAAAGCTCTCTAGGTTCATACTGATTTTCCGGGAACGTGAGTAGGCAAGAAAGGCTGGCCGTCAACCCGGTGTTTAGGCTAACAGAGGAGGGGCCCTCTTTTCAACGAGTTTTTATCGGAGGTTTGTACCTAGCGCGACTTGTCCGCGGTATCCGCGGCTCGGAGGTGTTCTTTGATGTACTTCGTCATCAAACCGAACAGGTGGCGCTGCGTTCCGGCGCCTTCCGAGATCGAATGCGAACGATTCGGATACGACATCATCGAAAACTGCTTGTTCGCCGCGATGAGCTTGTTAATCAGCGCCTCGGTGCCCTGGTAGTGCACGTTGTCGTCGCCGGTGCCGTGCACGATCAGTAAGTTGCCCTTCAACTGCCCGGCAAACGTGATCGGCGAGCTCTGCTTCCACTCTTCCGGATGATCCTGCGGCAGCCCGCAGTAACGCTCCTGATAGATCGAATCGTAGTAATGAATGTCGGGCACCGGCGCTACCGAAACGCCCATCGAGTACACATCCGGGTAGCGAAACATCGCGTTGAGCGTCGACGAGCCGCCGCCACTCCAACCCCAGATCCCGATCCGCGCCGGATCCACAAACGGCCACTTCGCAATCGCACGTGCAGCCGCGGCCTGGTCGCCCGAGTTAACGACGCCCATCTTGCGATAGATAATCTTTCGCCACGCGCGCCCGCGCGGCGCCGGCGTGCCGCGATTGTCGACACTCATCACGATGTAGCCCTGCTGCGCCAGCATCTTGTGATAGAGACGGTCGCGACCGCCCCAACTGTCGAGCACGGTCTGTCCCCACGGCTCACCGTAGACGTAGAACAGCACCGGATAACGTTTCTGCGAATCGAAATCGGGTGGCTTGATCATCCAGCCGTCGAGCTGCACGCCGTCGCCGATGTCGACTTTGAAAAACTCGGTGGGCGTCGGTTTCAACATGGCGAGACGATCCTGAACGACGCGATTGTCAATCAACACGCGCGCAAGCTCATGTTGTGGCAGCTTCACTACATCGCTCACCACCACCCGGTTGAACGTCGAGTAGAAATGGATCGCAAAATCGCCGCGCGGCGAGATGTTGTAAACGTGCACACCCGGAGCGTTCGCGGGCGTCAGACGTTCCTCTTTGCCCGTCCCGTCGATGCGAACGCGATAGAGGTAGCGTTGGGTCGCGTTCTCAGGCGAAGCAAGAAAGTAAACAAAACCATTCGCAGCATCCACGCTTTCGACCGTGATCACGTCGTAATTGCCCGGCGTGATCAGTTTCACGTCGCGACCATCGCGCGAGATCGAATAGATGTGCCGCCAGCCGTCGCGCTCGCTGGCCCAGAGAAAACGTTTGCCGCCGTCAATCCACTCGACGTCCCCGCGTGCGATGCCGGTTTTGTCCCAGTCGATGTCGCCCCACGAGATGTCGACCCACGCTTCGTCTTTCTCCGTCAGAACGGGGCGCACTTTGCCCGAATGAACATCGCCGAGCATGACGATGTTCGTGTCCTGACGGCGGTTGAGTTGTTGAATGACGACCTCGTCCGTGCCGGCCCACTCCATGCGCGGCAAGTAGTTGTTGCGGGGATCGCCGGCGATCTCGAACCAACGCGTCGCGCCGCCGTCAGCACTGATGACGCCGACGCGCGCGGCGGAGTTTGTCTCGCCTGCTTTTGGATACGGAAAGCTCGTGACGACCGGATACAGCCCGCTCGTGTTGTCGATGAGCTGCATTTCTTTCACGCCTTCCGAGTTGAGCTGCCAGTACGCGATCAGCTTGCTGTCTGGACTCCAGCGGAACCCGTCGCGACAGAACAGCTCTTCCTCGTAGACCCAATCGAAGGTGCCGTTGACGATGTAGCGAGAGCCGTCATTCGTCAGCTTCGTTATCTTGTTATCGCCGGAGAGATTTTCGACGTAGAGGTTATTTTCGCGAACGTAAGCGGCGCGCTGGCTGTCAGGAGAGATCTTCGCAAACATCAACGACGACGGTTTGGCATCCGCGCCGCCGAGTTTGTGAAGGGCGTTTGTTTTCAGATCAAGCACCCAATAATCTCCGCGCGTGTTGCTGCGCCAGACGCGTTTCGAGTTGGTGAAGATCAGCAGCTTCTGTTCGTCGGGAGTGAAGGTGAACTCTTCGACCGCCAATGGATCACTCGCGCCTGCCGGCGTCAGTTTTTCGGCGCTGACCTTCACCGCGCGCTGTCCGGTCGCGATGTCGTAACGAACGATGTCCACCGCATCTTTCTTCGCGGGCGACGGCTCGAGCGCCAGATAGCCGCTGCCGTCCGCCTGCCACTGCACCGGGCCCAGCGGCTTCGTGCGGTAGGTAAAGATCGAATCGACCGTGAGCAGCGAGGGATCCGCTTGCTGCTGCTGCGCGTATCCCGAAATTATTAACAGAAAAAGTAGTGCAACTACTGAAACTCTACGCTTCATTCTTCTAGTCTCCACGACCAATCAAATTCGCAATCGCCGCAATCACATCGTTCTGCTCGACAGGCTTCGCAACGTGCATCTGGTACCCGGCTTCGAGCGCCCGCTCTTTATCTTTTCGCGACGCGTAACCGGTCAACGCGATCGCCGGCACGTGTCCGCCTCGTTCGACCGGCAGTGCGCGCAGGCTGCGAATCAACTCGTAACCATCTTCCTCCGGCATGCCGATATCGCTGATTAAAACATCCGGTACTTCCGAGTCCAAACTCTTCATCGCTTCCGCTACGGATTTCGTCGCCGTCACACGCGCGCCCACGCGGTTGAGCATCGTTCCCAGCAGCTTGCGCGAATCGTCGTCGTCTTCGACCAGCAGCACGTGCACGCCGTCGAGCCGCACCGCACCGCTGTGACTGCGCCGGCGTTCCACTTCGCGTCTGCGCTCTTCCGCGCGCGCGGGATCGCGCCGCTCCTGCGCAAGTGGGAGTTCGACAGTGAACACCGACCCCTGGCCCGTCCCCGCACTCTCGCCGGTGATGCTGCCTCCGTGCAACTCGACCAGATGCCGAACGACGGCCAGACCCAAACCGAGTCCCCCCTGTTTTCTCGATATCGATCCTTCCGCCTGTCGAAAACGGTCGAACACGTACGGCAGAAACTCCGCCGAGATTCCCTCGCCTGTGTCGGCGACCCGCAGCCGTACAGTCGGGCCGACATTCTTCAGGTCGATCGCTACGACGCCGCCACGCGGAGTGAACTTGATTGCATTCGAAAGCAGGTTCCAGATCACCTGTCGCAGGCGATTCGGATCGCCCTTCACCAGGCAGTCGCCACTCGACGTTTCGATTCGCAGTTGAATGTCTTTCACGTCGGCGGTCGGCCGCAAAGCGTCGATCGCGGCTTCGACGATCGGCCCGAGATTCAGCGGGTGCAGGTCGAGACGCAGGTTGCCGGTGATGATGCGCGAGACGTCGAGCAGGTCGTCGATCAGACG
>JBKPPP010000173.1:0-5136 GCA_046733615.1 Acidobacteriota bacterium | reverse complement strand
CGACACGAACCTGAAAGTCTGGGTCGTGGACGTGGCGACGGGAGAGGCGAAGATCGTCGGCAACGATCCGTGGATGGTGCCGGCGCGCACGTTGAATCCGACGTGGAGTCCCGACTCGAAGTGGGTCGCTTATTCCGGCCGGCTGCGCTCGCTGTATCACGCGATCTTCATCAGCAACGTGGAGACAGGCGAGTCGAAGCAGATCACCGACGGGCTGGCGGATGCGGTGTGGCCGACGTGGGACGCGAGCGGGAAGTACTTGTGGTTTCTCGCGTCGACCGACTTCGGTTTGCGTTCGCAGTGGCTCGACATGACTTCCTACGATCACGAAACAAACTTCGGCTTGTATTTCGCGGTGTTGAAAAAGACAGATGCGAGTCCGCTGCTGCCCGAAAGTGATGAAGATCGCGGTGTCGGCACCGGCACGCGCAGACCGCAACCGGGCGCCTGTGTGGGCGATGCGCCGGTTGGTGGTGGCGGCGAAGGCGGCGGTGGCGGTGAAGCCGGCGGCGCGCCGCGCGGACCGCGCGGTCCAGTGACGGTGCAAATAGATTTCGACGGGCTTGCGCAACGGATCGTTTCGGTGCCGGGTGTGCCTGAGCGGCAGTATGCGGATCTGCAAGCGGGCATCGACGGCCAGGTGTTTTACCTCGACGCGGGCCGTTCGGGTGTCGGCGGCGGCGCGCAAGGCGGCGGCGGTGGCAATGAATTGTGGCGTTATCGCCTGTGCGACCGCCGCGCGTCCGTTTTCGTGAGCAACGTGGCGGCGTATGAGATCAGCGCCGATCGTCGCAAGCTCGTTTATCGCCTCGCGGGCGGCGGTGGCGGTCAGGGCGGTGGGCCAGGCTTTGGCGGTGGACAGCCGCCGGCGCCGCAGTTGTTCCTGGTCGATGCGGATCGCACGCCGCCGCAATCCGGTTCGGGACGGCTCAACGTTTCGTTGCGCATGTACCTCGAGCCGAAAGAAGAGTTCAAACAGATCTTCAACGAAGGCTGGCGCAATCAACGCGACTACCTCTACGTGCCGAACATGCACGGCGCCGACTGGCCCAAAATGCGGCAGATGTACGGGCAGTTGCTGCCGTACGTAATGCACCGCGCGGATCTCAATTACCTGCTCGACATGATGGGCGCGGAGATCGCGATCGGCCACTCGTACGTGCGAGGCGGCGACATGCCGCAAGTGCCGCAGGTGATTGGCGGACTGCTCGGCGCGGATTTCGTCATCGATCAGGGCCGTTACAAAGTCGCGCGCATCTACGACAACGAGAGCTGGAATCCGGATCTGCGTTCGCCGCTCGCGACGCCGGGCGCGAACGTCAACACCGGCGATTATATTCTCGCGATCAACGGCGTCGAGCTGAAGGCGCCTGACAACATTCATCGCCTGCTCGACGGCACCGCGAATCGCCAAACGACGCTGACGGTGAACTCTACGCCGTCGATGCAGGGCGCGCGCAACGTAGTCGTCACGCCAGTCGCCAGCGAACAGGCGTTGCGCACGCGCGCGTGGGTCGAGTCGAATCGCCGGCTGGTCGAAAAACTTTCCGACGGGCAGCTCGCGTACGTCTACCTGCCCAACACGGGCCAGCCGGGCTACAGCAGTTTCAATCGCTACTACTTCTCGCAGCAGGACAAGAAAGGCGTTGTCGTCGACGAGCGATTCAACGGCGGCGGCTCCGCGGCTGACTACATCATCGACATTCTGCAACGCGACTTCGACGGCTACTTCAACAATGTCGCCGGCGAGCGTTATCCGTTCACCAGTCCTTCAGCGGGCATCTGGGGACCGAAGGTGATGATCATTAACGAGATGGCCGGCTCGGGCGGCGATTTGATGCCTTACATGTTCAAGCGGCGCAAGATCGGGCTGCTGGTCGGCAAGCGCACTTGGGGCGGACTCGTTCATACGGCCGACACACCGCTGTTCATCGACGGCGGTTCGATGATCGCGCCGCGCGGCGGCTTCTTCACACGCGAGGGCAAATGGGCGGTGGAGAATGAGGGCGTCGCTCCCGACGTCGACGTCGAGAACTGGCCCAAAGAAGTGATCGCCGGACGCGATCCGCAACTCGAGCGCGCAGTGCAGGAAGCGATGCGCATGTTGAAGGAGAAACCGATGGATCGTCTGCCGAAGGAGCCGGCGCCGCCGACCTGGGGCAAGCGGCCGTCTTCTGATTGAGTTAGGTCTTATTCGTAGCGCAGGGCGTCGATCGGATTTAGTCGCGCTGCTTTCCACGCGGGCCAGAGTCCAAACACGACTCCGAGTCCGACAGAGACGGCGAATCCGACAATCGGCGCCCAAAGCGGGATGTACGTCGGCATCAGCGTCTGAATCAACAAAGCGAGACCGCTGCCCACGACGATCCCGAGAATGCCACCGACGCCGGTGAGTGTGCCCGCTTCGATCAGAAACTGGGCCACGATGTCTTTGCGACGCGCGCCCATCGCTTTGCGCACGCCGATCTCACGCGTCCGCTCCGTCACCGACACCAGCATGATGTTCATCACCCCGATCCCGCCGATCAGCAGCCCGACACTCGAGATCGCCACCATCAACGCGAAGACGCCGCCTGTGATCGCGCCAAACTGCGTCAGGATCTGATCCGACGTCGAGATGCCGAAGTTGTCGGGCGCGCCGAAGGCGACCTTGCGCCGCCGGCGCAGCAGGTCGCGTATCTCTTCGACGGCGGCGTTCATCTTACCCGCGTGCGCCTGGGCCATCACGAAGTTGTCGTCAACATCCGGGTAGAGCTTGCGCAAGGTCAGGTAAGGCATGTAGACGGCCTTGTTCTCGTTGTTCGGATCTTCAGCGCCGACCAGAAAAATGTCGCGTTCGGCCAGCACGCCGACGATGCGATACACACGCCCGTTGATCGACACGCTTTGATCCACGGCCCGGCTGAACGGAAACAGCGTGTTGGCGACGTCGTTTCCGATCACGACCACGTCCGCGTGCTGCGCGTTCTCTTCGTCGGTGAAGTAGCGGCCTTCCGCGATGTTCGTCACACCCATTTTGAAGTACGACGGCGACGTGCCCTGGACGGCCGCGTTCTTCATCTCGATGTCCTGATGGCGAACGAAGACGCGCTCGGTAAACGGCCCGCCGAAGAAATCGACCGGCGACATGAATGCCGCTGCGTAAGCAACCGACGGGCAATCGGACGCGATCGCAAGCATGTCGTCGTAACTCAGCGGCTTGCGCATCCGCTCTTCGGCTGACGGATTGAAGTTGAAGCCGGGATCGAAGCGATAGATGTAGATCGAGTTGGTGCCGAACGATTCGATCTCCTTCGCGACGCGCTGGTCGATGCCGGAAACAAACGCGGCGATCACGATCACGGTCATCGTGCCGATCACGACGCCGAGCACAGTCAGGAACGAGCGCAGCTTGTGCTGCCAAAGGGTGTCGAGCCCCATGCGCACGTTTTCGCTGAAGAATTTTATCTCCATTATTCCGCTCTCAACGCCTCGATTGGATCTAACCTGGCCGCGCGCCACGCGGGATAAACTCCCGAAACCAACCCGACGCTTGCCGAAACGATCAGCGCAAACGTGACTGCCAACAGCGGCAACGCCGTCGGCACCGGCGTCAGCACCGCCACCATCTTCGCCAGCAGGTACGCGATCGTGATTCCGATCGCGCCGCCGCAAAGCGAAAGCATCGTCGACTCCGCCAGAAACTGTTTCACAATGTCGCTGCGTCGCGCGCCGATACTCTTGCGAAGTCCAATCTCCTTCGTTCGTTCGGTGACGCTGACGAGCATGATGTTCATGATCACGATGCCGCCGACAACCAGCGAGATCGAAGTCACGCCGATCGCCGCGATCTGAATCGTGCCGAAGATCTTGTCGCGCAGCTCGTTGATCGCTTTGGGCGTGATGATGCCGAAGTTGTCTTTCTCGCTCGGCGGCAGTTTTCGCCGCAGGCGCATCACGACGTGCGCTTCGTCGATCGCGTCCTGGTAACTCTGCGGGCCGGAAGAAGTGATGCTGATACTCAGATTACGCCGTGAGCCATAGATCGCCAGGAAGGTCGACAGGGGAACTGCGACGTACATGTCTCTCGGCTGGCCGAAGACAGAACCGAGCGCCTTGCCGACGCCAACCACTTCGAAAGGACGCCCGTCGATGCGAATCGCCTGGCCCAGCGGATTGGCCGTGGGAAACAGCTTGTCGGCTACGTCTGCGCCGATGAAGCAAACTGCGCGTCGCGAGTCGTCTTCAGTTTTGTTGAAGTAACGTCCCGCCTGAGCCTCGGTGCGCTCGATGTCTGCCATGTTCGGCGTCGCCGCGATGATGTGCACGCGAAACAAGCTGGTGGCGCCGAACTTCACGTCGCGCAGCGCATCCGTGAACCCGCCCACTTCCTGAATTGCGCCTCCACGACGCGCGCGCAGTGCTTCGAGATCGTCCAGCGTGATGTCTTTGTTGCGGCGGCGCGCGGCGTTGAGAGCTTCGATGCTCGCGAAGTCTTCCAGCGAGTATTTGCGAACAGAAAACGCGTTGGTGCCGATGTCGGCGATCTTCTCGTCGACGTACAAGTTGAAACCCTCAATCAGCGACACGACGACGATCACTGTCGCGACACCGAAGATCACGCCGAGCAGCGTCAGGAAAGACCTGAGCTTATGACCGAGTATCGCCGAGATCGCCAGCTTGAGGGCTTCGAGGAAAGGCATAGGAATTATCCATTGCACAGATTTTACCGATCTGTGTACTCTGTGCCTAGCATTTCCGCGAGCACGGGTTTGTTGTATGAGCTTTACCGCGTTTCTGTTTTTCTTGTTTGCCGGCCTTCCAGTAGGGTTTTCCGAAACACAAATCCCGGGCATCGCAAGCCCGACTGCGATGGAGATCGCGCCCGACGGGCGCATCTTTGTCTGCGAACAGGGCGGCCGCTTGCGCGTTATCAAAAACGGCGTGTTGCTGCCCGCGCCCTTCGTCACGCTCGCCGTCGACTCGAACGGCGAACGCGGTCTGCTCGGCATCGCCTTCGATCCGAACTTCGGGTTTCTCAATCACTATCTCTACGTCTACTACACTGTTCCGACGACGCCGCGTCACAACCGCGTCAGTCGCTTCGAAGCAAACGGCGACGTCGTGCTGGCGGGCAGTGAGACTGTCCTGCTCGAG
>JBKPPP010000172.1:0-13418 GCA_046733615.1 Acidobacteriota bacterium | reverse complement strand
CGTCGATCACATTCCTTACGACCAGAACGTCGAGAACACGCCTTACCCGAAGGCCGGCGATCCGAATCCGATCGTGAAGCTCGGCGTCGTGAATGCGGCTGGCGGTGATATTCGCTGGGTCGACACGTACAAGTATCAACCGGCGGATTTGCTGATCGCGCGCGTTGCGTGGAGTCCTGACAGTAAGAATGTTGTCTACCAGGCGCAGGATCGCGAGCAGACGATTTTGGACGTGAACTACGCGGATGCGCGCGATGGTAAGTCGAGGAACATTATTCACGAGACTTCGCAGGCGTGGGTTGCGATCAATGAGAACCCGATCTGGTTGAAGGATGGATCCTTTATCTGGGCCAGTGAGCGCAGCGGCTGGGAGCATCTCTATCACTACTCGGCCGATGGAAAGTTGTTGCGGCAGATCACCGACGGGAAATGGGAGGTGCGTTCTATCGAAGGCGTGGATGAGGCGAACGGTTTCATCTACTTCACCGCGATGGAGCACAATCCGATCGCGCCCCAGGCTTATCGCATCAAGCTCGACGGCACCGGGCTCACACGTCTCACGATGACTGAAGGCTCGCATCGCGTCGATCTGAGTCCGGCGAACAACTACTTCGTCGACGTCTGGAGCGATCTCAACACGCCTTCGCAGGTGCGTCTGTTTGATGCGAGCGGGAAGCTGGTGCGTGTCATTGCTGAGAACCGTGTCGACGCGTTGAAGCAGTACAAGCTCGGCACGCCCGAGCTGTTGCAGGTGAAAACGCGCGACGGGTTTGTGATGGACGCGATGATGATCAAGCCGCCGGATTTCGATGCGC
The DNA here is from genome assembly GCA_046733615.1 of Acidobacteriota bacterium. GTDB lineage: Bacteria > Acidobacteriota > Blastocatellia > Pyrinomonadales > Pyrinomonadaceae > PSRF01. Next base: position 12,603 of record JBKPPP010000172.1, on the reverse strand, counting down.
GCAAGAAGTATCCGGTGATGAGTTTCACTTACAGCGGTCCGCACGCGCCGCAAGTCAGGAATGCGTGGGGCTCGACGACCTACATGTGGCATCAGCTTTTGGCGCAGAAGGGTTACATCATCTGGGTCTGCGATAACCGCACCGCGAGCGGGAAGGGGCTCGAGTCTACCTGGCCCGTTTACAAAAATTTCGGCGAGCTCGAGTTGCGCGATCTGGAGGATGGGCTAAGCTGGTTGAAGAATCAGCCTTATATCGACGGCTCGCGGATCGGGATGTGGGGTTGGAGTTATGGCGGGTTCATGACCAGCTATGCGCTTACGCACAGCAAGTCGTTCAAGATGGGCATCGCGGGCGGCACTGTGAGTGACTGGCGCAACTACGACAGCATTTACACCGAGCGTTACATGCAGACGCCGCAGAACAATCCCGAGGGATACAAGAAGAGCGCGCCCGCGGCGGCCGCGAAGGACCTACACGGAAAGCTGTTGCTGATTCACGGCGCGATCGACGACAACGTGCACATGGCGAACACGATGCAGTTTGTGTACGAGTTGCAGAAGGCCGGGAAGCAGTTTGAGTTGATGCTCTATCCGAAGTCTCGCCACGGCGTGACCGACCCGCTGCTGGTGAAGCACATGCGGCAGATGATGACGGATTTCATTTTGGAGAACCTGTGATTGGTTCGGATCGTTCTTATGAACTTCCAGATCGCTTTTACGGATTGAGAGATCTTTTCTTGAATTAATCGCTAACTAGCTTGTGCGCGTTGAGCACGCTAGTATTTCGCCGTTACTAGCTTGAACTTGGTGATTCCTGTTCAGCCGCCGCAGAATCAAGCTTTAATCTGGCGGTTTACTAGCTTGCCTCGTCCTCGCGCCTAGCTAGTTGCTCGTCCGTTCAAGTCATGTTTGGTCCAGTTCAAGTCATCCGCGCACAAATACATACCGGTGTTGTACCCAGTCAAGCTATCGCACACGTAAACAAGCAAGAATAATTAAGATCGAGCAAGTCATTGGAACGGTTCAACGAAGTGAAATAACGTCTGCACATCCCTTTGTAATTTTTACGAGGCTGCGATCTATTGCGCTTCTTAACAATGGTTGTCCTTCCGCACTTATAGGACCGTACCACAATTCGATGACCCAGTCGCTTCTATAGCCAGCATCCATGATCTTGATTTGTTTGGATTTCACACCTTCCTTACTTACGAGAAATTGCTTGGCCATCTTAGCGCGCTTAATGGCTTCTTCAGAGCATGCACGTTGCCCGGCATAAGAGACGATAAATCCGTTGAAATCAGGATTGCCTTTTAGAGATACCGCCATCCATGCAATCGCTTTCTGATTTCGTTAGCGTCTATCCCGCTTTCGTAACTTTCAAACAAGCGGAAGGTCTCGTCGGGCATCAAACTAATTGCCAGCCTGGTATCTTGCGCACCAGTAGACTTAGCCGCATTTAGCTCTTGTATGCTGATCCCATTGAACAGAATGCTCAATGCTAGTGCTGCATTTAAAATACTCACAATGGTTACCTCATATTATTGCACGCCTGCCTCAAGTAGGAGTTGAATTCAATCCCATCGGCCAAATCGGGATCTGCCGTGACTCGCCGCTTCCTGCTATATGAAAGATCTCGTGAAGAAGTGTTTCACCATCGTTCCTGCTAACCCTGACCCCACTGGCACGGGCCTTGCCGATGGCATGACAGGGCCGCATGGTTGGCCCACAGTTTTCCCGATCCTCGACTACGCCTCGCTTGCCCCCAGGAGGTTTTGATGTCCACAGTCCTCGCTCCAGTCCCCCAAATTGCCCCATTCGCCCCCGAAGCTGAGCCGCAGTTGCCGCTCCTGATCGACGCCCTGCCCGTCGAGACTCACACCGAGGTTCAGCTCGAGGTCCAGGCAAACCTCCAAAGTGAAATCGATTTCGTCCTCGCCCACATCTCCGCCCCACGCCTGCGCGACATCTCCCAAACAATCCTCGCCGAAATGCTGCGCTTCTTCGACTGGCTGGGCCGGATTGAAACAAACCTCCACAAGCTCGACACCTTACTCGAGAGTCTCTCTTTGCTCGAAGTCCTCGAATTTGAAGCCCGCTCTCTCACCGATTTTATCGAGCAGCGCGCGCTCAAAGTCGCCGCCGGGAACGACCGTCTCACTGAAGTGCTCGAAGGTATCGCCTACGGAATAACCCACGATTTACGCCGTATTTTTGAGCGTGAGCTGGTCCGCGGCGTCACCGAACATTCGACCCCAATCGTCTACGGCAAAATCCTTCACGCGCACGGCCTGCTGTCCAACTGCTTCCAGCAATCCACCATCACTCTGCTCCAGGTCTTCAAGCCGGACCTCAACGCTTCGTCGCTTTTCAACGACATCGAATCGCGGCTCAAACAGTCGCTGGTGCTGTGCAAGGACCTCTCGTCGTTGATGCGTTTTGTGCGTCTTTCCCAGGCCAACTCCGACCCGGATGTGCTGCGAACCGTTGTGGGCCGCATCCTCGAATTCCGCGACGGCAGCATGCAGTACCTGATGTACAAAGACTGGCGCGGTTACGAGAGCCTGGCGCTCGAGGTCATCACCGCGATTGAAAACAACTTCGATCCCAAGCCTCTGCTGCATCGTTTCCTCTGTTATCTCGAACTGCTTTACAGCCACGTGAAGATGCGCGCAGTGCTCGCGGAGAACTTTCCGTATTCGGGAGGCGAGGATGAGACTTCTGACCGACTTTAGGCCTGCGGCATGCGCGAGGTGCCGGAAAGTGTTAGTGCGGCGGTCGCATTAATTGTTAGTTTCGCTGGCAGCGCGGGCAGTAATACGTGGAGCGCCCGCCGTGGACCACGCGCCGGATCTTCGTCTCGCAATTCACGCAGGGCTCACCTTCACGTTCGTACACACGCCAGAATCGCTCGGTGGTCCCAAAGTAACGGCTGTTGCCGTCCGCGATATTGATCTGCAACGTCGAACCACCGTCGATCGCTTCGCTTAGCACCTGTCGGATCGCCTGGTAAAGCTTGCGTGCGCGCGGCTTCGATAGTTTGTTTGCCGGCTTCAGCGGATTAACGCCTGCGAGGAAGAGCGCCTCGACGGCGTAGATGTTTCCGAGACCGAGAACGCGCGTCTGGTCCAGCAGCAACTGTTTCAGACTGCGGCGCGATCGCGCCAGCGTTTCGATGAAGTATTCTTCGGTGAACTGATCGCTGAGCGGTTCGGGCGCGAGTGTGTTGAGCTCTTTCGGTAACTGGCGCCCGCTCGCGATGAGACGCATGCGGCCAAACTGTCGCATGTCGCAGAAGACGAGACGCCGTTCGTCGTCGAGATAAAAGACGACATGCGCGTACCGCGGCAGCGATTGGTCGGTCGCGAGTGAAACAAACTTGCCGGTCATGCGCAGGTGCGTTGTGAGCAGCGCGCCGGATTCGAGCTCGAAGAGAATGTATTTGCCGCGGCGCCCGACGCCGGTGATCAGCGCGTTGCGAAGTCGGCGACCGAAAGCGGGGCGCGACAGCTCGGGCGCGATGCGTTTGAGGTTTAATTCAGCCGCCAGGATGCGTCGCCCGGTAACGATCGGCCGCAACGCACGCACGACATGTTCGACTTCCGGTAACTCAGGCATGATTTATCCGTGTCCAAGAAGTCGTTCGCCCGCATTCAACAACGTGTTCATCTTGTCGATTGACGTGGCCTCGGAATAGATCCGCAGCACCGGCTCGGTGCCTGACTGGCGAAACAGCAACCACGACTCGTCGTCGAAGATCAGCTTGGCGCCGTCCGCTGTCTCGCCCTTAGTCACGGGAAACGAAGCAAAGCTTGCCGGCGGATTCGCCGAGAGCCTCGCCACCAGCTCCTGTCCGCGATTCACAGGCACGTGCAGATCCCGCCGCCCAAAATGAAACTCACCAAACTCCCGATGCAGCTCCGCGAGCATCTGGGACGGCGGCTTGCCTGCCGCCACGATCGCTTCGAGGAAGAGCAGGGAATTCAACACGCCATCGCGCTCCGCTATGTGGCCCTTCACACCAATCCCGCCCGACTCCTCCGCGCCGAGTAGAATATCTTCCTTCAACATCAGGTCGGCGATGTACTTGAACCCGATCGGAGTCTCGTAAACTTTCAATCCCATCGTTTCCGCAATCCGTTTAGTCAACACAGACTGCGACACCGTGACGACCACGGCGCCACTCATCTTCCGCACGCGCGCGAGATGCAGCAGCAGCAACGGCACGACGTCGTGCATCGTCATCGTGCGGCCATGCTCGTCAACCGCTCCGACGCGATCGCCATCACCATCGGTCGCCAATCCAACCAGCGCGCCTTCCGAAACGACACGCTGCTTTAACGGCGTGAGATTCTGATCGATCGGCTCGGGATTCACGCCGCCAAACAGTGGATCGCGATTGTCACGGATCGTCTCAACCGACAAAGCGCCGCCGCCAAGAAAACTCTCGACCCAACGACCAGCCGAACCGTGCATCGGATCGACGACCACTTTTCCCAACGCCTTCTTCAACCGGTCGAGATCGACGTAAGATGCGACCTGCGCGCGGTATCGCTCGATCGACGGCTCCAGCAGCGCGTGACCATCGTCAGAAACATCAGCCCGCTTCGGCGGCGTCGCATCGACAAGCTGTTCAACCTCACGCGTCGTCTCGGGCGCGGCGCTGCCACCCCAGGGCGCCTTGATCTTGAACCCGTTGAAATTCGCCGGATTGTGGGAAGCCGTGATCATCACGCCGCCCGTCGCGCCGAGATCTTTCACGGCCCACGAAATCAGCGGAGTCGGCTGCGCATCGGTGAACAGCGAGACGCGAAATCCGTTGCCAACCATCACCTCCGCCGTGCGCGCCGCAAACTTCTCCGACAAAAATCGGCGGTCGTAACCGATCACAACGAACGGCTTCTTCCCTGAAGACCCCGCCTCGCGCAGCAACAAATCGGCATACGCCTGCGCCACGCGCTCGACGTTCACGAACGTAAACTCGCGCGCGATCACGGCGCGCCAGCCGTCAGTCCCGAATTTGATTTGAACCGGCGCTTCGCTCACTCGACGCGGCCTCCGGTGATCGTGTAGTCGGTGAGCGAGGTCTTATCGCCGAGCACACTTCCCGGCCCAACCAGCGCGGAGCGTCCGATGTGACAACCACGACCGGCAACTGCGCCCACCAGTTGCGCCTGCGTGCCGATGCGCGTGTGGGGCCAGATCACCGAATTCTCGACCCGCGCGCGCTCTTCGACAAAGCAGCCCTGGCCCAACACGGAGTTGATGATCTGCGCGCCGGGTTTGATCTGGCAGTCGTCGCCGATCATCGAGAACTCGTCGATCTCCGCAACGGTCGCAGAGTCAAACTGCCCGCGGCGCTCCTTGATGTGAATGCGGCCGACGCGATTCGCCAGCAGATCGTGATGCACTTGTAGATAACGCTCAGGCGTGCCGATGTCGATCCAGTAAGTGCGCGGCGGAATGTGCGCATAAAAAGGCTCTTTGCGTTTCAGCAGGTCGGGAAAAAGTCCGTACTCAAAAGAATAATTCTCGCCTGCGGGAAGGAAATCCAGCACCTTCGGTTCGAGAATGTAAGTGCCGGCATTGATCGTGTTGCAGGTGATCTCGTCGGGCTTTGGTTTCTCGAGAAAGCGGCGAATCTGGCCGTCCTTCTCGGTTTCAACGAGACCGTACGCCTGCGGGTTCTCAACCGGCGCGAGCACGATCGTCGCCGTCGCTTTGCGCTCGTTGTGCTCGCGAATCATCGCCTTCAAATCGAGATCCGTCAGGATGTCGCCGTTAAAGACGACAGTCGGCTCGCGAATCAAATCTTCGGCGAACTTGTAAGCGCCCGCGGTGCCCATCGGCTGCGGCTCGACCGTGTACTTCAGCTTCACGCCGTGGTCGGAACCGTCGCCGAGCAGTTGCTCGATCTTGTTCGGCTGATACGAGAGCGACAGCGTGATGTCTACGATACCTGCACGCCGCAGCGTGTCGATCTGGTAAAGCAGAAACGGTCGATTACAAATCGGAACGATTGGTTTGGGCGTGTAAACAGTTAACGGACGAAGGCGCGTACCTTTACCACCCGCCAGAATGAGTGCCTGCATGTTCCTATGAATAGCAAAAAGAAAGTCGAATATCTACTACGGCGTGCGCGCGTTGATGTTGTCGACGCCATGATCGCGCAGCAGCTTGTTGAATGCGGCGAGCTCGCTGCCCAGCATCACATCGACCGCATTGCGAACGCTCGTCACTTGTCCGTGCAAAGACGCCTGCACTTCCCGCTGCTGGTTCGTCGGGCCGAAGTCCGACGAAGCAAGGCCGCCGGCGAGATAGGCAAGTTTGCTCATTAGCTTCGGTGGCCAACGCACAGTGTCTTGCCCCTGGCCGGTCAGTTTGCGTTGAACCAGAGTCTCTTCAAGGTCGGTCAGTTTTTTATCGAGGTCCTTCGCGGCTGCTTTGACTGCGGTAGCATTTGGATCTGCAAGCGCCGCAGTCACCTGATAGATTTGCGCGCGAACAAACTCGAGCTGATTGACCATCGCGGCCGCGCTGTCGAGATCGCTTCTGATCTCCGTAAGCATTTTCATCTGCTCGGCGATCGCGGCTTCAGTTCCTTCCGAGTTGGGGTCCTTCTTCACAACGAGCGGCTGCGAACGCTCCTGATTGCCCACCGTCAACTTCACGGTGTAATTACCAGGAGGAAGCAGCAGCGACATGCGTGGCGCGCCGGGGGCGTTGCGCGTTCCGTCAGGACCAAGGCGAATCTCAGGCGCGTAAGCCGGAGCCGTGCGCATCCGAACTTCACGCGTCTGCTCGCCTTCGAGGTTCCAGGTGACGCGATTCAGTCCGACGTTCTTAGTGCCGGTGAGCGTGCGGACCGTTTGGCCTTTTGCATCTTCAATCTTGATCTTGACGTCGCCGGCGGGCGCGCTCTTCAGGTAGTAACTGATCGCCGCACCGTAAGGCGGGTTTTGCCCCGCGGTCGGATCGTCCGACATCGTGACTGGAACCATTCCCTGGCGGAAACGATAAGTGGGGTGCGGCGCAAAGAGGTGAACGTCTGACGCGCGAATCGCGTCGGTCATCTGCTGGATCGGCGTCAGGTCGTCGAGAATCCAGAAGCCGCGGCCGTAGGTCGCGATTACGAGATCGTTGAAGTGCTCCTGAATGGTCAGCCAGTAAACAGGCGCATGCGGCAGGTTCGACTGCAACGGCTGCCAGTTGTCACCGTCGTCAAATGAAACGTAGAGCGCGTTCTCGGTGCCGAGATAGAGCAAGCCCGCCCGCGTTGGATCTTCACGAACGCAGTGGGCGTAGCTCAACATGCTCTTCGGAATACCATTCGTGATGAGCTTCCAGGTCCTGCCGTAGTCCTTGGTTTTGTAGACAAACGGATCGCGATTGTTGACCTGGTGAAAATCGACCGTGATGTAAGCAGTGCCGGCATCGTAGCGCGAAGCCTCGATGTTGCTGACAGTGCCCCACGGCGGAAGATTGGGAATGTTCTTCGTCACGTTTGTCCAATTCTTCCCGCCGTCACGCGTAAGCTGGACCAGGCCGTCATTCGTGCCGGCCCAGATCACACCGGCTTCCTTCGGCGACTCGGCGATCGCAAATACGACGCCAGCGTACTCGACGCCAATGTTGTCGCCCGTGAGCCCGCCGGAGAAGCCTTGCCGACTTTTATCGTTCAACGTCAGATCCGGACTTATCACTTGCCAGCTCTGGCCGGCGTCGGTCGTCTGGTGCACAAACTGGCTGCCGACGTAAAGCTTGTTGTGATCGTGCGGCGAGATCGTCAGCGGCATCGTCCAGACAAAGCGGTACTTCAAATCCGCCGCAGGCGAACCATTGGTCTGATCCGGCCACACTTCGACGTTGCGCGCCTGACCCGTTCGCAAATCGTAACGCTCGACAATGCCGCCGACGCTGCCCGAGCCGGACGCACTCGACCAGATGATGTTTGGATCGACGGGATCCGGCGTGGCCCATCCGCTCTCGCCGCCCGCGACCGAATGCCACGCGCTGCGCGGAATCAAACCGCCAAAGCCACCTCCACCTGAACGGCTCGGCCCGCGATAAGACGGATCGTCCTGCTCGTTGCCGTAGACGAAATACGGAATCCGGTTGTCGACCGTGACGTGATAAATCTGGGCGATTGGCAACTGAATGCGGTTCCAGGTGCGACCGCGTGTAGTCGAGATCGAGACGCCGCCGTCGTTTGCCACCGCCATGCGATTCGCGTTCGTCGGATCGATCCACATGTCGTGGTTGTCGCCGCCCGGACCGCTGCCGAAAGATCCGGGCCTGATCGTCTCACCGCCGTCGATCGAGACGCTGTAAGCAGCGGTGAGGTAGTAAGTCTCGTTCTCATTGTCAGGCGAGACGGCCATGCGGAAGTAATAATGCGTGCGGCCGCCTAGTGTGCGGTCGTAACTCACAACGCGCCAGGTCGCGCCGCCGTCCTCCGACCGCCACAGTTTGCCGCGATCGGTCTCCTGGCCATTGAGCGGAACGCCGTCGCCGGTCTCGATTAAGGCGTACATGCGATTCGGATTCGACCTGGCAATGCCGAGCGCAAACTTGCCGGTCTTTCGCGTGGGCAGACCGTTGCCGGTCAGCTTTTTCCACGTCACGCCGCCGTCAGTCGATTTGAAGAGCCCACTTCCCGGACCGCCGCTGTCGCGGCCCCAGGTGTGAATCTCGATCGGCCACATGCCCGCGAAGAGCACGCGCGAGTTCGACGGGTCCATCACCATGTCGGAACAGCCGCTGTTTTCATCGGTGAACAAGGTGCGGTCCCAGGTCTTTCCGCCGTCCGCCGTGCGAAACACGCCGCGCTCCTGTTGCGGACCGTAAGCATGTCCGAGCGCGCACATCATCACGACATCCGGGTTCTTCGGATCGATCAGGATGCGACTGATGCGGCCGGTCTTCTCGAGTCCCATCAACTGCCAGGTCTTGCCGGCGTCCGTGGATTTGTAAACGCCCTGGCCCACCGAGATGTGACTGCGAATCCACGGCTCGCCCGTTCCGGCCCAGACGACGTTTGGATCGGAGGGCGCGATCGCGAGCTGACCGATTGAAGAGACTGGCTGGCCGTCGAAGATCGGTTCCCAGTGAATACCGCCGTCGGTTGTTTTCCAGACTCCGCCTGAGGCGGCGCCGACGTAGTAAATGTTCGGATCACCGGGAATGCCGGCGACTGTAGTGACGCGGTTGCCGACCGGGCCGATGTAGCGATAGCGCAACGCGCCCATCACGTCGCGCGGACTCTCCTGTGCCTGCGCGACGGAGAGCGAACCAAAAAGACCAAGCAGAAATAGAGCGAGACTGTAAAAGACGCGCGCGTGCTTTAACATGACGTTCTCCTCGGGTACGATTTAGCAGATTGCGATAAGGCGACGAACGTTGGAGCAGGGGAGTTTATCAAATGTCGGAATTGAATGAAGCAGTAATCATCAGCGCGGCGCGGACGCCGGTGGGAAAATTTTTGGGTTCGTTGAAGGAGTTCACGGCGCCGCAGCTCGGCGCGATCGTCGTGCGCGAGAGCGTGAAGCGCGCGGGAGTGAAGCCGGAAGACGTCGACGAAGTGATCATGGGCTGCGTGATCCAGGCGGGACTCGGCCAGAACCCGGCGCGACAGGCGGCGCTGAACGGCGGTATTCCGAACACAGTCGCCGCGGTGACGGTGAACAAAGTCTGCGGTTCGGGTCTGAAAGCCGTGATGATGGCGGCGCAGGCCGTGCAGCTCGGCGATTCGGAAATGGTGGTCGCGGGCGGGATGGAGTCGATGAGCAACGCGCCGTATTTGCTGCCGAAAGCGCGCGAAGGTTACCGGCTGGGGAACGGAGAGCTCGTCGACAGCATGATCCATGACGGGCTGTGGTGCGCGTTCGAGAATTTCCACATGGGACAGACCGGCGAGATCGTTGCCGAATCGTGTGGGATCGGACGCGGCGAGCAGGATGAGTTTGCCGTGGAGTCGCATCGCAAAGCGGCGGCGGCGATCAAGGCCGGGAAGTTCAAAGACGAGATCGTGGCAGTCGAGATCCCGCAGAAGAAAGGGCCGGCGCTGATTTTTGATACCGACGAGACTGTGCGTGAAGACACGTCGCTCGAAGGTTTGGGCAAACTGAAGCCCGCGTTCAAGCGGGAGGGAACGGTGACGGCCGGAAATGCGCCGAGTGTGAACGACGGCGCGTCGGCGGTGGTTGTGACGTCGCTGCGTCGCGCGCGTGAGCTGGGCGTCGAGCCGATGGCGCGGATCGTGGCGCAGGCGACGTCAGGCGTTGAGCCGAAGATGGTGATGATGGCGCCCGTCGAAGCGGTGCGGAAGTTGTTCAAGAAGACCGGCTGGTCCGGCAGCGAAGTGGATCTGATCGAGTTGAACGAAGCTTTTTCGGTGGCGGCGGTGGCCGTGACACGTGAGCTCGGGCTCGATCCGGAGAAGGTGAACGTGAACGGCGGCGCCGTGGCGTTGGGCCACGCGATCGGGCAGTCTGGTTCGCGGCTGTTGACGACGGTGCTTTACGAGCTGAAGCGGCGCGACGCGCACCGTGCGGTGGTGGCCTTGTGTCTCGGCGGTGGAAATGCGGTGGCGTTGGCGGTCGAAAGATAAAAAGGAGACTGAAGCAGAGTGAGTGAAGTGATTGGCGTAGTCGGCGCGGGCACGATGGGCAATGGGATTGCGCAGGTGGCGGCGCGCGCCGGATACGATGTGATCCTGCACGATGTGAAGGACGAGTTTATTCAGCGGGGTTTTGGTGCTATCGAGAAAAGCCTCAATCGGGACGTCGAGAAGGGAAGAATTTCAGCGGATGATAAGAAAGGAATTATTTCCCGTATTGTGAGTACCACCGATCTCGGAGCGTTTAGTCAGGCGAAGTTTGTGATCGAAGCAGTAGTTGAAAGTCTTGCTGTTAAGACCGAAGTCTTCAAAGCGCTCGATCAGATCACACTGCCGGACGCGATTCTCGCTTCAAACACCTCCTCCATCTCGATCACAAAACTCGGCGCGGCAACGAAACGTCCGGACAAAGTTATCGGCATGCACTTCATGAATCCCGTGCCGGTGATGAAGCTGGTCGAAGTGATCCGCGGCATCGCCACGTCCGACGAGACTTACGAACGCGTCCGAACCCTCTCGGAGAAGTTGGACAAAATCGCGCTGGACTGTCAGGATTCGCCCGGCTTCGTCTCCAACCGCGTCCTGATGCCGATGATCAACGAGGCGATCTTCACTCTGTACGAGGGAGTTGCGACGCGCGAGAGCATCGATGGAATCATGAAACTGGGCATGAATCACCCGATGGGTCCGCTGACGCTGGCGGATTTCATCGGTCTGGACGTATGCCTCGCCATCATGAATGTGTTATATGAGGGGCTCGGAGACCCCAAATACAGACCGTGCCCGCTGCTCAGGCGTTATGTCGACGCCGGTTGGCTCGGGCGGAAGAGCGGTCGCGGGTTTTACGAGTACTGATCTCAGCGTAAACGGCGAACGGAAAATGGCCCCTACCATTTCTCATTACTGTCAAAAGTGCCTGGCCCCGAATCCGCTCGGGCAGGAGTTTTGTTCGCGCTGCGGCACGCGCCTGATGATTGTCGTCGAACCGACGTCGTCGCGCTTTGAAGTCGGGTCCGCCGCACTTTCCACCGACGAACATCTTCTCGAACGTATCTCCGCTGCCGAAGCGCGCACCGCGCGTCTCGCCGAGCGGCTCGAGCGCAGTCTCGATCTGCTGCTGCGTTACGCGCAGAACGCCTACTTCGATCGCTCGCTCATGCGCGCCCTGATCTCGCTGCTGGAAGAAGACGGAGTCGTGCAGTCTGGCCGTCTGGAAAAACTCTGGAGCGAACGCTGTCAGAAGGACGCAGTCGAGCAGGAAGAGAACGTTCATCGCGACGAGCTGCGGTTGCGCATACTGGCGCACGCGCAGGCGATGGATCGCCGGAGCTTCGAGGAGTTGGTGAATGAGGGTTTTCTCCTGATCGAAGACAAGCAGGTCCAGGAGGGAATCAACAAGCTCCAGCGCGCGGCCGAGATCGAAGACGAGAACGCCGCGCTGAATCTCTACATCGGCGAACACTTCTTCCGCCGCGGCAAGACAAAACACGCCCGCACCTATCTCACGAAAGCGCACGAAGCGCTGCCCAACGACACACGCGTCGCGTTGCTGCTCGGGCTGACGTGCGCCGACGATGGTGAAGTCGAGCTGGCGAAGAGTCTTTTGAGCAACGCGACTGAGCAGGGCGGGCCGTCGTTTGCCGGTCATTACGGTCTGGGCTGGCTGTTTGTGACGGAGAAGAACTGGCGCCGGGCGCTGGGGGAGTTCAAGCGGGCGTTGACGGTGCGGCCGTCGCCGGAGGCGCATTATGTGCTCGGCTGTCTTTATTACGAGCTGAATCGCGATGGACTGGCAGTGCGGCACCTGCGCAAGGCGATCAAGATGGACGAGAACTACACCGAAGCGTTTTACCTGCTGGCGCAGGTGTACGAGCGGACCGGGCGGAAAGAGCTTGCCCGGCAGGCGTTAGAACGCGCGGAGCAGAGCGCCGCGGCGCGTATTCGCAAGGGCGTACCGCTTTTTCAGGAGACGAAGTCAGGCTCGCGCCG
>JBKPPP010000171.1:0-8956 GCA_046733615.1 Acidobacteriota bacterium | reverse complement strand
TTCGTTGCTTTTTGTAGAGCGTTAACGACGACAAAGGGAAAAACCACGCTGGTTGCTAAGAAGAACACTGTGTGTAAAAATACGCGGACTCGGTAAGCCGAGCACAGCTCTTCTTCCAACGACAATTGCTTTACTCAAGTTTGCAACAAGCCCAAGTGCATTGTGGTTCTCCCGATCGCGCATCCCGACTCGTCGGGTGTGCCACCACTACTATCATGAAGAGGATCATCCCCATGAAACGTCACATGCAAATCAAGACCATCATTATGTTGCTGGTTCTTCCGTTCGCCCTTTGCGGTGTCGCCTTTGCGCAGGAGATTACCGGCAATCTCGCCGGAACAGTGAAGGACGCGTCCGGGGCCATAGTTAAGGGCGCGACCGTCACGATTACGGATGCGCAGAAGAACGTCGTGGTGCGCACGCTCACGACGAGTGATGAAGGGGATTTCAGTGTGCCCAATCTCAATACCGGCACCTACAACGTGACGGTTGAGGCCACCAACTTCAAGAAGACGGTGCAGAACGATATCAAGGTAGACGTGGGCCAGCGTCGCGTCATCGACGTGGTGCTGGAGGCGGGAAACATTTCCGAGACGGTGCTCGTGCAAGCTGACGCGGTGGCGGTCGAGTTGGCGACGGTAACGAACTCGAGTCTGATCAGCGGCCAGCAGGCGCGCGAGCTCTCGTTGAATAACCGCAACTGGGTGCAGCTCGTGGCGCTCGCTCCCGGCGTCAGCCATGACCTTTCCGACCAGGTTTATGTCGGCACGACGAATCCCGACGGGCAGGCGAACACGATCAATATCTCGGTCAATGGCGCACGAAGCAGCCAGAACACGTTCACCGTCGACGGCGCCGACATCACCGACCGCGGCTCGAACATCACGATTCAGGCGTACCCTAGTGTTGACTCGATCGGTGAGTTCAAAGTGCTGCGCAGCCTCTTTCCGGCTGAGTCGGGACGCAGCGGTGGCGGACAGGTGAACGTCGTGACGCGCTCGGGCGGCAACGAGTTTCACGGCAGCGCGTTTGAGTTCATCCGCAACGAGGCTTTCAACGCGAACCAGTTTTTGATCAACTCCTCGACCAATCCGTCGTTTGGCCGCGACGAGAACGGCAAAGCCAAGCGCGTGCCGTTCCGTTACAACAACTACGGCTGGACGCTCGGCGGTCCTGTTTACTTCCTGCGCTTCGGTGAAGGGAAGCCGGGCGGCAAGGGCATGATCGACAAAGTCGATCGCACGTTCTTCTTCGTCTCGCAGGAGTTTCGTCGTGACCGCCGCTTCGGTTCCGCGGTTACCGTCACGGTTCCCGATGCGAATCTTCGACGCGGTGTCTTTCCGATTCCGGTCTGCATCAATCGAACGTTCCTGAATGAAGCTTGTAGCGGCCAGTTTGTTCTGCCCGCCGGCAGTCCGATTCCCGATGCTCTGAGAAGCTCAGCGGCCACGGCTTATGTCAACGGCATTTACAACCACTTGCCTTTGCCGAATGCCGGGACGGCCGCGGCGCCTTTCAACCTCAGCGTCTCGATCGCCAATGTGGCGGATTTCGATCAGACGATTATCAAGATCGATCATGCGTTCAGTGACAACTGGACTGCTTATTACCGCTATGAAAAAGACAAGATCCCGACGATCGATGGGAACTCGCTCTTCTCGAGCGGCGGCAACCTGCCGGATGTTTCTACGACGGAGACCAATTCACCGGGCAAGACGCACACCTTTAACACGACCTACGTGCTCAGTCCGAAGACGGTTCTGGAAGGCCGTTACACCTATGGCTACGGCGCGATTCTGAGTCACAACATCGGCCTGCTGGCCTTGAGCCGCACCTCGGTGCCGGTCTCGCTGCCGTTCATCAATACTCGTGACCGGGTTCCGACAGTCACCGGCAACGGTTTCACCGGCCTGACGAGCTTCGGCCCGTACGACAACTTCTCGTACAAGCACAACTTCGGCGGCAGCGTGACCTCGATCTTCGGCACGCACACGGCGAAATACGGCGCTGTCTATTCGATCTATCGCAAGAACGAGAACGCGCTGGCCGGCAACAACGAAGGAAGCTTCAGCGCCTTCAACAACGCGGTGCCGACCGGCGTCACCAACAGCACGCTGAACCAGAACATTCAGCGTTGGGCCAACTTCCTTGTCGGCAACGCGCAGACGTTCGCGCAGGCGCGGTTCGATTACACCGCTGATTTGCGACAGAAAGCATTTGAAGCGTTTGCACAGGACGAGTGGAAAATGCGTCCAAACCTGACGGTCTACTACGGCGTGCGTTATTCCTACTTCCCGTCGCCGTACGACAAGAACGGCCGGCTCTCGACGTTCGTTCCCGAGCTCTACGATCCGGCGCAGGCGCCGCAGATTACCGGCGCGGGCAATCGTGTCGCGAGCACCGGCAACTGGTGTAACGGTCTGATCGTTAACTCGCAGAACTTCACGACCGGCCCCTCGCAGTTCAATTGCCGCCCGACTGTGTCGCCGTATGGCAAGTACGTCATCGACACGTCGAACACGGACTTCGCGCCGCGCTTCGGCATCGCCTGGGATCCGTTTGGCTCAGGCAAGACTTCGATTCGCATCGGCTACGGTATCTATCACGAGCAGGTGCTGGTCGGAACGTTTCTCCAGGACATCGGCTTGAATCCGCCCTACCAGGAGACCGCGACGGCTACGAATACGAGTCTGGATGCTCCGGGTGGCGGCGTGCCGACAAACCTGGCCGCGCAAGGACTGCGCGCTGTTCAGGCGGACTTCCACACGCCGTACATGCAGCACTGGTCGTTTGATATTCAGCACCAGTTGACGAGCAAGACGCTCTTCACGGTTGGTTACTTCGGTTCCAAGGGCACGCACCTGATTGGATTGACCGAGCTCAACGAAGTGCCGCCGGGCGTCGCGTTAAACTCGAAATGCGCGCCGGGCAACGGGTTCATTGGTCAGAACCCGGCGCCGACACTCGTGACCTGCCAACCGGCCGGCTACGCTTTCCGCAACTCGACGACAGCGGATAACAATCCGAACAAGGTCGGCACGACGTTGTTCTCCGACGTGCTGATTCTCGATCAACTGCGGCCATACAAGGGCTACCGCTCGATCGCGATGGTCCAGCCGCGTTACAACTCGAATTACCACGGACTGCAAGTCTTCGCGCAACAGAACTTCGCCGATACTTCGCAGATCCAGGTCGCTTACACGTGGTCCAAGAACCTGACGGACAGTCCGAACGATCGCACCACGTCGCCGCAGAACACTTACGACATTCGCAGTGAGTATCAGCGGGCGACGCTCGACCGGCGTCATGTGTTCAATCTCAACTACATTTACGAGATTCCGTTCCTGAGCAAGCGCAACGACTTCGTTGGCAAGGCGCTCGGCGGTTGGCAGGCTTCGGGAATCGTTTCGATCTACTCGGGCGTTCCGTTCAGCGTGACCACTTCGAATTTCGATGCGGCTGGAGTGGGTTTGCTCAATACGAACCCGTCTGCTCGCCCGAATCTGTTGTGCGATCCGAATGAGGGCGCGCCGCACGGAGTGCAGTGGGTCACAGCCGCCTGCTTCCAGGCGAATCCGCCGAGTACCGGCACGGGTTCCGTTGTTCCAAACACGCTGGGCACCACGCCGCGCGGCGTCATTGATGGACCACCGACGCAGCGTGTTGACTTCACGATGTCGAAGAACTTCCGGTTCACGGAGTCGGTTTACCTTCAGTTCCGTGCGGAGATGTTCAATGTTTTCAACCACACGAACTTCAGGACGATCTCGACGAACATCACCGCCGCGAACTTCGGCGCGGTGACCGTAACGCGCGATCCGCGCACGATGCAGTTTGGTTTGAAGCTGAATTTTTAGGAGTTGCTTCTAAAAAACGCGACAGTCGTTCTGCCGGATCGCGAGCTGGTGAATGCGTCTGTCCTTGTTGCGGACGGAAAGATTGCGGCAATCGGTTCAGGGGATATTGGTTTTGAATTATCCCCTGGATCGAGCAGCCGTTCGGACGCCGTCGAATCGATTGACCTCTCCGGCACTACACTTCTTCCCGGTTTCATCGACGTTCACATCCACGGTGCTGTCGGCGTCGACGTGATGAGCGCGTCGCCGGCTGCATTGCAGCAGGTCTCTGAGTTCCTCGCTTCCCAAGGTGTCACTGCATGGTTGCCGACGCTCGTGCCTGGGTCGGATGCTGAGTATGAGAATGTAGCTACGTCAGTGGCGCAGTCGATGCGCAATGTAGCCGGCAGCGACCCTGACGCGCCACGTAGCGGCGCTCGCATTCTTGGTCTGCACTACGAGGGCCCGTTCGTTAACTCCGCGCAGTGCGGCGCGCTGCACGTTGAGCACTTCAAGACGTACTCCGGGGGAGCCGATCTCGATCGTTTGCGCGTGACTCCGGAGATGAAGAAGATGATCACGCTCGCGCCGGAGACTGATGGCGGGATCGATCTCATCCGCGAGCTGACAAAGCGCGGCTGGATCGTATCGCTGGGCCACACCCGCGCGGACGTCGCTGTTCTCGATCGTGCCTTTGAAGCCGGCGCACGTCACATGACGCATTTCATGAACGCGATGGCTCCGCTCCACCATCGCAACCCCGGCCCGATCGCCTGGGGCCTCTCGCACGACGACGTCACCGTCGACCTGATCGCCGACGGCATCCACCTCGATCCGTTCATGCTCCGCTTGCTGGTGAAGTTGAAAGGCGCCTCGCGCCTCAGTCTGATCAGCGATGCGATCGCTGCCGCCGGGCGTGGCGATGGCGACTATCAAATCTGGGGCGAAACAATCACCGTAAAGAACGGCCGCACCAGCAACGCCTCGGGCAGCATCGCCGGCTCAGTAATCACCATGCTCGACGCCGTTCGCGTCATGCATTCACTCGGCGTCTCCTACGTCGACCTCGCGCACCTCTCCTCTCTAAACCCCGCTCGCCTCCTCGGCATCCACCATGACTGTGGTTCCATCGAAGTCGGCAAGCGCGCCGACCTCCTCGCCCTCGACTCCCATGGCGACGTTAGCGTCGCCGTCATTGCCGGCCACGCAGCCTTCATGAATTAGGTGTTTGCTATGCGTTTGCGGAGGCCGTAGGCGCCGATGATAACGAGGGCGAAGCCGAGGAGGATGTGGATTAGGTCGTCGAGGTAGGTCCAGTGGAAATATTCGATCGGTGAGAGACCGACGGCGCTCGCCAGCACCTGATAAAGATCGATTAGGCCGAAGGTGAAGTTGAATGCGCTCGCCAGGACGTCGCTTTTGAGAGATAGCAGGAAGAGACCGATCGCGCCGGAGACGAGATGAAAGAGGTTGTATGGCGCAGCGCCGCTCAGCAGGCTGTATCGCTCCGGAATCACGAAACCGGCGATGCCGGTCAGCATCAGCAACGGCGCGACGATCAGAAGGACCGTTTGATTGAGCGTTCGATTCTCCATCGGCAACGACGCCTGGTTTCTATGGCAATGCCTAGTCTCTATGGCGACGCCTAGTCTCTATGCGAAACGACACCTTCTCTATGGGGCAGACGACGCTTGTTCCTCATCGCTGTAGACGCCCGCGCGTGCGTAAGCTTCGTCAAGCAGCTCGATGGGATGGCAGACTTGCAATTTTAGCCCCGCTAGTCGCGCGCCGGCGCCGATCTGCATCTGGCAGCCGGGATTGCCTGTCGCCAGGATCTCAGCGTTCGTTTCGCGCACGTGGTTCAGCTTCTCCTCGAGTACGCGGCGCGACATCTCGGGCTGGAGCAGGTTGTAGATTCCCGCTGCGCCGCAGCATCGCTCCGTGCCGAGGAGCGGAACGAAGCTTGGGCCAACGGCGGACTGGAGCATCTGCTGCGACGTCTCGCCCGCGTGTTGCCCGTATAAAAGATGGCATGAGATGTCGTACGTAACGGGTTGCGTGAAAGAACCCGACGTTATGCGTTGCGTGAGAGAACCCGACTCACATGAATCAGCCGGTTGCAGTTGCTGGCTCACGTCACGCACTCGCGCGCTGAAGTGTGCTGCTGCTTCGGCGAACTCCGCATCTTGGGCCAGGAGATGTCCGTAAGTTTCCAGCATCGCTCCGCAACCACCCGCATTCGTAACAATCGGCGCTTCACCACCGAAAGCGGCGATGTTTCGCCGCGCCAGCTCGCGCGCGCCTTCGAGATCGCCGGCGTGCGCGTGCAGCGCGCCGCAGCAAACCTGGTCCGGCGGTGTAGTAACCGCCAACCCGTTCGCGCTCAACACGCGCTCGGTCGCCCGGTTCACGCGAGCAAACAATCCTTCGCCGACGCAACCAGCGAACAACAATACGGATCCGAAACTGGAATCGGTTTGCGCACGGCGCGCGAATCTTTTTGAATTTGTCGAATCAAAAATAGAACGTGAGCTTTCGAGTAATGCCAGGGCGAACTCGGCGCGCGGCGAGATCAGACGCGCCAGGCGCGTCTTAATTAAAAGCCGCGGAAGGCCGGAGTTGCGAAAAAGACGTGTAGCAGCGAAGAAGAAGCGCAGTCGCGCAGGTGACAGCCAAACATGACGCAACACGAAACGCAGCAGCCTGTCGGTCAGATCGCCTTTTGGCTGCGCGTGCAGCAGCTCTTCGCGGCTCGCCTCGAGCAGTTGACCGTACTCCACTCCCGCTGGACAGACCTGTTCACACGCACGACACCCCAGACAACGATCGATGTGCGTGCGAAACGCAGGCGAAGTGTTTTCCAGACGGCCTTCCGCAACCGCACGCATCAGGTAGATGCGCCCGCGTGGTCCGTCGTTCTCATTGCCGGTGACGACGTAGGTCGGACAGGCTTCGAGGCACAGGCCGCAGTGAATACACGCGAGTAAGTTTTGTTCCTGGACAGAAAAATTAGCCACAGATAAACACGGAATCGCGCAACAGAAACCGACTCATTAACCGAACGAAGACAAAAAACAATAGCCGACGGCGAGGCCCGTCACTGCGAACGAAGACACATCAATACCCAACGGCGAGGCCGTCGCTGCGACGCGGATCGGTCGCGCCGAGACGCACGCCGGTCTTCTCCTCGATCATGATCCCCTCGGCATCGCCAAGATAACGCAGCTTCGCCAGCGTGTGCCCGCGTGAGGTCAGCGCGCGTTGCGTGTCACCCGACAACCCGAACGGCTCGCCCACCAACTCATCGGGCAGCCACTGATGATGAATCCGCGGCGCGTCGATCGCCTGCTGAATGTTCATCTCGTAATCGATGACGTTGGTAATGATGCAGAGCACGGTGTTGATGATCGTCGGTCCACCCGGACTGCCGACCGTGAACCACAGCTTGCCGTCTTTGCGCAGCACGATCGTGGGCGTCATCGCCGACAGCGGACGCTTCCGCGGCGCGACCGCATTGCGCTCTCCCTGGATCAGGCCGTACATGTTCGGCGTTCCCGGTTTGGCGGCGAAGTCGTCCATTTCGTCGTTGAGCAACATGCCGGTGCCTTTCACCGTCGCCGCCGAGCCGTACGAGTTGTTCAGCGTGTAGGTGTTGGCAACCGCATTTCCTTCCGCATCGACAACGGTGAAGTGCGTCGTCTCTTCCGACTCGTAACCGGCAGGGCGTCCGGCACGGACTTCCGCACTCGTCGAGGCGCGATCGGCGTTGATGGTGGCGCGCAGCGTGGCGGCATACGACTTGTCGGTCAAACCCGCAACGGGCACCTTCACGAAATCCGAATCGCCCATGTACTCCGCGCGATCAGCAAACGCGCGCCGCATGGCTTCCGCCATCAAGTGATAACGGTCCGACGATGAAGCCTCGAGCTTCTTGAGCTCGAAGCCTTCGAGTATGTTGAGCATCTCGATCAGCACGGCGCCGCCGGACGATGGCGGCGGCATCGAGATGATCTCGTAACCGCGATAATTTCCGCGCAACGGCACGCGCTCTTTCGCGACGTAGCCGCGCAAGTCTTCGAGCGTCATCAACCCGTGGTTGCGTTTCATGTCGGCAGCGATCAGCCGCGCAGTCTCGCCCTCGTAAAACTCGTTTGGGCCAAAGCGCTGAAGCCGCGCGAACGTCGCGGCGAGCTCCGGCTGGCGAAACAGCTGGCCTTCGTCGTAGAACCTGCCGCCCTTCAGATAGATCCTCTTTGTCTCCGCGTACTGCGAAAGATACTCGTCGTTTCCTCGCAGCGAACGCGACAGCGAATGCGTGACGATGAAACCGTTCGTGGCGAGACGGCGTGCGGGTTCGACCAACTGGCTCCAGGTCAGTTTTCCGGAACCATACTTCTTCAGTGCCAGCTCCATGCCGCGCACCGTGCCGGGAACGCCGGCGGCGCGATAGCCCACGAGCGAGCCGCCTTCGCCTTCGATGAGGTTCCCGTTCTTGTCGAGGTAGACGTCGCGATGCGCGGCGAGCGGCGCCATCTCGCGGTAGTCGATCGCCGTCGTGCGGCCGTCTTTCAAACGAATCATCATGAACCCGCCGCCGCCGAGATTGCCGGCCGCGGGATGTGTGACCGCCAAAGCAAACGCGACGGCGATCGCTGCGTCGACGGCGTTGCCGCCGCGCTTCATGATCTCGACGCCCACGCGCGACGCGAGCTCGTTGGTCGAGGCGACCATGCCGTGTCTGCCGCGAACAGGTTCGCGAGCCGCGACGGGAGCAAGCGACGCGTTGAGCAAAACGAGGATTAAGAGAAGGCGTGCGAGTTTACGCGGCAGGTTCATGGTCGTGTCCTCTAAACAGGTTAAAAGGATCGAGTTGCTGCTTGATACGCCGGCTGAGCGAGTCGGGTGATTGATGCGTTTCTGGCCGATCCATTATTAGGATTCGACCGTCTGCGATGCCAGCCTGCCACAGTGCGTTGGCGGAGATCCGAGCAACAGAATCGGAAAGTTCGCCGGGAAGAACGCGCGTCCGCGAGCTCTCTTGATGCTCGAGCGGCACGGCGGCGAGTGTTTGCCAGAGCAGGGAATCGTTGCCGACTTCGGTCGATTTGAGATCCTTCAGG
>JBKPPP010000170.1:0-8260 GCA_046733615.1 Acidobacteriota bacterium | reverse complement strand
CTTTGAGCTCATCTTTCGGTTGTCGTTTGCCCCAACCCATCTCGGCCGCCGTCACGGTGGCGGTGAAATTGCCGAAGCGTACGGATGCTTCGTTGCGGGCCTTGTCGACCTTCATGATCAGGCCCATCAAATGGCGGCCTGCTTCGTAGTCGTTGCCGTACCAATCCGGATGCTTGTAGTTGTTGAGCTCCGCCGTGGTGACGGGACCGTCGCCGTTGTTGTTCGTCGTCGGGATGGTCGTGTAGTTCGAACGCCAGCCGCTGTGCGATCGGTCGTAAGTTCTTAGTCCGGCGCGGACGACTTCGTAAGCTTTCTTCTGTGCGTCGACGTTGATCGACGTGTAGACGGACAGGCCGCCCTGCGCGACGCGCGTGGTGTACTTGTCTTCGAGCTCCTGGCGAATGTACTCGACGGGATAATCAAAAGGAGACGACTTGTGTTGCGATTGGTAGTAAGCAGTGTCGGCGAGTTGGATCGGTTTAGCTTTGGCGGCGTCAGCCTCCGACTGACTAACAAAACCGTTCTTCGCCATCAGGTCGAGTACGAGATCGCGGCGCTCTTTGGCTTTCGCCGGGTTTGATGTAGGCGAGTAATCGCTGGGAGCTTTCGGCACGCCGGCAAGCAGCGCCGCCTCGGCGAGCGTCAGATCTTTAGCCTGTTTCCCGAAATACGTTTCAGCTCCTGCTTCCATGCCGTACGCGTTCGCGCCCAGAAACATGTGGTTGACGTAGAGCTCCATGATCTGGTTCTTGGTGTAGTAGCGTTCGATCTGGAGCGCGAGGATCCACTCGTTCACTTTGCGGTTGAGTGTTTGTTCACGCGTCAGGAAGAGGTTCTTCGTAAGTTGCTGCGTGAGCGTCGAGCCGCCTTCAACTTTGTCGGTTGTCAGGGTCTTCCAGCCGGCGCCGATGATGCGAATGGGATCGATGCCGATGTGATCGTAGAAGCGAACGTCTTCGACGGCGAGTATGGCGTTCTTCAGGACTGGCGGAATCTCTTCGTACTTCAGGGGAATTCGTTTCTCCAGTGCAAACTCGCCGATGATCGTCTCGCCGTCGTCGGCGTAAACGCGCGTCACGACGCTCGGACGATAAGTCGCCAAAGCGGCGACTTCATTTGCGGCGCGAGAGTAGTTCAACTCGTAGGCCGCGATGATGCCGGTCAGGCCGCCTGCGGCCAGGGCCAAAAGCAGTACCGCCGGGAGCCACAGCGTTGCCAGCAGGTGGCGGCGTTGTTCGGGCGGTGTATTGATGATGGCTGTGGGCGAGTACTTTGAACGGTTTGCGGCCATACTTTTGATTTCCCCCAAGGACAACTTGCCTTCTACAGGAGCGTCGCGGCAACGTGGCTAGCCACAGGACGTGCGAAATTATACTGCGTCGGCGGTGGATTTCTGGAATCGCGTCGCAGCCTTTATAATACGTGGGCTTCGCAAACGGGGGCGACAGGCTTCGACAGGAACCTGAACGATCGTCGCGATGCATGCCGGGCTACCTTATGCAGCTCGTTAAAACGCGTAGGGAAACACAATTGCCAATAACAATGAATTGGCTCTCGCTGCCTAATTAAGCACCGAGCGTCTCGCCGCAAGTTGCTCATGCGCGCGGAATGAGATGTCACTTAGATGAGCTGGCCCGCTGCTTCGGTCCGTGGCAGTGGGCGAGACCAAAGCCGGACTAGCTCGTGTCGAGGTCTTGTCGCTTCACTGACTCGACATTGAGCGAATTTTTATCAGGTTCGCCTGGTAAGAAAGAGAAGCGACTAAGCATGTAGAGTCCTTCGGCGTTGGTTTTTGGATCCGAGTTCAATTCTCGGCGCCTCCACCAAAATTAATTGCGGGAGCCTCACTCTCGCGGAAGACCCAGAGAACGTTATGAGCACAACTCAAACTCACTTAATGACCCTGGAAGAATTCATGAACATCGATGACGAGTTCAATCGTCACGAATTAATCAAAGGAGAACTCCTCACGATGCCTTCTCCAAAGCCTCTCCATGGGCGGGCTGTGGCCAACCTCACGATGCTTCTCTTACAACATGTCAAAGCCAACAGGCTCGGCGTCGTTTACACAGAATCCGGATATCATTTGGAACGCGATCCGGATACCGTTTTGGGTCCTGACATGTCGTTTGTTTCAGCGGAACGTGTCGACCAGTCGGACGAGCAGTATTACGAAGGTCCACCCGATCTCGCCGTTGAAATGTTGTCTCCCGGCGATAGAAAAGGTTACGTCGATCGCAAACTAGGCGTTTATTTAGCGACAGGCACACGATCGGTTTGGCTCGTGGATCCGCGAAAGCGAACAGTGGAAGTAATTTGGGCGGATGGCCATCGAAAGCTCTTTCACGAGGCGGATGAACTCGTCGACGAAACCGTTCCCGGCTTTCGCGTAAAAGTCTCAGAGATCTTCGCTTAGTCAACGCGCCCTTGGATCGCAACCTTCCCATCGGCATCTTCGATAGCGGCGTTGGCGGACTCACAGTCTACAAAGCCCTCCACGAGCGACTCCCAAACGAACGCTTCGTCTATCTCGGCGACACCGCTCGCGTCCCATACGGAACCAAATCCCTCGCGACAGTCGAACGTTACGCCGTCGAGAACTCGAGATTTCTCGAGGCGCACGGAATCAAGCTGCTCGTCGTCGCCTGCAACACCGCTTCGGCCTTGGCGCTCCCCGCGATCCGCAAAGCGGTTCACGTCCCAGTGATCGGCGTGATCGAGCCCGGCTCGCGCGCAGCTGTCGAAATCGCCGACGGAAGAAACATCGGCGTCATCGCCACTGAAGCCACCATCAACAGCGGCGCCTACGCCAAAGCAATCGCCGCGTTGGGCGCGACCGGCAGAGTTATCGAACGCGCGTGCCCGCTGTTTGTCTCGCTCGCTGAAGAAGGTTGGGCTATTAGCGACGTCGCGCGCATTGTGGCAAAAGATTACCTGAGCGACTTCAGTGACACCTCCATCGCCGCTCTTGTCCTTGGCTGCACTCACTACCCGATACTCAGCGAAGTCATCAGCCAAACTCTCGGAAATCAAATTCCGCTGATCGATTCCGGCGCGGCCACCGCAGCCGACGTAGAGTCGTTACTGAACAAAGCCAATCTGACCCACGACGAACCACTCGGTCGTTACCAGGAGCGGCGTCTTTGCGACGACCTCGATCACTTTTACGTCACCGACGCAGCCGAAAGATTTGCTAAAGTAGCCGAGAGATTCTTAGGATCCGCTCCATCCATTCTCGAGGCGGTTGAGATTTGGGGACAAGATGAGCTTCGCACGCACTGACGGCCGGGCCAATAATGACTTGCGCCCGGTGCAAATAACTCCGGGTTTCCTGCCTTACGCCGAGGGCTCGGTCCTGATCGAGTTGGGAAATACCCGCGTGATCTGCTCTGCTTCGCTCGAAGACCGTGTGCCGCCGTTTCTGCGGAACATGGGACAGGGCTGGCTCACTGCCGAGTACGCGATGTTGCCGCGTGCTACCCACACGCGAACTCCGCGCGAGACGGGCCGCGGTGGCCCATCCGGCCGCACGCACGAGATCCAAAGATTGATCGGTCGCAGCCTGCGCGCTGTCGCCGATCTGAAAGCGCTCGGCGAGCGGACTTTGACCATCGACTGCGACGTGCTTCAGGCCGACGGCGGCACACGCACCGCCGCAATCACCGGCGCCTACGTTGCTTTCGCGCTGGCCGCCAGGCAATTGCTCAAGAACGGCAAGATCACTCGGCCGTTGACTACAAACCAGGTTGCCGCCGTCAGCGTCGGCATCGTGGAAAACACGCCGCTGCTCGATCTCAAGTACGACGAAGACTCCAAGGCCGAAGTCGATATGAACGTCGTCTGCACCGGCGACGGACGCTTCATCGAGTTGCAGGGCACGGCCGAACGCGAGCCTTTCAGCCGCGATCAGATGGACGAACTGCTGGCGCTGGCCAATCGCGGAATCGAGCTGCTGATCGGCGTCCAGAAGTCGGTCATTGCGGAGGCGGGAAACGGCCCGTTAAATTAAGGCATCTGAACGAGTCGGTGCCCAAAGGAGAGACAACGAGCATGAAAAGGATCGTGGGGCTGAGCCTGGTTTTGCTTTTGCTGGCGATGCAGATCGCCACGGCCCAGCAGCTCTATGCAAACGACAAGGTCGAATACACGTTCGAGCTACCTTCCGCAACCTGGAAGGCGATTTCCGAACCGGACAACACGCGGGATCATCCGGAGTTTGTTTACGGCGATCGACTTGACGGCTACTTGACGATCCGCAAAGAGGTCGTCGACGCGGGCACGACCGCTGCCGAAGTGGCCCGACGCGATCAGGATCTGACGCTGAGATTCCTGCCGGGCTTTGTCGAGGGCAAGCAGGACACGTTCAACGGCCGTCTCGACGGCGTCACGATGTCTTACGAGTTCGTCCGGAGCGGCAAACCAATGATCGGCCGCACCTATTACCTCCAGGCCGACAATCGCACGATCTACGCGCTGCGGTTCACCGGCTTGCGCGACAAGCTCGCTCGCATTCGCAATCAAACCGATCTGATCGCGCGCACCTTCAAACTGAAGTAACACCGGGCCCCAGACGCAGCTTGAAACTCTCTCCCGGATTAGCCATCAAGCCTTCTCCGATCCACCGCAAGGGCTGCTTCGCCACCATTCCGTTCAAGAAGCGGCACAAGATTGCCGAGTACGCCGGCGAGAAGATCTCAAATGCCGAAGCGCGCCGCCGGGCTCATCGGCCCATGCTGCGGATCTGTGAAGTTAACAATCGCTGGAGTCTTGACGGCAGTCGCGGCGGCAACGGCACTCACTACATCAATCACTCGTGCCGCCCCAATGCCTTCATGCAGATTCTGCACGATCACATCCTGTTCCTCGCGCTACGCGACATTGAACCCGGCGAAGAGATCACGATCGATTACGGATCGACGCTGCACTCAGACGACAAGCGCTGCATCTGCGGCGCGAAGAACTGTCGCGGCACAATCAACCGCCAATGAATTCACAGGCGCGGCAGCGTGAAGCTGAACTTGGAGCCGCGTCCTTCAACCGAATCGAGTTGCACTTCGCCGCCGTGTTGCTCGACGACTTCGCGCACGAACGACAAACCCAAACCGGTCGATTCTTCGTCCTTCTCCTGTCCCTCACGCACCACGCGATAGAACTTGTCCCAAACACGCTCTTTCGCCTCCGCGGGAATACCGAATCCACGATCCTCGACGCACACGCGAACCACTTCCGCTTCGAGCGCCGTTGAGACAGTCACCGTCGTTCGTTCAGGACTGTACTTGATCGCGTTGTGCACGAGGTTCTTCACCGCGAGTGTGATGAGACTCTTGTCGGCGGCGACGGGCGGAATGCGATGCGCCGCCTGTTCGAGCAGTCGAATGCGCTTCTTCTTGGCCACGGGTTGCAGCGAGGCGATCGTCTCGCGCACGACTTCGTCAAGTCGCAGCGGAATCTTCAGCACTTCCTGCTTGTCGCTGCGTTGCAATTGCGTCACGGAGAGAAATGTATTGATCATGCGCGACATGCGTTGCGACTCGTTCGCGATGATCGAAACAAACTCGCGCGCCTGCGGCGGCACGCTTTCATCGACCGTCAGCAGCTCGGCGAAACCGTTGATGCTCGTGAGCGGCGTGCGCAGCTCGTGTGACATCAGCGAGATCATGTCGCTCTTCAGTTTTTCGAACTCCTTGGTTTGGGTCAGATCCCGCACGTAGACGGCGATTCCGATCGGCTCGCCCGCGCCACCGTCTTGCTGATCGCGCAGCAGAGAGATGCGCAGATTGAGAATGAGGTTCTTCTGGTCAAAGCCGAGCTCGCCTTCGTAGTCGATGCCGGTTTGCAGCACGCGGCGCACCGCGATTTCCGGCTCGTCGAAAATGTCGGTGCGGAAGTTGTGCAGCAGTCCGATCAGATCCAGCTGTTGCACGCGTTCGGGCGTGAGACCGGCGAAACGAAGCAGCGTCGGGTTTGTCAGTGCGAGTGTGCCGTCGAGATACGCGATCGCGACGCCGTCGTTGATGTTCGCCAGCGCTCGCGCTTCGCAACGTTGCTCGACCGTGATCGCTTTCAGCACGTTCAAGGCATCGATTTTTCGCCGGCTGCCGCGTTGTGAGAAGAAGCTGAGTGACTTCGTGCGTGCTTTGTTGTTGGCGAAGCTTTCCCTTTTGAGATTGCGTGCGAACTGCGAACCGACCGCTTCGAGTAACAACTTGTCGTCGTCGTCGAGTTGAGCCGCGGGACGGATCAGTAACACGCCGGCGTTTTCGTGCTCGTGCAGCAGTGGAACGGCGACGGTCAACCGGTTCAACTCAGCGTCAGTCTCGGCTACCAACTTGCCGCTCGCCGCGGCGCGTTCGCACAGTTTTACGCCGGCGCGCCAGACGGAATTGCGGCTCGTGTCGGGGGAGGCCTGCGTCTTTCCTTTGAAGCGCGCAACTGCTTCAAACGAATCCGACTCACCGACTTCAAAAACGATCGCTTCGTTGAGCGGCAGAAAAGTATTGAGCAGCTTGAGACCGCTCATCAGTCGCTTGTCCGCGGCCGGGCCTTCGTCGGCGGCATTGACGGAAGAGTTGAAGAGCGTGTGCACCAGCAGCCGGTCGAGATGCCAGAGCCGGTTGATTTGAGCGAGCGTGACGGAAAGGATGCTGGCGGCGAGCAGTGGCGTAATCAGAAGTTCGAGCCCGAAGAAATGTGAAAGGAGAACTGAGAGGCCGCCTAAAATTGCGACGCCGGCGAACAGGTAGGTCCACGAACGGCGCAGGCCAAGGTAGTGAACTGTCAAACCGAGGGCGAGCGCAAACACGATGAGAGCGACGGCGGCTACCGGAACGTTTCCCAGTAGCGGCTCTATCTGCTCGTTAGGCGGTGTGTCGCTCCAGGGACGCAGCACCTCCGGAATGACGCCGAGCCGCCAACCGAAATAGCCGGACAGGCCCGCGAAGAGGCTGAGCCCAATGACAGAGACGTAGGAGCTGGTGTTTTTCGAGCGAATCAAGCGAGAGCAGGAGCCAGGAGCGAGAGGCCGTGCCTGGAAAGAGTCAGGTTTGTGCGGCTTTCGACGTCAAACCGCAGGCGGATTATACAATGCCTGGCATTGTTAAAGCTATGGCGAATTTGGACCGCTTCCGAGCTTATTCAGGGCTGCGATGAGGGTCTGAAATTGTTCGGAAAAGACGGTGCGGAGGTCGAGTAGCACTTTGTTCTCCGCGATTCGGGCAATGATTGCGGGAGTTGAAGTCCGGAGTTGTTGCTCGATTTCGCCGGCTGAGAAACGCGCGTGAGTCAGCGCGATCAGGGTCGTCGGCAGACGTGAAGTTGGAGCGGCGCCGCCGCCCAGCGTCGAATCGCCGGGCTCCAGGGAGAGGGTTAGCTCCTTCTCGTTTTTCACCTCTGCGATGACGGATTTTGCGCGCTGCTCGATCTCGTCAGCCGTGAGAGAGAGCATCGCCAGGACGGGAATCTCGGTCTGCGCTGCGGCGTCACGTTGATGCGCGGCTAATGTCGCTTCGAGCGCCGCCAGCCGGAGTTTGTCGCTGCGGAGCGCGCGGTACAGCGGATGTTTGCGCAAACGGCCGACGAAGGCGTGTTTACCGACAATCAGTCCCGCCTGCGCCGATCCGAGCAGCTTGTCGCCGCTGAACGAAACGACGTCGACGCCGCGCGCGATAAGCTCGCCCGCTATCGGTTCGTCAGTGATGCCGTAAGCAGTCAGGTCGGTGAGCTGACCCGAGCCGGCGTCTTCGTAAAGGGGTAGTTCGCTGTCGTGGGCCAGTTTGACGAGTTCGGCGGTTTCCGGAGCGCTGGCGAAACCGACGATGCGATAGTTCGACGGGTGGACGCGCATGATCAGGCGTGTGTTCGGGTTGATCGCGGCGCGGTAGTCTTCGAGATGCGTGCGGTTCGTCGTGCCGACTTCCACCATGCGCGTGCCGGAGCTGGCCATCACATCGGGCACGCGAAAGTCGCCGCCAATCTCGACCAGCTCGCCGCGCGATACGATCGTCTCGCCGTCGCGAGCGAGAACACTCAGAATCAGCAGTGCGGCCGCGGCGCAGTTGTTTACGACGAGTGCGTCTTCCGCTCCGGTGAGATCTTTGAGCAACGACTCGACCCTGCTGCCGCGTTTGCCGCGCATGCCGTTCGCAACGTCATACTCCAGCGTGCAGTACGTCGCGGCCTGATCGATTGCCGCGCGCGCGGCTTCGGAGAGTGGCGCACGGCCGAGATTCGTGTGCAGCAACACGCCGGTGGCGTTGATTAC
>JBKPPP010000169.1:0-3180 GCA_046733615.1 Acidobacteriota bacterium | reverse complement strand
GTGCGAGGTAATGGGACGCTGGTGCCCGAAGTCACTCGCTGGATTCCGGCGCCGGCCGAAGGACGCGTGGAAAGCATTCCCGTTCAGGCCGGCGTAGAGGTGGGTCCCGGAACAGTCATCGCCGAACTCTCCAACCCGCAGATGGAGCAGCAGGCCGTCGACGCTGATTTCCAGGTGAAAGCAGCAGAAGCCGACGAAGAAAACCTGCGCGTGAAACTCGAAAGCGATAGCATGACGCAGAAGGCGAATATCGCGACGATCAATTCACAGTACAGCCAGGCAAAACTCCAGCTCGACGCGGACGAAGTGCTCTATAAAGAAAGACTCGTCGCGGAGCTTCAGGTGAAGATCTCCCGCGTCGCCGTTCAGGATCTCGCGAATCGCCTCAAGGTCGAACAGGAGCGACTTGTCGTCGGCATGAAATCGACCAAGGCACAACTCAACGCCGCCGAGTCGCGACTGCAACAGTTGCGCGCGATGGCCAAGCTGCGACGCGAGCAGGTTAACGCGTTGAAAGTTCGCGCCGGCAGCGGCGGAATCGTGCAGCAAGTGTCGGTGCAGGTCGGTCAGCAAGTCACTCCCGGATTGAACATCGCCCGCGTCGCGGATCCCGCTTCGTTGAAGGCCGTCCTCCGCGTTCCCGAGACGCAGATCAAAGACGTACGCATCGGCCAACCGGTACTCGTAGACACGCGCAACGGCATCATCCAGGGACAGGTTGCGCGCATCGATCCCGCCGCGCGCGAAGGCACGTTTGAGATCGACGCCACCTTGACCGGCCCGCTGCCGCCGAGCGCTCGTCCCGATTTGAGCGTCGACGGAACCATCGAGCTCGAACGGCTCAAAGACGTGCTGAAGGTAGGCCGGCCCGCATTCGGCCAGGCGCAACAGACGATCGGTATGTTTGTCTTGACACCCGACGGCAGTGAAGCGGAACGCAGAACAGTCAGGCTCGGGCGCAACTCGGTCAGCACCATCGAAATACTCGACGGTTTGAAGGAAGGAGACCGCGTAATCATCTCCGATACTTCAGCGCTCGATAGCTACAACCGGATCCGGCTGAAGTAGCCGAATGTCATAGAAGTCTGCGTTGCGGTGTTCAGTTTTTAAGAGATCTTGCAGATAAAACTTGTAAGGAGCGAATGATGAGTTCCAACGGGCCCCTAATCCACCTCTCTGACGTCAAGAAAGTTTTCGAAACAGACGAGGTCGAGACACACGCGCTAACGGGTATTCACCTCGACATCAAACAGGGTGAGTACGTTTCGATTGCCGGCCCTTCCGGCTGCGGCAAATCCACTCTTCTCTCCATTCTCGGCCTGCTGGATACGCCAACGGCCGGTGAATACGTGCTTAACTCGCACCCGGTCGAAAACCTGTCGTTGTCCGAGCGGGCGCGCATCAGGAATCGCGAAGTCGGGTTCATCTTTCAGAGCTTCAACCTGATCGGCGACCTGACAGTTTACGAAAACGTCGAACTGCCGCTGACCTACCGCGGCATGAGCTCGGCGGAACGCAAGAAGCGGACGACCGAGGCGCTCGAGCGAGTCGGCATGGCGCATCGCGCGAAGCACCTGCCGAGTCAACTCTCCGGCGGTCAACAGCAGCGCGTCGCCGTTGCCCGTGCAGTCGGTGGCAAGCCGAGCATCCTGCTCGCGGACGAGCCGACCGGAAACCTCGACTCAACTAACGGCGAAGCGGTGATGGAGCTGATGCGCGAGCTACATCGCGACGGCGCCACGATCTGCATGGTGACGCACGATCCACGCTACGCACAGCACGCCGATCGCATCGTGCACCTGTTCGACGGCCAGATCGTCGAAGAGGAAGCCGGTTCCGAGAGCCGCGCGATGCAGGAAGCGAAACGCGAATTGAAAGAGAGCGGGTTCGGAGCGATTTCATGATCAGTCTGCGCGGCGTAGAGAAGGCTTTTCCACACGGTCCGACCAAGACCTACGTGCTGCGCCGGATCGATCTCGATATCAAGCCGGGTGAGTTTGTTTCGATCATGGGTCCGTCGGGAGCAGGGAAGTCGACCTTGCTCCACATCCTGGGAATGCACGATCAGTCGTGGACCGGCGAGTACTACTTCGACGACACGCCGGTGCACAAGCTCGACGCGAAGAAGCGCGCGGCGCTGCGGAACCGAAACATCGGGTTCGTCTTTCAGAGTTATCACCTGCTGGACGATCAAACCGTGTTCGAGAACCTCGAGTTGCCGCTCTCTTATCGCGACGTGAGTAAAAAGGACCGGCAGTCGATCGTTTGCGACACGCTCGATCGCTTTCAGATGGTTGGCAAGAAGGACCTGTTTCCCACGCAGCTTTCCGGCGGACAGCAGCAGCTCGTCGGCATTGCGCGGGCGGTGGTGGCGAGTCCGCGGATCATTCTCGCAGACGAGCCGACCGGCAATCTTCATTCAGCGCAGGGCAAAGAGATCATGGACATGTTCAAGCGGCTGAATGACGAGGGAACGACAATCGTTCAGGTGACGCACTCCGAAGTGAATGCCGGCTACGGCAACCGGATCGTGCGTCTGGAAGACGGCTGGATAACCAACGGCCAGTAGATTTTCCTGTAGTTGCTCACAGGCGTTACTGACGGCGTCGATCGCGATCAGGCGACAGACGTTGACGTCACCAGTCTGTCCAACATCGGCGGGCGCGCTATTCAAGGGGAAGAAAGTAGGTTTATCGTGAACACAGCAGCAGCGCAGGTTCCTCGCACTCTCATCGCGGACGATCAGCCCGACGTGCTCGCCGCGCTTCGTCTCCTGCTAAAAGGCGCTGGCTATCAAACCGAAGCCGCCGATTCACCGCGCGCCGTGCTCGAAGCGCTCGAGCGACAACAGTTCGATCTGCTCCTGATGGATCTCAACTACGCGCGCGACACGACCTCGGGTAAAGAAGGTCTCGATCTGATCGAGAGGATCCAGGCGCTCGATCACGATCTGCCGATCGTGGTGATGACCGCGTGGGCGACAGTCGATGTGGCGGTGGAATCGATGCGGCTCGGGGTTCGTGATTTCGTGCAGAAGCCGTGGGAGAACTCGCGCCTGCTCAAGAAGCTGCGCACGCAGATCGAAGCGGGACGCGCGCGTCGCCGCCGGCACGATCAGGAAAGCGAAACGCGTGTTCGCGACCGGCAACTTCAGCTCGAGTTGAACGAAGCGCGCGAGAT
>JBKPPP010000168.1:0-4179 GCA_046733615.1 Acidobacteriota bacterium | reverse complement strand
GGCACGTCTTTCAGTGGCACCGTGAAATCGTCCATCGGTCTCGGCATTTTGCTGCACGAGGGGATCGGCGACACGATCCGGGTTTCACTCGCTGCGGAGCCGCAGGAAGAAGTTCGCGTGGCTTGGGAGATTGTGAAATCGCTCGGGCTGCGTACGCGCGGAGTGACGGTGGTTGCGTGTCCGACCTGCGGCCGGCTCGACGTCGACAACTTCGTCGGGATCGTAGAGGAAATTGAGCGCCGGCTGGCTCACGTCGAAGAGCCGCTGCATCTTTCGATCATGGGTTGCGCCGTGAATGGGCCAGGCGAGGCACACGATTCGCAGCTCGGGATCACTTTCGGACGCGGTGTCGGCATGATCTTCAAAGACGGCGTGCCGATGCGCAAAGTTGCTGGTGAGAATATTGTCGAAGCGTTTGTGCTGGAAACCGAGAAGCTGCTCGCGGAGATCAAACAGCAGCCACAGGCTTAACGCACTTTCGGTCTCTTCTGCGGCGGCACGTCGCCCGCCATCGTCAAGAATAATGCGTCGGTCGTCACTTTGCGGTTGATGTTCACGATCAACTGCTCGCGCAGATCTTCAATCTGCAAGATCCAGTCTCCCGCCCGGCTCGGGTCTAACTTCTGCGCAATCTTCTCCAGCTCGGGTAACAGATCTTCGTTAACCAGCAGATCCGTTTTCGTTCCCAGCGACAACATCCACGCGTCGCGTATCAACGTCTCCAGCACGTCAAGCCGTTCTTCAAACTCGTCTTTGTACTGCGCCTCGTTGAGCTGTTCGGCCGAGCGAAGCAGTTGCGCGCGGTCGGAGTTGACGACGAGCGCATGGAGCACACCCAGCATTGCTTTGCGTTGCGCGGTGAACGTCTCCAAATCACCGGAAAGCGCACGCCCGATACTGCCGCCCGCGGCGCGCGCGCGTAGGCGTGCGGTCTTGCTGTCGGCGCGCTCCTTCTGCACGAGATGAGTTTCAATCTCCGCCGGCGTGAGCGGCGCAAACCTGATCATCTGGCAACGCGACAGGATCGTCGGTAACAGCATCGCCGGCCGCCCGGTGATCAGGATCAGGTGTGACGTTTGCGGCGGCTCTTCCAGCACTTTCAGCAACGCGTTCGCCGATGCGTCGTTGAGCTTGTCAGCCTCGTCGATCAGAAACACGCGCGCTTTCCCTTCGAACGGGCGAAAGTTCGCTTCCTTTTCAATCTGCCGCATCTGCTCGACGCGCAGCACGCGCTTCGGCGCGACGACGAGTCCGACGTCGGGATGGTCCGTCCAAATGATCTGCATCCATTCGTCGCCGTCGTCGCGTTCCGGGTAGTTCAACTTCAGAATCCGCGCGCAAGCGGAACAGACGCCGCAAGCCTCGCCGTCTTTCGGGGTGCGACAGTTCAGGGCGCGCGCCACTTCCAGCGCAAAACGCTTTTTGCCGACGCCTTCTTCGCCGGCAAAGAGCAACGCGCCCGGCAAGCGCCCGGACGTCATCATTCGCTTCAGCGCTTCTTTAACGCGTGTGTTGCCTGTCAGCTCGCTGAACATCCCGGTAATCGCTCGCCAAGTGCCCCCGGTATTTTAGAAACGAAACGATCAATCTCTTGACCTGCTCGTGCGTTCGCTCCACTGGCCCGCTGGTGTCGACGATTTTCACTCGCTCCGGATCCGCCCGCGCGATCTCGAGATAAGCATCCCGCACTCGCCCATGAAACTCCGCGTTTTCGATGTCCAGTCGATCGGGCGCGCTTCGTCCGGCAGACTTCCCGGTCGATCTGCGCGTCGTGCGACTCGTCGACTCTGCAATCGAGAGATCGAAAAGCAACGTGAGATCCGGTTTCAATCCGCCCGTCGCCAACTGCACGATCTGCGCGATCAGCTCGGGCTCAAAGCCACGTCCGGCGCCTTGGTAAGCGACAGTCGCGTCGGCATAACGATCCGAAATCACCACTCGCCCGGCTTCCAGCTCCGGCACCAGCATTCGTCTGACGTGTTGCGCGCGATCGGCGGCAAAGACCAGCAGCTCGGTCAGCGGATCGACTTCTTCCTGCGCGTCGAGCAGCGCTGCGCGCAGCCGCAGGCCCAGAGTTGTTCCACCCGGTTCACGAGTGACGACCACGTCGCAACCGATGGTTCGCAGGTAATTGTTGAGTAGCTTCAGTTGGGTCGACTTTCCGCTTCCGTCGATACCTTCGAAGGTAATGAAAGTTCCAGGCACGAGTCCCTCTGGGTTGGGTGAAAATTGCTGCGCGAGTGTAAACGAATGTCACGCGCTATGCGAGCTTGCATCGTCGGCGCGGACGTCGCGAGGATTGTTGGCCTCGGCTGGCGGTTGCGAGTGCAAATCGCCGGTCTGGCGTCTTGACTGAGAGATCGTGGAGATGGCGTGTTTGAAGATCAACTGTTCCTGCGGCCCTGATTCGAGCAGCACGGAAAACTTGTCGAAGCTGCGAATGCGGCCCGTGAGTTTGGCCCCGTTAAGGAGATAGACCACCACCGAAGTTTTTTCGCGGCGCACCGTGTTGAGAAAGGCGTCCTGAATATTCTGTGGTGCCTGTTTGCCGTCCGACATGTCTTGAGCCCGGTATGGATCGGTATATCGCGTGGTTGCAATCAGATTACAACACTGATCAATGACTGACAAGCTAATGGCCGAGATGTGATAGAAAGATGATTATTTGGACCGTGGGCCTGCGATGAGGGCGTCCAAAACCGATTCCAAGATGCGGTTTTCCTCACCAAAACCCTCCAACCACTCGACTCCCGCTTCATGGCGAAACCATGTCAATTGGCGTTTCGCGTAGTGCCGCACGTCGAGCTTGGTCTGGTCGATCGCGCTCGGCAGGTCGCGTTTGCCCTGAAGATACTCGACCACACGCCGGTAACCGTGCGCGCCGAGCGCGTTCGAATCCGGCGAAAATCCGCGCTTCAGGAGCGATTCGACCTCCGCGACCAGTCCGGCTTTGAAGTGTGCTTCGGTGCGTCGGTTGATCCGGGCGTACAGCTCGTCGCGCGGCGGGTTGAGCGCGAGAATGCGGAGGCGTCGAGCGCTTTCGTGTGGCTCGGGACGATCGGTGCGTTGGTCCACGATCGAGCGTTCGGTTTGCAGGTAGACTTCGATGGCCCTTTGTACGCGCGGCCAGTCCCGCGGGAAAAGCTCGGCGGCCGCTTTGCGATCGAGGCGGCGGAGAATTTTATGCAGGTGCTCGGGGCCGCGGTCGGCTCGGATCTGATTTAAACGGCTGCGAATGGACTTATCAGTTTGCGGGCTTTCGAAAAACGGCCGGCGGAGCGCGCGCAGGTAAAAACCGGTGCCGCCCACGAGTAACGGAACCCGCCCGCGACTTTCGATCTCTTCGATCTTCGTCGCGGCCTCGCGCGCCCATTCCACGGCGGTGTAGTTGATGTTCGGCGAGACGAAGTCGATCAGGTGGTGCGGCACGCCTTTGCGTTCGGCCAGTGGGACTTTCGCCGTCGCGATCTGGATCTCCTGGTAGACCTGGACGGAATCGCAGTTGATGATCTCGCCGTTGAGCTGGAGTGCGACTTCGATGCCGAGCGCGCTTTTGCCGGACGCGGTTGGGCCGACAATCGCGATGACGGGTTTTTGCTCTGCGACGGCGCTCACGTGCCTGAGAATAGCATGCGAAAGATCACGACCGCCCAGATCAGGGCGAGCACGATCAGACCGCCGATTACCTGGTTGCGTGAGAAGTGCATGCGTGAGGTTTGCCTAGTACATCCGCGTGAGCTCGATGCCGGTGTAATACGCTTTCAGAATCTGTTCGGAGGACCAACCCTGTTTCGCCAGACCGTACGCGCCGACCTGGCACATGCCCACGCCGTGGCCCCAACCGCGGCCGGTAAAAACAAAATCAGTCACGCGTCCGCTCTCGTCGTACTCGCGATCGATCACGAAGAGTTGTTCGCGCAAGCCGAGCGCTGAGCGAATACGCCCGCCGCGCACGTGGGCCGTTCCGTTCGTGCCGACGATCTCCAGATCCGTAACGCGACGCGACGAGCCGCGCGACAGCACGCGCAGATCGACGATCTGCCCGATGCCGCGTGCCGCACGTGCCAAACGCGCCTGCACCTGGGCCAGCGAAAGAGCCGTGGTCCAGTTCGCAAAAGGCGAGAACCGATCGGCGGCGGCGCCGTTCGGAGCGGGCTTTACTTCGAGGAAGTCGATCTG
>JBKPPP010000167.1:0-5395 GCA_046733615.1 Acidobacteriota bacterium | reverse complement strand
TGAGTTTCTTCGTGCGGCGCCGGGCGCTGCGCACGTGCTGCAACCGGCGGAGCTGCGTTCGTGGGGCGAGATGGGCCGGCGGCTGGCGATGAGCGATTACGAAACGGCGGTGTCGTTCTTCGTGGCAGGTGTCGAGGAACTACGCGACGTGCCGCGAGAGTTGTACCCGGCGATCTTTGCTTTGTGCACGCGACAGATGGTTCTCTCGACGACGATCGGCAGAGACACGCTGCATTCGTTGCCGTCGCTGGTGGCGAGTGTCGGCGAGGTTCAAGTGGCCGCAGCGATCATCGAGGTCGCGACGGAGATTGCGCGCCGCTCCGCGAAACACACTGCCGAGTTTCTGAAAGCGAGCGGCGGCGTCTCACAAGCGCTCGAATCTTTCGGGGATCCGCAAGTCACTTCCGAAGCCCTGGCGCTGGCGGGCGCCTTTGCAGCGCGTGCGGGAGGAATCGCCGCCGACGCATGGTCCGCAATTCCCGAGGCGCTCGCCCAGCTTTCGCCTGCCGGCGCAAAACGATTACTCACGCGCGCCAACGAGTTTCTCGAACGCGGCGGCGGCGCGGCGCTTCACATCCTGCTTGCGGGCGGCGACATTCTGCGCCGCGCCCCGGAGATCTTCGACGAGTGGATCGATCTGCTGTGGGTGGTGGCGGCGCACGGCAACGCCAGCCTTGTTGCTTTCGTCCGCAGCAGTCCGCTGTTTCTCCGGTTGCTGAGCGCCGAGATCGGTCGCGCGGACGCAATCGATCTTGCCCATCGCGTGCTGGCGCTGACGAAAGAGATCGGCTTAGTGGATGCCGAAGCGGCGCTGGCTTGCTTTAGATCCAGCGCACGCGCGTTGAGAACCGTTTCAATCGAGCAGTTTGAAGCGTGGGCTAAACGCGGGCTGTCGTCGGGGCGCACCGACAGTCGCGCGCGCCGTAGTTACTTCTCGCTCGAAACACGCGGCAGTTACGAAGCGCTGCACAGCGGCACCGCCGGGCTGTCGCTGGATTCGATCCAGCATCTGCTGCGTTTGTACGTCGAAGCGCTGACCGGGCGTGAAGTCGAAGTGGCGCCGCTGGCTGCGGTGCCGGATGAAGCGCGGATCGGCGATGGACGCACAATCCATCTGCCTTCGCTTGTAAATGAGTTTGGCGACGAGACGCTGGATTTCAAACTCTACAAAGTGCTCGCGGCACATGCTGCGGGGCAGATGGAGTTTGGGACTTACGAACGCGGCGGCATGCTGCGCGCGGCGCACGCGGCGATTCGCGCGACATACTCGGAAGAGAACGTCGATGCGCTGGATGCGTTTGCGATCGCCGACCAGTTGCTGCACACGAATGCGCCTGAGAGTGAGCCAGAGAGCGACACGGATAACACGCTCAAGACCGCCTCCATCGATTATCGCGCCGTGCTGACTCTGTTTCCGTTGCCGCAACTCGCCCGGCGCATCTTCGGCACACTCGAAAACGGCCGAGTCGATCGCCGCCTGCGACACACCTACCGCGGCCTGCGTCGCGATCTGGATCTCATTCGCGAGCATCTCGGCCGCAGCCGCCCGCAGATTCTCGAGTTACCGGGCGCGCTCATCCCGTTCGAATTGCTATTCCAGATCACGCTGCTCGGCGGCGCGCGCGACGATGCGCGACAGTACTACGGCCAGATCGTCTCCGAGATCGAAACGATCGTCGGCGAGTATCTCGCCAATGAAGACGCAACCGTCGCCGATACGTTGATGGCGACGAGCCGCGTTTACGACCTGTTCAAGTCAGTCACGCCGATGGACGATTCCGTGCAGCAGGTTGAAGTGCCGGAAGAGCAGACTGAATCCGACGATTCTGCCGCCACCGAGCGAATGAAGCAGCGGCAGGCGCAACAGATGCCGCAACGCCGCGATGCGCGCGAGCTCTTCAACGCCTGGAACGATCCATCGCCCGAAGGCGAGCCTGACGAGCTCGCAGGGGCGGAAGCCTGGTCGGGAGCCGAGACGCCCGAGCAGGTGCTGGCCGAAGGCGAAGTAGCTTACAACTACGACGAGTGGGATCGCGAGTTGACCGATCATCGCCTCGGGTGGTGCCGCGTGGTTGAAAAGCGCGTCAAGCACGGCGACCGGTCGTTTGTCGATCAGACGCGCGAAAGGCACAAAGGCGTGATCTCGTCGATCCGGCACCAGTTTCAACTGATGAAGCCGGAGAATCTCACGCGCGTCGCGAACGAGGTCGACGGCGAGGAGTTTGACCTGAACGCGGTGATCGACTACGTGATCGATCGCCGCGCTGACGGGCAGCAGTCGGAACGGATCTACACAAAGCGTTTGCGGCGGCGGCGCGACGTGGCGGTTTCGTTCCTGCTGGACCAGTCGTCGTCGACTGCGCGCACGATCGGGCGGCATCCGTTGCAGCCGTACACGCGGCCGGGCCGCCGGATCATCGAGATTGAAAAAGAAGGATTGGTGTTGATGAGCGAGGCGCTCGAGGCTGTGGGCGACGTCTATTCGATCAACGGCTTCACATCCGAAGGCCGCCGCAACGTGAAGTTTTACGTGGTGAAAGATTTCAACGAGAAGTACAGCGACGAAGTGAAGCAGCGCATCGGCGGCATCAACTACCAGAACAACACGCGGCTCGGCGCCGCGATCCGGCATGCGACCGCGCGCCTCGCGAAGCAGGATGCGCGCACGCGCCTGTTGATTGTGCTGTCGGACGGCCGGCCTTATGACCACGATTACGGCGATGCGCGTTATGCGCGCGAAGATACGCGCGAGGCGTTGCGCCAGGCGAAGAACGAAGGCATCACGCCGTTTTGCATCACGATCGATCGCGAGTCGGAAGCCGAGCTGCGGGATCTGTACGGCGAGATCGGTTACACGATTATCGACGATGTGTTGTCGCTGCCGGAACGGATGCCGGGCATCTACCGCAGGCTAACGACCTAAACCGCCGCCGCCGGGCGTTTCGATGCGAATGCGATCGCCCGCTTGCAGTTGGTGAGAGCCTTTGGCGGAGATCGTTTCGGTGTGATCGTTACGAATGATCGCAGCGGTTCCAGGTTTCCCATCCTCACCGCCGTGCAAACCGTACGGCCCACGCTTGCGGCGATCCGCCAGCAGCGACATTCGCGCGGGCACGAGCGTCTCAATCTCTCGCACGACGCCGTCGCCGCCGCGCTGCTTCCCTTTTCCTCCTGACGCACGACGCAATCGATACTCACGCACGCGCAACGGATAAGCGTATTCGAGCGCCTCGGCCGGCGTGTTTAGACTGTTCGTCATGTGCGTGTGCACACCGCTCATGCCGTCGAGCGCCGGCCGCGCGCCCATGCCGCCGGCGACGGTTTCGTAATACGAAAACTCCTGCCCGGTGCGCGTGTCGATGCCGCCCATCGTGAGATTGTTCATCGTGCCCTGGCTCGCCGCCGGTACTCGATCCGGCAACGCCTGCGCCAACGCTTTGAACAGCACGTCGACGATCCGCTGCGACGTTTCAACGTTGCCGCCGGCAACTGACGCAGGCGGGTTGGCGTTGACGACCGTGCCCGCCGGCGCGATCACCTCGATCGGCTCCATCAACCCGGCACTGGCCGGAACCTCGCCGCCGATAAGACAGCGAAAAACGTAAGACACAGCCGAGACCGTGATCGCCTCGACTGCGTTAATCGCGCCCGTCACTTGCGGCGCGCTGCCCGTGAAATCGATCTTCGCTCGGTCGCCGCGAATCGTGATGCGGACGGCGATCGGCACCGGCCGATCGTCGATACCGTCGTCGTCCAACGCGTCTTCCGCTGTGTACGAGCCATCCGGGATCGCGGCGATCGTGTACCGCATGAGACGCGCCGAGTAGGCGATCAACTGGCCGGCGTAAACGCTCGTTTCGTTTT
Source organism: Acidobacteriota bacterium (assembly GCA_046733615.1). Lineage (GTDB taxonomy): Bacteria > Acidobacteriota > Blastocatellia > Pyrinomonadales > Pyrinomonadaceae > PSRF01. Next base: position 1,531 of record JBKPPP010000167.1, on the reverse strand, counting down.
TGCCGCGACGCTCGACGATCTCGAGCAAACGCGCCGCGCCTGTTTTCAGCGAGCCGATCTGCGCGTCGAAGTCGCCGCGACGTTCGACGTTTCCGCGCACGTTCGCGAGCAGCAGCCGCATCGTGTCGCGATCGACCGCGCCGTTCCGGACGAGACGAATCGGCGGGATGCGAATGCCTTCGCCGTAGATGTCTGTGGCGAGTCCCATCGAACCGGGCGTCGCGCCGCCGATGTCGGCGTGATGCGCGCGGTTCGCAACGTAGAACAAGATCCGTTTGTTATGAACGACCGGCATGACGAGCGTCACGTCCGGCAGGTGCGTTCCGCCCGCGAACGGATCGTTCACCGCGACCACGTCGCCGGGTGCGAATTCGATTTCGGCGAGCGCGGCGGCGACCGCCATCGGCATCGAGCCGAGATGAACCGGCATATGATCGCCCTGCGCGATCACGCGGCCGCCGGCGTCGAAGACTGCGCACGAGTAGTCGCGGCGCTCTTTGATGTTGGGCGAAAAAGCCGTGCGCCGCAGCGCGACGCCCATCTCTTCCGCCACCGAGGTGAAGAGTGCGCGATAGATTTCGAGCGTGGTTGGATCGAACGTAGACTGCTTCTTCATAAAGAGATCAGGATGTTGCCGAACTGATCGATCTGTGCGCGCGTATCGCCCGGGATCAGCGTCGTCGCCGAGTATTCGGTGACGATGCAGGGCGTTTTCAGTTTCACGCCGCCGCGCAGCTCATCGCGATGGTAAACCCCGACATTCAGTTTCTTCCCGCCGAAGTAGGCGCTGACGTTCTCATGCGGCTTCGCCACACCGCGCAATTTGGCGATGCGCGCGATGGGCAGTTTCGGCACCAGGCCAAACGATCTCACGCGCGCGCTGACGATTTCGATCTCGCTCTCTTCCTGCGCGTAGCCGTAACGCTCGCGATGCGCGCGATGAAAAGCGGCGGCCACGTTACCACCCGTTTTTCGCACCTCCAGCTCAAACGATTGCCCGCGGTAACGCATCGCCAGCGAACGCTCGTGCCGTTGATTCGCACGCGAGAAACCTTCGCCACGCAGCAGCGCCGCTGCCTCGCGTTGCATCTCTGCGAAGATCTTCTCCAGCCGCGCGATCTGCTTCGGATCATCGCCGAACATCACCGTGCGGCTCTGATCCTTGATCACGTCCGCGACCATCACGCCGACCGCCGAAAGCGCGCCGGGCGCCTGCGGCGCAATCACCAGCGGAATGCGCAACGCACGCGCCAACTCAACCGCGTGCAAGCCGCCCGCGCCGCCAAACGGCAACAACGCAAACTGCCGCGGATCGTGTCCACGCTCGACCGAGATATGTCGCAGCGCACGCTCCATGTTGGTGTTCGCGACCGACAACACACCCTGCGCCGCTGCGACCACGCTGCAACGTTTGCCCGAAGCCTGACTCACGTCGTTCGCCAAACGCTGCATGGCTTCATGCGCGCGATTCGCGTCGAGCTTGAACTCGCCACCCAACAAACCGCCACCGCCGAAGTGGCCCAGCACGACA
>JBKPPP010000166.1:0-4840 GCA_046733615.1 Acidobacteriota bacterium | reverse complement strand
CCGGTGGCTTTCCAGACAAGCGCCGGCCCTTCGGCGGGCCACTGCTTGAGCAGCCCCGTCTCTTTCGAAACGCCGTCGCGATTGGGACCGCGCCACTGCGGCCAGTTCGGGCCGGCCTGGCCCATCGCCTCGACGGCCAACGCACACAACAACAGCACAGTCGCCAACACAACCCGCTTGCTTCTCATCATTTTGATCTCCTTCGTGTTTAGTAAGACCAGCGGGGAGACACGAAAGGACTGTCAGGCACTACGACTGCGGTTTGTAGTAAAGCACCAGCGCCCCACCGAGCGCCGCCAAAACAAAACCGGCGTAGAGCAAAGGATTCGGCGAAGTTTTCGGAGGATGCAGCCACATCGAATAGAGCACGTTGACGAGTGGCGCACCGGCGAACACCAGCGGCATGACGTAAGTCGGGACTCCGCCCGAGCGAAACGCGAAGATGATGCAAACCGCGCCTATCGCGCCCAACGCACCGCCCAGCCCGGCGCCGATCGAGCCCTTCATGTTGAAGCCGTTAAGTTGACCTTGCGAAGAGAGCGTGATGACGGGAATCAGCACGCCGATTAAAAAGTAGGCGACGCCTACACAGAGCAACGCGCGCATCGGGTTGTTGCCGAGCTGCACTTGTCCGCCGTGCAATGCCGGCCCGTAGAGCCCCCACGCCAAGGCCGCGCCGAGAGCAAAAATGATCCAGAGCATCAGAACCTCCGAATTGGATTTTATCTATGGCTTTAGCTGAAACTCGAAAAAGCGCTTTTCCGTAAACTGTCTCAATATTCTGAGTGCGGGCATTCTAGCAGTCAGTTTCCGAATTTGAATAGACATTTAGCAAAATGCTAAGGTCTTCCGAATTCACCTGGCCTCCGAAATTTCGAACCGGGAGCATCGAATCTTGAAGTCGACTTATCGAACCCTCTTGATCGTAGTTGTGACTCTACTGCTGGCGCTGCCGGCGCTGGCCCAAACACATCGCGCTTCTCTGCGAGGAACGATTTACGATCCCAACAGAGCCGCGATTCCCAGTGCGACTATCACACTCACCAACCTGGCCACCGGTGAGACGCGAAGCACCACTACGAGTGAAGACGGCGAATATGCGATTTCCTCGCTGGCGCCCGGCTCGTACGAACTTCTCATCGAGAAACAAAATTTCAAGAAGCTTAGTCAACACATCGAATTGCTTGTGAATCAGGAGCAGCGCCAGGACGCAACACTCGAGCTCGGCGGATTGAGTCCAAACCCGGTCGATACGTCGTTCGAAGCCAATTTGAAGAAAGACACAGCCTCGCTCGGCACCGTGATCGAGAATCGCCAGATTACCGGCCTGCCGCTCGATGGCCGCAACTTTTACGAGCTGAGCCTGCTCGTGCCCGGAGCAGCGCCGCCCGCGCAGGGCTCTGCCGGTTCAGTGCGCGGCGATTTTGCGTTCAGCGTCAACGGCGCGCGTGAAGACGCCAACAACTTTCTGCTCGACGGCGTCTACAACGTCGATCCCAAACTCAACACATTCGGCGTGCGTCCATCCGTGGATGCGATTCGCGAGTTTGAGATGTTGACGAGCACTTACGACGCTTCGTTCGGGCGCAATCCCGGCGCGCAAGTGAATGTGATTTTGAATTCCGGTTCAAACGACTTTCACGGTTCGCTTTTCGAGTTTCATCGCAACGCCGCGCTGGACGCGCGCAACTTTTTCGCGCCGGCCAGCGAGCCGAAACCGAAGTACATCCGAAACCAGTTTGGCGGCGCGATCGGCGGCCCCATCGTGCGCGACCGCACTTTCTTCTTCGGCGACTACGAAGGGACGCGTTCGCGTGAAGGCATCACGCGCGTCACAAACGTGCCGACTGCTGAAGAGCGCGCCGGCAATTTCTCGCACAGTGTTTTTGGCGTGCCGACGAATCCATTCACCGGTCTGCCTTTCGACAACGGCGTCATTCCCGATTTCTTTATCAATCCCGTGGGGCGCGCGATTGCGGCGTTGTATCCCCTGCCCAATCGCAACGTGACGTTTCAGAACTTCGTCTCGTCGCCGATCCAGCGCGACGACAACGACAGTTTCGATGCGCGAGTCGATCACCGGTTGAGCGATAAAGCAGAGCTGACGTTCAGGTACAGTTTTGGCGATCGCGATCTGTTCGAACCGTTTACCGGTCCGCAGTTCGCCGTCGTGCCGGGCTTCGGCGACACGGTGAAGCGTCGCAGTCAGAATGGGATGGTCGCGTTGACGCTCGTGTTGACGCCGAACCTGGTGAATGAGACGCGCGGTGCGTTTAGCCGCGTCGCGGCGTCGGTGACGCAGGAGGCGAGTGTGCTCAATTCGCAGGTCGGTTTGCCGGCGGTCTCGCCGCGCGCGCGCGATCTTGGATTGAGTTTCATCACCGTCACCGGCTTCTCGCCGCTCGGCGACGAGGGGAATAATCCGCAGAACAGCGTCACGAACGTTTACCAGTTGCTGAGCAATACGAGCTACGTTCACGGCGAGCATCTGATCAAATTCGGCGTCGATCTGCGCTTCTCGCAGCAGAACGCTTTTCGTGACGTCGAATCGCGCGGGAGGTTGCAGTTTTCTCCTTTCGGGCAGATTACCGGCAACGCGCTCGGCGATCTGCTGCTCGGGTTTCCGCTGCTGACGAGTGTGGCGCACGTCGATAACCCGCAGCAGATCCGGACGGAGAGTTACAACTTCTTCGTCAACGACAGCTTCCGTATTACGCGCCGGCTCACGTTGAATGCGGGTCTGCGTTACGAGTACAACTCGCCGCCCGTCGATAAAGAAGACAACGCGAATATTTACGACGTGACAACGCGATCGCTGGTGCCGGTGGGAACGAACGGAGTTCCGCGCAGCGGTTTCGAGCCGGACCGGAATAACTTCGCGCCACGCGTCGGTTTTGCCTGGACCATCGGCGACGACGGCCGCACTGTGCTGCGCGGCGGCTATGGCGTTTACTACGATCAGTCGCCGCTCGCTCCGGCGGAGGCGCTCTATTTCAACTCGCCGTTTTTCGACAACAACATCTTCTTCTCGTTGCCGGGTCTGCCGCTCACTCTGAACAATCCGTTTCCCTCGTTCTTCCCGTTCCCGCTGCCGGATTCGGCGCTCGCGATTCAGCGCGATCTGCGGACGGGTTACATGCAGCACTGGAACCTGAACGTGCAACGCCAGCTGGGCGAGAAGAGTGTGCTCGAGGTTGCGTACGTCGGATCGAAAGGCACGAAGCTGTTGACGGCGCGAGACATCAATCAGCCGCAGCCGAGTCCGCTACCCCCCGGATTGCCGTTTGTACCGCGCCCGGATCCGCGTTTCGACGATATCGATCTGCTCGAGTCGCGTGCGAACTCGAACTACAACGCGTTGCAGGCGCGCTTTCAGCAGCGACTGGCGCGCGGTTTCACGGCGCTCGCCTCGTACACCTGGTCCAAGTCGATCGACGACGCGTCAAACTTCTTCAGCAGCGCCGGCGATCCGAATTTTCCGCAGAACAGTTATAACGTGGCGGCCGAGCGCGGGCGTTCGAACTTCGACGTGGCGCACCGGTTGTCGGTGAGTTATTCGTACGCGCTGCCGTTTGGTAACGGTCGGGACTATTTGGCCCACTCAGGCTGGCTCACGACGGTGCTGACCGGGTGGGAAACGTTTGGCATTGTCACGCTGCAAAGCGGACGCCCGTTTACGGTCGCGCTTTTGCCGGAGATCGATAACAGCGGCACGGGAAGGTCGATTCTCGGCTTTGGCGCTAACGATCGGCCGAACCTCGTTGGCAATCCCGAGCTCTCGAATTCGACGACGCTGCAATGGTTCAACACGAGCGCGTTTGCGTTTCCGGCGCCGGGCACGTTTGGCAATGCGGGCCGCAACATTCTCGACGGGCCCGGCTATCAGAACGTAAACGTCTCGCTGCTCAAGAACACGGCTTTGAGTGAACGCTTCAACCTGCAATTTCGGGCCGAAGCCTTCAATCTCTTCAACCATCCGAACTTCAACTTGCCGGACAATTTCCTCGGGTCGCCGACCTTCGGACGGATCTCCTCCGCCCGCGATCCGCGGCACATACAGTTCGGTCTGAAGTTATTGTTTTAGTGTGAGGACCGACAGTCTGCCAAGACGATCAAATAAAACCTGAAAGCCATCGCTTACTACGCTCTGCGTTCCGGGATCGAGAGGCAGGTCTGCCCAGGAGGAGAGGGCGATGTTGAATTCGATTTCGAGGTGGGAATTTGCGCCGGTGCTGTAAACCGCGCGAATTGTCTCAACATTGCCCCAATGTTCACGTGCGGTGCTCGCCACCTGGCCGAATCGAGATAACCATTCATCGTTTTCGAGAAGGCGATTCCGCTCGGAAGTCAGAATAATCAGATCGACATCAGATTCTTCTCTCGCCTCTCCCCGGGCCTGCGACCCAACGAGTGCAACACCTTCGATGTCCGGTTCCCGCTCAACCCACGAAACAAACGCCCTCAAAAACTTTTCGCACTCTGACGTCAATCCGTGGCCAATCTATCGTCGTAAGTCATGTACTTCGCTGAGAACAACAGATCGGCCTCTTCACCGGTCGGAGTCTGAGCGACAAGCGTGCCATCGAGTTGCTCGTAGAGTGGCGGGGGGATGTCGGCGAACTCCGACATCGGGCCGTAGACCTCGTCAACGCCCTCGCGAAAGACGTCGCCAATCAAGAGATTGATGATGTGGTGACGCTCGTCCGGATACTTCCGCAGAAAACCCGAAAAGCTAAAGCTGTCGTTGTAGAACGCATACACGAGCTTCCGCATCGACTCGATACCGCGATCCAGTTTCGCCTGGTACTGGCCCAACCGCTCGGCGGAGAAGTCGTCGTGA
>JBKPPP010000165.1:0-11631 GCA_046733615.1 Acidobacteriota bacterium | reverse complement strand
CACGGGGTGGTCCAAGAAATTTTGTCACACTATAGTCACGTGACTCGATGAAAATCACTGTCAAAGGATGTCAATTGATGCAAACTCAGATGGTCCAGTAACGGCGGCAAGTTGTAATCAATGTTAAAGTTATGTCACTCGGTGTAAATCAGTGCACGAGTAACAGGACGCTTTCATAACCCCAAGGTCGGCGGTTCGATCCCGCCCCCCGCTACCAACTTCCTCAATTAATCAAAGACTCAGAAGAAAACGAAAATCGAGCTCGGAGGAGTTGTAAAGTCGCACTAGTTTTTCTCAAAAACTTCGCCTCATGCCGTTCCAAACATTCAAAAACACTCAGAATTTTTAAGTGTGACTGCGCATGCTCTTGCAGTACCTGGGAGCACCAACCCCACGGCCCACTATGATAGATATAGGTTATTTATCTTGCCTCCAAAGTTTAATGCGAGACTGCCGTCGAAACGGAACGCGCGCCGACAACGGATAATCACTTCGAATTAATGATCAGTGACTACGTCGTTCGTGACCGCACGGCGAGCAAGTGAGTCACTTCCCGTCGTGGGACCAAGCGAAATTTAAAGATCGAATCTCCCTGAAAATTTGTCAACCGCCGCGAAGGCCCACCCTCTACCCGGCCGAGCCCAGATGTTTGAGAGACTCTCATCGAAAAGCAGAAGAGCACCGCCGTCGGGTGACCAATGCAGTTCAAATCCATCAAACTGCGTCGAGCAGGACACTCAACCGCTTCGTGGGTTGTTCACTGCTCAAAGCGCTACCCAAAGGTCAAAGGTTGAAATGCGGTTCGACTTCACAGTCACACGAGATGTGCCGCCAGACGCCGCGGCAAAGGGACCGAAGTAGCGTTTTTGGTTGGTGAATAAACCTTCAAGCGGGCACGTCGCTGAGGTTTAGACGGAGACGAGTACCGAACGCACAGGTAACGATTATAGGCTTTTGCGGTTGTCGTCGCAGTCTCATGAGGATCATCTGAAATCAACCCGCTTAACTAGTTCAGCGAATCGAGGATCGCTGCGGACGCTATCTAGAAAAGGATCGACGTTAAGTTGGCTCACTTCCCACTCACGTTTGTCGACGGCTTTGTTCAGGTAGGAAAACGCTTCCGTAGTTTCGCCGAGCATTATCAGGTTGCCTGCTATCTCATAGGCGTCCATGTCAGGATAATCTTCACCGTGCTGAACGAAGTCCAGCAACTTTCTTTTCACAGCTAACCAGCCGCCGGCCACATACGCTTGCCGGTATGGTTGCACCAGGTCGGGGTGCTTCAATTCGCGCCATCTAATAAACCAATCGAAGGCGCCCGCCTGATCACCTTTCATCTCGTGCGCACGGACTATCCAACTATAGCCCGACTGAGAGTCCGCCTTCAATTCAATCGCGCGTTTCAACTGCACGATCGCTTCGTCGTAGCGGCGGGCGTAAAACAAAATTCGCCCGCGGTCACGCTCATACGCGTGCGTCCCGGGGGCGATCGCCTGGGCCGTTTCGATTTCCTTCATCGCCTGATCAAACCGTGAGGTGTCAGCCAATGAAAGGGCGTACAACCAATGAGACGTGTCATTGCCTGGCTCTAATTCAATTGCGTGAACAAGGTCTTTCTCCGCCGCCGTAAAGTCCCATCTGAAGGTAGCTGCTATGAATGCACGAACGGCGTAAGCTTCGGCTAGATTATTGTCGAGTTGGAGCGCTTTCTCGACGGCGGCTTCTGCCTCAAACTTGTGAACGTCCGAAGAAACGTAAGCACGCGCCAAACCCGCATACCCCTGAGCATAATTCGGATCCAACCTGATAGCTTCTTGAAAATACTCTATCGATCTTTTCACCTCGGCAGGATTCCTTTGGTTCAGCAGATTCTTGCCCTGCTGATAATTGCGATACGCTTCGTCATTTGTGGTTCCACGGTTTGGGGTCGGAGCCGCGTTTACGACGCTCAGTGAAGACGAGCCCAAACTAATCCTATTTCTGAACGCATATATCAGACCCATCATGCCCAAGACGAGAATTATCGATGCCAACGCCAGAGTTCGGTGGGATTTGATGTCGCGAACCAAATGTTCGCCGCTGGAAGTGCGATGCGTTCGCAGTCCCCTGGTCTCAACCGCGCCGCTCACGACGGTCGACGCGGCGAGTGGTGGCAGTTGCGCGGCTTGCTTGCTGCTGGGAACTGACTGGAGGCACTCCTTAAGACACGAATCCTGCTGCAATCTCTGCTGTAAGTTCTTCAGATCCCGGGCCAGTTCACCGGCGCTGCGATAACGCTCTTTCTGATTCTTGTGGAGCGCTCTAGTAACGAATCGATCCAATTCTTCTGGAACGTTCGCATGCTGCCTCAGCGGAGGGAGATTGTCTTCCATCAATGAAACCATCACGTGACTCGATGTCTCACCAGTGAACGGAACGTGTCCTGCAAGCATTTCATATATCACGATGCCGAGCGACCAGATGTCCGTGCCGACGCCAACGTTCTTGGCTCGCGCTTGCTCCGGCGACATGTATTGAACGGTTCCCATCACCAAGCCGGGATTTGATTGGAGTAAAGTCGGTGTTTCGAGATCGGAATCTATCCTCTGTTGTTCCGTCAGCTTCGCGAGGCCAAAGTCGAGGATTTTCACGTAGCCGTCACGCCGAATCATGACGTTCTCAGGCTTGATGTCCCGATGTACAATGCCGGCAGCGTGTGCTGCGCTAAGTGCGTCGGCAACTTGCACACTAACGTTCAGAGTTTCATTGAGTGTGAATGGCTTCTCGTTGATGAGTTGCCGGAGAGTCTTGCCGTCGACGAATTCAGTCGCGATGAAATGCGTTATGTTTGACTGGCCAAGCGCGTAAATCGTTACGATATTCGGATGATTAAGGGCTGAAGCTGCGCGCGCCTCACGTTCAAAACGGCGCACCCGATTCGGATTAGCTGTAAAATGGGATGGCAAAAGTTTTAGCGCAACCTTGCGGTTCAGGCGAATGTCATCTGCCAGGAAGACTTCGCCCATGCCACCTGAGCCGAGCTGGCGCACGATTCGGTAATTCTCGATCTGTTGTCCGGCTTCGAACGCGGACTTGTGGATGCCGAGGAGCTCAGCCGCGACGTCACCGGCCGGCACTTCGATGAAGTCCTCGGCATCGGCCAAAGAGGAAAGCAGCGACTCAACTTCACGGTGCAGCGTAGCGTCGCCTGCACACTCGTTTACCAGAAACTCAGTACGATGCTCGGGCTGACACGCCAAGGCCGCGTGGAACAACTCGTCGATCTGTTGCCATCTTTCAACGTTCATGTTCTGAACACGGAGCGCACGTGCATTCGAACTACGCTCAAGAAGCGGACGGTCCTTGCTGACTAGGCGTAGAAACCGAAGAAAGACTGGCGCACCTTCAAGCGAGCCCTAACCACTGGCACGAGATATTCCGGCCGAACAGAGTGACACATGACCGCCCTGCTGGTCTAGCGAAGCTCATTGGGCACGCTATTCTAAATTGAACTTTTGAAAGTGACGGCAGAAATGTCACCACTCCTTCGACATGAGCCGTTGCGACGCGCTTAGCGCATTCTTTGTCGTAGTTGCTGACCACAGCACGTTCGGCAGCTGCGCGTATGCTGTGATGACCGCAGGCTTGTCGACGCACCGACACTTCCGCGACTGCTCCGCCGTTATGGGTGCCGCATGAAACAGTCGTCGATCTGTTGCCAGCATTCATTGATTATCGTCTTATCATCACGACGTCACTCGTAACAGCTCCCCTGGAAACACCGAGCTGTTTTCCATCAGGCGACCATTCAAACCAAAAAATTTGATCCGATCTAAAATTTGTAAGTTGCTTGGCCGGCCTTCCGTCAAGCGGTTGTATCCATATGTTAGAAACGCCGTCCTTATTCACGATATACGCGAGGGCGCCGCCGTCGTTGGTCCAACGCACTAACGACTGAAAGATGACACCTTGCGGAACTTCAAAGGTTTTGACGGGCCGTCCGCCGTTGAACGGAATTATCCCCAGCCGCCATGGATCCTTAGGCGCCAAGCGGTAGTAGGCAACGATCCATTGACCGTCGGGCGACACAACGGGAACAACCGACGGATAATCCGTTAACTGCTCAGGATTCCCACCTTCGATCGGCACTCTCCACAAAGTTCGCTTTCCCTGATTGCCAGAGTGAAAGACAACCCATTTACCCTCAGGTGAGCACCAGGCCCACGATTCGTCGGGACCTGTCGTTAATTGCCTGACATTGCTACCGTCGACATTCATTGTCCAAACATTAGTAAAGCCAGAGTTTTCTGCGACGAAGACAATCTGACGAGAATCAGGTGTAATGGAAGGAAACGTACTGACGGTATTGTTCGTCGTCAATTGCTGGTTATCTGTACCAGTCGCACTCATTACCCAAAGAGTAGGTGTGCCGTTTGCCATTGCCGTGTATATGATTCGCCCATCCGGCATCCATGAAAACCGGGTACCGAAATAGTAGGCGGTGTTGAGGCCGTCATCATTTTGAGAAATGATGGCCGTCGCACGATCGGCATCATCGTTCGGTGCTATCCAGAGACTCGAAACAGTTTTGGACTGCTTAGTGACGAGCGTCCTGGCGTCAGCGGTAATGCTTGCTCCGTGGTAATCCTGCAGGTCTTTACTGATCCTGCTTACTTGACCAGTACTATGGTCCATATACCAGAGTTGAGATGTAGACCCAGAGCTCAGCTCCGACGCCGTGAACACGATTCCTTTACCGTCCTGTAGGAATGTGATGCGACCGATGGCTTTCCATTTATGCGGAGTGAGTACTCTGATGGAACCATTTTCAACATCCACCGCTACCAGCGTTAAGAAACGTTCATTCTCGAGCGTGTAGGCAGCCCCACAAACTATCGCTTTACCATCCGGCGACCAGGCGGGACCGCCAAACGACAACGACTCGTATCCCATTCGCGAAGCAAGCTTGCGCTCGTCAGTGCCAGCAGTCGTCGCGAGCATTAACGCTCGTTCTCCGGTACTTGATCCTCGGACGAAGGCAAGTTGCTTTTGGTCGGGCGACAGCGTTATCGGACCGTCTACATCCCTGATCAGCTTGACTGCCTCGCCACCCAAAGACGGTACGCGGTAAAGCGTACCGATGCTGTTGTTGCGCTCCTTCGCGATGTAATAGAGATAATCTCCTTCTCTGGAGAACGTCGCCCCATAGAACTGAAGATCATCAGCGGCAACAACCTGAAAGTTCTTCGAGATATTGATCTGTCGGATCCAGATGCTTTGCTTCCCACCCGATTCAACTACATAAGACACGTATTGCCCATCCGGCGAAATAGCTGAGTCACTAACGCGGCCTGAATTAGTTAACCGAAGCAGTTCGATTGATTGAAAAGGCGTGGAAATTAAAGTGGCTGATCGATATCGGCGTACAAGCTCGTAAAGAGCCAAAGCAAAGACAGCGACAAGCAAACCGGAAGCAATCAGGGCCGCTTTCTTATATCGCGCCCGCTTAGTTGCTGGATGAGCGTGCCTCAGGGTGGCAACCGGTGTTTCAAGGCGAACAGTGTTGGCCGTGGACAGGTGCTGTTCGGAAGACACCGGCGGAGTAACGACGTTTCTCCGCAGCGGCTTGGACGGTCCATACACCCGCGTGTTCGATTCTAATTCTTTTTTCAGATTGGTCAGATCGAGCACGAGATCTTTCGCGCGCTGATAACGTCTGTCTCGGTGCCTGCGTAAGGTCTTCGCGACGATCCGTTCCAGCTCCAGCGGCACTTGCGAATAACGCGAGAGGGGCGGCGGTTTCGTTTCGAGGATTGCGACAATGACATGGCTTGGCGTCTCGCCGTTGAAAGGCATTCGGCCCGTTACCATTTCGTAAAGAACGGTGCCCAAGGACCAGATGTCCGTCCGCGAATCCACTTCCAGGCCGCGTGCCTGCTCCGGCGACATGTAGCGGACTGTGCCCATTACGATGCCGGGATTCGTGTTCACCATTGAAGCTTCAGTTGGACTGACCTGAGGCGAGAGCTTTGCGAGACCAAAGTCGAGGATCTTTACGAAACCGTCGCGTCGCAACATGATGTTCTCCGGCTTAATGTCACGGTGGACGATCCCTGCTGAGTGAGCGGCTGCTAACGCTGAAGCGATCTGCGATCCGATGTCGAGTATTTGAGCCAAACTCATCGGATCTGATGCAAAATTTCGCATCCGCCGTCGTAGCGTTTGCCCATCTACAAATTCGGTGGCGATAAAGTGGCATGATTCCGATTGTCCGATCTCGTGAATCGTCACGATGTTTGGATGGTTCAGCGCGGATGCGGCGCGCGCTTCCATCCCAAATCGACGGACGAGCTCAGGATGAGAAGTATATTCAATAGGCAGGAGCTTAAGTGCAATCTTTCGACCCAATTTCAGGTCCTGCGCGAGATACACCTCCCCCATTCCCCCGCAGCCGAGTTCGCTGATAATCCTGTAATTTGCAATCTCGTCTCCTGACGTGAATTTCGGTCCGCTACGGGCGAGTAAGTGAGCGGCGACATCACCAGCGGGGTTTTCGATAAAGCTATGAGAGATATGGTGGAAAGACAGTAGCGATTCAACTTCAAGACGCAGCGTGTCGTCGCCGGCACATGCTCGAGACAGAAATGCAGCTCTCAGTGACGGACTCTGGGCCAAAGTCGCATGAAACAGCTGATCGATCTGTTTCCACCGTTCGGGAGTCATGGTGAGAACATCCGGATCACTCTTGCTAATTATATTTTTGAGAATTACCGCGAGAAAATTCTGCGGCAACCTCTCTTTCGTCAGGAACTATTTGTCATTTCCCGACGCAACCAGGCCTTCGCCAGTGTCCAGTCGCGCATAACCGTGCCGGGCGAAACCTCTAGGACCTCAGCGGTCTGTTCAATACTTAACCCAGCAAAAAAGCGCAGCTCGACAATCTGACTCTTCCGTGGATCAAACTGCACCAACCTCTCCAAAGCTTCGTGAAGGCTGATCACTTCAGCACTGCGCTCTTCAGAAAGTATCAATGCATCGTCCAGGAACATGGTAGGAACGCCACCGCCACGTTTTGCGTATCGACGTTGGCGCACATAGTCGACGAGAACCCGGCGCATCATTTGAGCGGCAATCCCGAAAAACTGGGCTCGGTTTCGCCACTGAACATTCTGGTCGACAAGCCGAACGAAAGCCTCATTGACCAGCGCAGAAGTCTGCAAGGTGTGACCGGGTGACTCGCGCTGCATGTAATGGTGAGCCAGCCGGTGCAGTTCCTCATAAACCATCGACATCAAGTGATCGCGCGCTTCTTGATCGCCATTACTCCACGCAACGAGCAGTTGTGTCACTTCATTCGGAGCGGGGTCCATTTCGTCCATCGTTTCAGATCGTTAGACGATTCATAACGCTGGCGGCATTATACCTTTTTGGGACCTGTTTTCCGCTGCTTCTGCGGTTTCGGTGACCACTTTTGTGAGGCGACACCCGTGTACCGGTTCGACCGCTGCCTTATGCCCCAAAAGCTCTCTCCCGTCGTTAGAGGTTCTGGTCGGAAATCTCGCGTTAAGAGTAGAAGAAGATAATTCTCCCGTCTCTGTACAAAACCGGGAGATTCACACCGACTGTTGAGTGGACGCGAATACCACCGGCAGTCGCAGATGGTGTCTCAAGCTTGACCCCTTAAACGGCAAGCCTTTATCGCTTACCCCGGATGCAGCGATAGCACCAACGCGCAGTTAATGCATCCCTTCAAAATGGAGGCCAATGAAAGTCGCTGGTTAAGCATACTCCCAGATGCGTCCCGGCGATCTTCACGCGTCTTCCAGATCGAATCCACGCCGATTGATAGTCGTAAATCGGCACTAACTCATTCTTTGTCTCCCAGCAGGGGAAGAGGAGGATACATGACAAAGCACGGTTTTACTCGTTTGATGATGATCTCGGCAGGTGTTGCCGCGCTCGTTACCGTACTAACGCTGACTCCCGCAGCGACGGCGATCAAAGCACCGGCGGTACCTACTTCCAGCGAGAACTCCAGTGAAAAAATTAGCGCCAGCCCGTTTGTGACGTTGATGAGCGGTGCAGTTGTCCCAGCGGCGGGGTCGCAACTAATTCGCGAGAAAGACGCGGTGTCGATGACGGCAAACACCAGGGGCCTCACCAGCGGAAACGTCTATACCGCTTGGTGGGTGATCTTTAACAATCCGGAGAACTGCTTCACGCGTCCGTGCACTCCGGTTGATATCAACAGTAACCCTGCGGTTCAGGGCTCGCTCGTACTCGCGGGAGCGCGCATTGTCGGGCCGGATGGTGCAGCCAGTTACGGGGCTTACCTCGCCGTTGGCGATACGGCTTTTTTGCAAGCAGGGTCTGGATTACTTGATCCAAAGCACGCCGAGATTCACATAGCGATCCGGTCGCACGGTCCTGCTTCGGCGTTGGATGCTATGCAGTTGGCCGCCGCGCTCACTTCATTCAACGGAGGGTGTCCGCCTAACACGTGTATGACCGTTCAGGCTTCTGTTCACGCGCCGTAAGATCGGCTTCGCAGAGTACAGCGCGAGAGCTGTCATTGGATCAAAACACGTAAATGGCTTCGGTTTAAGATCAGGAATGACAGCGGCTATGCGGTGGGCTGAGTGCGCTGTAAATCGTCGAGACTCATGCCCACTGCTATCAAAGCGCCAAGTGCATTTCTTGCGCGATGGAAAGCGGAAAGTCTAATAGGAATATTGACTTATTTAGAAGTTTGATTTACCTAACACCTGCCGGTGCGACTGGCCCCGCCTTGGTGAAGAACAGAACCGAGTGTACGGACAGAAATAATGACGCAAGGTTTTGTTCATCCAGGAGTGAATTACTGACCGCTTGCCGCTTTCGCCCACGTGACTTCCAGGGCACAACCCCAAAAGGAGTTTGAGAATTATGGCGTCCAAATCTAAGAACCCCACTCGCTCTACAGACGACGCTGCCAAAGTAAGCAGAAGAAACTTTGTAAAAGGCGCCGCCACTGTAGTCACCGCCGCTGCCGCCCTTTCTGTTAAGCCACTGTTTGGCGGAAAAGAATCGGTCGCTGAGGCGTCTGTCATTGACTACAACTCTTCTACTCGGGCCAATGCGAGCTTCAACTATCGCAAAAGCATGGCCCAAGCTCAGAAGATAAATGTTGGCGGCCAAGCCGACAACGGCGATGCGGCGCGATTCCCAGACTTCAGTTGCAGTTATAGCAAGGGTCTGTTACATGACGGCCTCGGCGTGCCGAATGCTGCGGCGATGCTCAGCCTAAAAAACGCCCTCACGTCGGGCGCCGCGGCAGACTTCGCCAATATCGTTGTGGGGACACCCGGCGGCGGCCCCAATTCGAAGTTGAACGGGCCACAGGTCGCACTTGCATTCGACTTACAAGGGCTCGACTCGCATGCCACCGCCATACCACCTGCACCCACAATTGATAGCGCACAAACAGCAGCTGAACAGGCCGAGCACTACTGGGGATCGCTTTTAGCAGACGTTTCCTTCAGTGAGTACTCGACGAGCGCGTTGGTGGATCAGGCTGTTGCGGACATGAATAATATGTCCTTCCTTAGTAGCCCTGCTAATAAGCAATTCCCTTACCCGGTCACTCCGCAGAACCTCTTCCGCGGCCAGTTTACTTCGGGCGACGGTAACGTACAGGGACCATATGTCTCACAGTTCATGGTCCAGGCGACGTTCTTTGGTTCTCAGTTCCTCAACCAGCAACACCAAACGTTTCTTCCTGTAGGCGCTGGTCTCGGCGGAAGCAACTACATGACGTCCGTCAGTGAATACCAACTGGTGCAAAATGGCGGAGACTCTGGACGGGCTTTGGCCTATGATTCGACCCCCCGATTCTTGCGGAATGGTCGAGACCTGGCGGCTTATACCCATGTGGATGTGCTGTATCAGGGATACTTCGTCGCCTTCCTTGTGCTGGCGGGGCTGGGTGCAGCGCCCAATTCAGGTAACCCATACATCGGGTCGTTGACGCAAAAAGCTTTTGCCACTCTGGGCGGGCCCGACGCGGCCGCCACGATCGGTGAAATGGCGACTCGGGCGCTCAAAGCCTCCTGGTATCACAAGTGGATCAAGGATCTGCGCTTGCGGCCAGAAGAGTATGGTGCGCTTGTGCATGCCCGAAAAACCGGTAGTACCCCGTTCCCCCAAGCAGCTGGGGCGCTACATAACGACATCCTGAACTCGGCGGCTCTGCCACTAACCTTCGCGAACTATGGTACGTATTTGCTACCTCAGGCATTCCCGGAAGGATCGCCAACACACCCGTGCTACCCGACGGGCCACGGAACAGTTGCTGGCGCCTGCATAACAGCTCTGAAATTCTTTTTTGACGGCAGCCAGAAGATCCGGCCACTGCTTTTGGCGGCTGGTCGGGATGTGTATCAGCCCAGCACGGATGGACTCTTGCTCATTACCTACACTGGCGCGGATCGAAACAATCTCGACATTAACGGAGAGCTGAACAAGCTCGCGTACAACGTCTCATTTGGTCATGGCATTCATGCGGGCATACACTTCCGCAGCTCGACATACTGGTCGATCCTCCTGGGAGAGCAGGTTGCACTTAGCATCCTTCAAGACCGGGCCAAATCGTACAACGAGCCGTTTACTATTAACCTCACAAAATTCGACGGCACTACGGCAACTATTAGTAACCAATAGGCGCGCAACGAATTGATCTGCACCGGTCGTTCGGCAAGGGAGGTCTTTGTAGATAGTAAGCGTTTAAGTCAATTCGGTCCTTAACAAGTTATTCGTGTGTGTGTGTGAAGATTGCCGGGTGTCGAGGTGGGATGATTTAAAGGCAATGCTATGAGTGTTAAAGAACTTGTAGTGACGTTTACGGCTATTCTAAGTTTACTAATTTCCGTTGCAGCCCTGATCATTTGGTTGAGAGGTGGAAAAATCATTTTCCTGCCTGGACTACACCTCGCCATAGTAACGCCCGCTGTCGTGTTGCTGTTCTTAATTATCGCTTGCCTGCTCTTCTGGTTGCGGTAACCGTCTGCAGAAGGTCGTAGAATAACTTTTGCTAACGACAGACAAAGAACGAATCTCCTTTTTTGCGATAGCAGCAGTTTTGTTCGCTGCCTTTGCGGCCCAGATCGTCTACCACGCGGTGCGCTCGAGTGCGACGGTTGACGAGCCGTTTCATATTCTCGCCGGGCATCGTCACTGGCAGTGCCGCGATTTTGGCATCAATCCGGAGCATCCGCCGTTATTGAAATTGATTGCGACTGCACCGCTCAATTTCAGCCGCGTTTCTGATCCGCCGTGGGAATGCGGTTCAAAATTCACGCCTAAGTTTGACGGTTTCAGCTATGGCAGTACATTCCTTGTCGAGAACGGCATGGACCACATTGTAATTACCACACGACTAGCTGCTTCGTTGATGAGCATGCTGCTCGCTCTACTCGTGTTTCTCGCAGCGTGGGAAATGTTCGGGCAGTGGGAGGCTTTGACGGCTCTGAGCATCGTTGCGTTCGAGCCGAATTTGATTGCATTTGGCTCGCTCGTGCTAACAGATATGGCTATAAGCGCTACCGCTTTCGGTGCGGTTTACGCGTTCTATCGATTCGGCAAGAACCAGAATTGGCAACGCTTCCTCCTGGCCGC
>JBKPPP010000164.1:0-16560 GCA_046733615.1 Acidobacteriota bacterium | reverse complement strand
TTTACCCGACGACATCGCCTCACACTCAGCACGCTGCTCAAGGGCGCCTGGTCGCTGGTCCTGAGCAAGTACTGCGAACAGCAGGATGTTGTCTTTGGCTCAGTCGTCTCCGGACGTCCGCCCGATCTCGACGGCGTTCAGAACATGGTTGGTCTGTTCGTCAACACGTTGCCGGTTCGTGTTCGCATTACGTCCGACTCCACGCTGCTCTCGTGGCTCAATGAACTCCAGGCGCAACAGGCCGAAACGTTGCAGTACGAGTATTCGCCGTTGTCGCAGATTCAGAAGTGGAGTGACGTGCCGCGCGGCGTGCCGCTGCTCGAGAGCATTCTCTCGTTCGACATGGGCTCGCTCGACACGGGCGAGGAGGCTCGCAAACAGGAGAACGTAAATATCAAGATAGGCGCCAGCGCCGGCGGTCTTCAGATCAGCAATCCGCTTTCGCTGCTCGTGCAAACCGGTGCGCAGTTGTTCGTCGGCGCGAGCTACGACGGCCGGATGTTCAAGTCGGAGATGATCGACCAGTTGCTGGACGACTTCAACCGGCTGCTCGAAAACTTTATCGCTCAGCCGGAACGAACGCTGGCGTCTCTCCTGGCGAAGATTGGTCCCGATCGCGGCGATTCACTCGACGAATTGGCCGAGCTTTGTAACCGTTCAAATCTCACTCGCAATCAACTGATCGTTTGGCTGGGCCAGAAGCTCAACGCTGACGTTCCGCTCTACAACATTCCGTACATCATCAAGCTCTCCGGTCAGGTCGAGCCCGACCATATCCGAAAGGCGTGGCGCACGATCGTAAATTCCAGCGACGCCTTGCGCACGATCTTTGAAGAGGACGAAAGCGGAACGATCCGGCAACGCGTGCTGCCGTCGGTGCAGTGGGAGATGGAGCAGCTCGATTTCTCGCGCGAGCCCGACCCGCACGCAAAGATGTACGGCTGGCTGCACGATCGGAGCCGGGTCACGCTGCCGGTGAATCAGCGCCTGCTGGATTCAGCGCTGATCAAGTTGTCGGATCGCGACTACACCGCGTACTTCAACACGCACCAACTGATCACCGACGCGTGGTCAGACGCGGTGATCATCAAGCAACTGCTCTCTTTCTACGAGCGCTCGCTGACAGGCGATCTAGGTGAGAAGCAGGAGTTGGGCCAGTTCATCGACTACGTTGACTACGAGCGCAGCCTGCGCAACTCGCCGCAGTATCAGGAGGCGCAGGAATTCTGGCGACGGGAACTGGCAGAACCCGCGGAGCCACTCGCGTTTTACGGCAAGCCGCCCGTGAAGCACACCGCCGACGTCGAGAAGATGTCGGTGAACCTCGGCCCGGAGCGCACGCAGCGGCTGAAAGAGCTCGCCGCGACGCAAGGGATCTTCCTGTTATCGCAGGAGCTGACGCTGTTCAGCATCTTCGTCTCGCTGACGTCATCATTCCTATATCGCATCACGGGCGCCAGCCGCGTTCCGCTTGGCATCTACTATCACAATCGACCCGGCTTCCGCGACACGATCGGATTGTTCATGCACGTGCATCCCTTGCGCGTCACAATTGAAGAGAACGACACGTTCCAGTCGCTGATCAAGCGCACGCAGTCTGAGTATCGACGCATCTCGAAATACCGTCATTATCCGATCGCGAATCCGGCGCGTAAACCCACCTACGACGTGCTCGTGAATTACGTCAACATGTCGCTGCCGACCCGGATTAACGGCACCGCGGTGAACTACGAGTGGCTGCATCCGGGTCACGGTTCTGAGAGTTTGAACATCGAGCTGCACGACTTTGAAGCGTCGGGCAGTTTTGAAGTCGGGTTCCGTTTCCATCGCGACGTCTTCGACGAGCAGCAGCGCGCGGCCGCGATTCGTCACTTCCTGCAAATCATCGATTGCTTCCTCGCCGACAGTGAACAGTCAGTCTCGCTTGCCCCGTTGATGAGTGAAGCGGAGCGCGAAGAGCTGGTGGTCAAGTTCAACGACACGGCGCTGGAATACGACCGCGAGCAGACGGTGGTTACGCAGTTCGAGTCGCACGTCGAACGCACACCCGACAAGATCGCGGTAGAAATCGAAGGACAGGCGCTGACGTATGCTGACCTCGACGAGCGTGCGAATCAACTGGCCCATGCGTTGAGACGGCTGGGCGTGAAACAGGAATCAGTCGTCGGTGTTTGCACTGAACGTTCGCTCGAATTGATCGTCGGCATACTCGGCGTGCTCAAAGCGGGTGCGGCGTTTGTGCCGCTGGATCCCACCTACCCGCAGGAACGGCTCGCGTTCATGCTGGAAGACAGCGGCGCTGAAGTGCTGCTCACCCAACAGCGACTCACGCCCGGTCTGCCGCAACGACAAGCCACGACGATCTGCCTCGACTCCGATTGGCCCGAGATCGCCGCTGAAAGCCGGCAACCAGTCAGCGACGGCGCGACGCCGGAGAACATCGCGTACGTCATCTACACGTCCGGTTCCACCGGGCGGCCCAAAGGCACGATGATCGAGCACGGGTCGTTGTTCGACTACACGCAGACGGCCACGCGCGAGTATGGCCTCACGCCTCGCGATCGCGTGCTGCAATTCTGCTCGGTGAGTTTCGACATCAGCATCGAGGAGATCATTCCGTGTTTGAGCAACGGCGCGACACTGTTTCTGCGCAACGAAGAGATGTTGACTACGGTCCCGACGTTCCTCCAGACGTGCGAGAAGTGGGACATCACGATGATGAGCCTGCCGACGGCGTACTGGCACGAGATGACGGAAGTCGTCGACTCAACGCGCTTGTCGCTGCCGCCTGCGTTGCGGCTCGTGATCATCGCCGGCGAGCGTGTGCTGCCTGACAGGCTGTTGACCTGGCAGCGTCACGCGCAGCAGCGCCCGTTAATCAACACCTACGGCTTGACCGAGTCGACGATCATCTCAACGGCGATCAATCTGACGAACCTCGAATTCGACGGCGGCGAAGTGCCGATCGGTGGGCCAGTCAGCAACACGCAGCTCTACGTGCTCGACAACAGCTTCGAACCGATGCCTGTCGGCATGCCGGGCGAGTTGCACATCGGCGGAAATCTGCTGGCGCGCGGTTATTACCGCCGCCCCGAAGTGACCGCCGAACGGTTCGTGCCGAATCCTTTCAGCGATCGACCGGGCGCTCGACTATATCAAACCGGCGATTTGGCGAAGTTCGCGACGACTGACTCGCTCGAGTTTATGGGCCGGCGCGATCGGCAGGTGAAGATTCGCGGCTTCCGCATCGAAGTCGAGGAGATCGCCGCGACGCTGCAACAGCATCCCGCCGTTCGCGATTGCGTGATCGTGCCGCGCGAAGACATTCCCGGGCGCAAACAGTTGATCGCTTACGTCGTGCCGCGTCAGGAACCAGTGCCACCCAGCAACGAGCTGCGTGAGTTTCTCGGACAAACTCTGCCCGACTACATGCTGCCGGCAGTTTTCATGATGCTGGACGCGCTGCCGCTGACGCCCAACGGTAAGCTCGATTACGCTAATCTGCCGGAACCGACTCGTTCCGACGCAGCGTTGGACAACATCTACGCCGGGCCACGCACTCGCGTCGAACGTGAGTTGGGCGAGATCTGGGCCTCAGTGCTCGGACTCGATCGCGTGGGCATTCACGACAACTATTTCGAGCTCGGCGGCGATTCGATCCGGAGTATTCAGATTCGCGCGAAGGCCCAACGCCTGGGGCTGGAGTTCACCGTGCAGGATCTTTTCCAGCAGCAGACGATTCAGGCGCTGGCGAAGGTCTGCAAGGTGCGCGATCCCGAGACGGTCGTGATTCCCGAGACGGCGCCGTTCAGTCTCGTCACGGAAGCGGATCGCGAGAAGTTGCCGCGTGGAATTGAAGACGCGTTTCCGCTCGCGCGACTCCAGGCCGGCATGCTCTTCCACAACCTCTATCACCTCAATTCCGATCTCTACATGGACGTCTCCACGATCCACCTGCAACTGCCTTACGACTTGCAGGCGATGGAGAAGGCGATTGCTCAACTGCTCGCTCGCCATCCGATTCTGCGCACGACGTTCGACCTGAGCAGCTACAGCGAGCCGCTCCAGATGGTCTGGCCCGAAGCGCCTGTGCGATTAAACGTCGAGGATCTGCGCGCCATGACAAACGACGCGCAGGACCAACTGCTGAGCACGTGGCTGGAAGAGGAGACGCGAACGCAGTTCGACCTGGCGGAAGTTCCGCTGATTCGTTTTCACGTACACCGGCGCAGCGATTCGGCGTTTCAGTTCACCTGGTCCAACCATCACGCGATTCTCGACGGGTGGAGCATGGCCGTGATGCTCACCGAGCTGTTCCAGCTCTACATGGCCTTCCAGTCAGGCAAGGAGAGCAACATCGGCGCGCCGCCGGCGGCGAGTTATCGCGAGTTCGTCGCCCTCGAAAGGGAAGTGCTGAACTCGAAAGAGGCGCAGGAGTACTTGTCTGAGACGGTGCGCGGGCTCACCGTCACGACGATGCCGCGTCGCGCGTCTGCAAACGCGGAAAAGCGAATTCCGGAGGTATTAACAGAGTCCGTGTTGCCGTCCGCTGAGTTGTGCGACGAGCTGAAGCAATTGGCCTCCTCAGTCAACATACCGATCAAGAGCTTCGTGCTCGCCGCACAATTGAAGATGTTGAGCATGGTCAGCGGTCAGCCGGACGTAACCACCGGCCTGGTTTGCAGCGGCCGGCCTGAATGCGAGGACGGCGATCGCGTGCTCGGACTGTTCACCAACACCGTTCCGGTGCGCATGAATCTCTCGGGCGGTACGTGGTTGGAGCTGGTCCAGCGCGTGTTTGAGCTCGAAGGCGAGTTGCTGCCGTATCGCCGGTTCCCGATCTCTGAGCTGAAGACGCTCGAAGGCGGACAGATTCTCTTCGAGACTATGTTCAACTTCACGCACTTTTTCCTCTACAAGACTGTGCCGCGAATCAGCGGCGCGCAGGTGTTCGACGTCAAGGTGAAGGGCGCGAGCAACTACGTCTTCGTGACCGACTGCAACCAGGACTTCTCGTCCTCGCAGTTTGAGCTTGCGCTGAGCTACGACGCATCGCTGGTCGATAACACTCAGGTCCACGCTGTTCGGGGCTACTTCCTGAAGATCCTCGAGTCGATGGTTCGCGATCCGCACGGGCGGTACGAGTTGATGTCGCCGTTGTCGGAGAGCGAGCGGAATCAACTCGTGGTCGAGTGGAACAACACTGCCGTCGATTATCCCAATCGGAAACTGGTCCACCAGTTGGTCGAGGAACAGGCCGGCCGCGCGGGTGATTCGATCGCCGTGGTCTACGACGACTGGCAACTGAGTTACGACGAGCTCAATTCGCGTGCGAACCAGTTGGCGCATTATCTGCAACGCTACGGCGTGGGACCGGAAGTGCTGGTTGGCGTGGCCGCGGAACGTTCGGTCGAATTGGTCATCGCTTTGCTCGGCATACTCAAGGCGGGCGGCGCGTACGTTCCGATCGATCCTTCGTATCCGCCGAGCCGCGTCGAGTACATGCTCGCCGATTCCGGCGTTTCGATCGTGCTGACGCAGAGTCATCTGCTCGCGCAACTGCCGCAGACCAACGCCTGGCTCATCTCGCTCGACGGAGACTGGCCGGCGATTTCGGTTGAGTCCACTGAGAACGCGGATGTGAATCTCGACGAAGAGAATTCGATCTACATGATCTACACGTCGGGTTCGACGGGACAGCCAAAAGGCGCGTTGAATACGCACGGCGCGCTCTTCAACCGGCTCGCGTGGATGCAGGCGCAGTATGGCCTCACGCCTGACGATCGCGTGCTGCAAAAGACGCCGTTCAGTTTCGACGTGTCGGTTTGGGAGTTCTTCTGGCCGATCATGTCGGGCGCGCGGCTGGTGTTCGCGAAGCCCGGCGGCCATCAGGATCGCTCTTACCTGATCGAGCTGATCAACCACGCGCAGATCACGACGTGCCACTTCGTGCCGTCGATGCTGCAAGCGTTTCTCGACGATCCGGAAGTTGAGACTTGCCGCAGCCTGCGACAAGTGATGAGCAGCGGTGAAGCGCTGAGCTACGAATCGCAGCAACGCTTCGCGGAGCGACTCAGCGGCGCACGCCTCCACAACCTCTACGGTCCAACTGAAGCCGCGATCGACGTGACCTTCTGGGAGTGCGGCTCTGACGAAGAGAAATCCGTTCCCATCGGACGCCCCATCGCCAACACGCAGATTTATCTACTGGATCCCGGCCTCCAACCGGTGCCGGTTGGCGCTCCCGGCGAGCTCTACATCGGCGGCGTCGGCCTGGCGCGGTGTTATCACAACCGTCCCGAGCTGAGCGCGCAACAGTTCATCCCCGATCCATTCGCGCCGGTTGAATCGCGCCGGCTCTACAAGACCGGCGACCTCGCGCGTTATCGCGAAGACGGCGCCATCGAGTACATCGGCCGTTCCGATCACCAGGTGAAGATTCGCGGCTTCCGCATCGAGCCAGGCGAAATCGAAGCGGCGCTCAGGGAGTTTGATAACGTCAAAGACCTGCTCGTCCAGACGCAGACAGACTCGCGCGGCGACGTCATGCTCGTCGCGTACATCGTCTACGACCACGAGCCGGCGCCGAAGCCTGCCGATGTTCGCGAGTTTCTCAAGCACAAACTGCCGGAGCACATGGTGCCCGCGGCGTTCGTGATGATGTCGAGCTTCCCGTTGACGGCGAACGGCAAGGTCAATCGACGCGCGCTTGCGGCGATGCGGCCGGAAAAAATGGAAGTCGAGCGGACGTTCGTACCGCCGCGCACGCCGGTCGAGCTTCGCCTCGTTTCGATTTGGGAAGAGGTCTTCAACGTGCATCCGATCGGCGTCGAAGACAACTTCTTCGATCTCGGTGGTCACTCGATACTCGCGCTGCGGCTGATGGCGCAGGTGCAGAAGGAATTCAACCAGTCGCTGCCGTTGAGCACACTGACGGAAGCCGGTGACATCGCCCATCTCGCGCAGATCATCAATCGCGAGGTCGTGGCGGTGCCGGCGTCGCCGATCGTGCCGATCCAGCCGAAGGGTTCAAAGCCGCCGATCTTCTGCGTGCATCCGTTGGGCGGGCACGTGCTCAGGTTCTACGAGCTGGCCCAGCGACTCGGTCTCGATCAACCGTTCTACGGCGTTCAGGGCCGCGACATGGCGGACATCGGAGAAGACTACCAGTCGATCGAGGAGATGGCTGCGGTCTACGTCAAGGCACTGCGTGAGACGCAGCCGGTTGGGCCGTATTACCTCGGCGGCTACTCGTTCGGTTCGTTCGTCTCGTTTGAGATGGCGCAGCAGCTCATGCGTGCCGGTGAAGAGGTGGCGTTGCTGTTCCTGCTCGACACGTGGTCGCCGACGATCCTGCGGCTGCTGCCGGAGTTCGACAAAGATGCGCTGCTGCTCAGCGTGATCGCGAAAGAAGTGGCGATGCGTTTGGGCAGGACTGACTTCGAGCTCTCGGTGAGTGAATTGGAGGAGCTTGAAGGCGACGCGCAACTCAGTTTCTTCCTCGATCAGGTGCGCAAGCGCGGCCTCGTCAAGGATGAGATTCCCGAAGAGATCGGCATGGCCTACATTCGCCAGCTCATGCGCGGCATCCGCACGCGCGGCGCCGCGTGGCGCAACTACGAGCCGCGCGTCTATCCAGGCCGCATCACACTGATCCGTTGCACCGAACAGGAACCGTTGCTTTACAACACGCTTGCCCAGGCCGGTGCGGATGTCGAAGATCCGACTGCCGGCTGGCGTTGGCTGTCTGATGAGCCGGTCGACGTGCAGTTCGTGCACGGTTATCACGAGAGAATGATGATGGAGCCGACGGTCAGCGAACTCGCGAAGGTGCTCGCCGAGTGCGCCGAACGGCCATTCATACCGGTCAGCAATCCGAGCGTTACCGAACGCGTTATGAGCTACTTCAGGAGGTAAGCTGAGATGGGCGTACTGCTAGCATTTCTATTCAAAAGATCTCGCGGCATCGTGATCGCTGCGATCGTTGCGAGCATCTTGAGCGGCATTGCCAGTTCGTCGTTGATTGCGCTGGCGCACAAGTCACTCGCCACGCGTGAAGCATCGAGCATTTGGCTGATGCTTGCGTTCACCGCGTTGTGCGCGATCTTTCCGCTCAGTCGCGTCGCGGCTGAAGTGCTGCTGGTTTATCTCTCACAGAAGGTGATCTTCGATCTGCGCGCGCAGTTTATCCGGCAGATCCTGGCGACGCCGCTGCGCAAGCTCGAAGAGATACGCACGCACCGGATCATGGCGGCGCTCACGGACGACGTCGCGACGCTGTCGAATGGTCTCTCCACAGTGCCGATTCTTTTTCTCCAGGTCGCCGTCGTGCTCGGCTGCATCGCCTATCTTGGCTGGCTCTATTTTCCGCTGCTCATCGCGACGGTGATCATCATTCCGCTCGGTATGCTCTGCGTGCAGCTTTTCTTCAAACTCGGGCTGCGACACTTTGCGCTCGCACGCAAAGAGCAGGACATGATCTTCAAGCACATGCGCGCGGTCACCGAAGGAATCAAGCTCTTCAAACTGCATCGCGGCCGGCGCGAAGCATTCATGAGTGAGCTCTTCGCGCCAACCGGGTTGAGTTATCGACGTGAAAACGTCAAGGCCAATGCGGTCTTTATCGGCGGTTCGAGCCTGGGCACAATGTTCTTCTTCATCACGCTCGGACTGTTTCTCTTCGTCGCACCGCGGTTGCTACCGATCAGCAAGGAGATCCTGACGGGCTACGTGCTCGTGTTTGGCTTCCTGATGGTGCCGATCGGCGTGATCACTTCCTTGATGTCAAACATCGGCCGCGCGAACATTGCGCTGCGAAACATCAAGTCGCTGGGCATCGAGTTGGGTGGCGAGAATCCGGACGAGAAAGTATTGACGCTCCTGCCAAGCGCGAATGGGCACACGCCCAAGCTCGAATTCGCCGGCATCACTCACGCTTACACGTCTGAAGATCAGAACGCCGGCTTCATGCTCGGTCCCATCGATCTGAGTGTTGACCCGGGCGAGCTTGTATTTGTGATTGGCGGCAACGGGAGTGGCAAGACTACTCTCGCCAAAGTCATCACCGGTCTCTACAACCCGCAATCGGGATCGGTCCGGCTCGACGGCCAGATCATCGGCGACGGCAACCAGGAGCACTACCGCGAGCACTTCTCCGCCGTCTTTTCAGATTTCTTTCTGTTCGAGAGCCTGCTGGGCCTCGAGCATCACGAGATCGACGAACAAGCGCGCAATTACCTCACGCAGCTTCGTCTCGATCACAAGGTCACGATTCAGGACGGCGTACTCTCCACGATCGATCTCTCGAATGGGCAACGCAAACGCTTGGCTCTCCTCACTGCTTACCTCGAGGATCGTCCCGTTTACGTCTTTGACGAATGGGCCGCCGATCAGGATCCGGTGTTCAAGAGTTTCTTCTATCGCAACATCCTGCCGCAACTGAAGCAACGCGGAAAGACTGTATTTGTGATCACCCACGACGATCAGTACTACAGCCTTGCTGACCGGATTATTAAGCTGGATTACGGTCACGTCAGCTACGACTCCTTCACCTCTTCGCCGCAAGACGTTCGCGAGTTGTCCGGCAACGGAAAGTCAGCTCCCGAATTCCAGGTTATCTAAAAACCTGCCGCATTAAGGGCGAAACAAAATGGAATCGATTTCACGCTGCCTGCTTTGCACGCGGCCGAATCCGAAGGCACGGCTTCGGCTCTTCTGTTTTCATCATGCCGGCGGTTCGGCAAACGTCTTCCATCAGTGGAAGGAACGTCTGCGCGCCGACCATATTGAGTTGTGGGTTGTCAAACTTGCGGGTCGTGGCGATCGCGCGGCGGAGTCGCCGAGCAAACGGATCGCGCCGGTGGTCCAGGAAGTCAGCGAAGCACTCGTGCCGTTTTTGAAAGAGCCGTTTGCGTTTTACGGGCACAGTATGGGCGCGGCGATCGCATTCGAAACTGCGCGGCTCCTGCGGCGCCGTCACGGCGCACAACCGACGCGTTTGCTAGTTTCGAGTTGTCAGGCGCCGCAGCGTCTCTACTTCGCGCTTCCGACTTACAGTCTGCCGGACGCTCAGTTCATCGAAAAACTCCGCGAACTCAACACGACGCCAAAGCCGCTGTTCGACGATCCGCGGCTATTGCTGATGATGCTGCCGATGATCCGCGCCGACGTCGAGCTGTTGCAGACGTACGAGTACCTTGCGGATGCGCCGCTCGATTGTCCGATCACCGTCTTCGGTGGTTTGCACGATCAGGTCGTGAAGCTCGCAGGTCTCATGGGCTGGCGCAAACAGACGACGGCGCAGGCGACTCTGCGTCTCCTGCCGGGCGATCATTTCTTTCTCAACTCTTATCAACAACTATTTCTTGAACTGATGTCCCATGAGCTTGACGCCGCAGCGCCGCGTTACAACCCGCTGCACGCGCCACGCAGAGAAGCCTGGGTCATCGTTTAGTCTTCGAAGAGCAGGACACCAAAATGCGTTCACCTCATACTGAAAACGATTGGAGCAAGTCACTGAATCAAGGCGTGCTGTCGGCGATTGGCGGCAGTCCATTGGTGCGATTGAAGCGCATTTTTGACGACGTTCACTTCCGCCTGTTTGCGAAGCTGGAAGCGACGAACCCGGGCGGCAGCTCAAAAGATCGCGCGGCGCTGTCGATCATCAGTAAGGCCATGGAGAAGGGGAAGATCACGCCGGGGACCACGGTGATCGAGTCGAGCTCCGGAAACATGGGTATCGGGTTGGCCCAGATTTGCGCTTATCTCGGGCTGCGCTTCATCTGCGTGGTCGATCCGAAGACGACGAAGCAGAACCTTGATCTGCTGAACGCGTACGGCGCAGTCGTAGACATGGTTTCGGAGTGCACGCGGCCGGGTGATTTCCTGCAAGCGCGGATCGATCGCGTGCAGGCGTTGCTGCGTTTGATTCCGGACAGTTACTGGCCCAACCAGTATGCGAATCACGACAACGCGATCGCTTACTACGAGACGATGCGCGAGATTCGCACGAGTCTCGGCGGAGATCCGGATTACCTGTTCTGTGCGACCAGCACCTGCGGCACGATGCGCGGTTGCGCGGAGTACGTACATACCCACCAGCTACAGACAAAAGTGATCGCGGTTGACGCGATCGGCAGCGTGATCTTCGGCGGCAAGGTGCAGAAACGGTTGATTCCGGGCCACGGCGCTGCGCGACGGCCGGAACTGTACGCGCCGATGATGGCCGATGAATGCGTGCACGTTTCAGATCTCGATTGTGTGGTTGGTTGCCGGCGCCTTGTGCTGCACGAAGCGATCATGGCCGGCGGTTCGTCAGGCGGCGTGATCAGCGCCGTCGAACGTAAGCAGCACGCCATCCCGAAAGA
Source organism: Acidobacteriota bacterium (assembly GCA_046733615.1). Taxonomy (GTDB): domain Bacteria; phylum Acidobacteriota; class Blastocatellia; order Pyrinomonadales; family Pyrinomonadaceae; genus PSRF01. The sequence continues at coordinate 5,194 of JBKPPP010000164.1, read as the reverse complement.
TGCGACTTGCGTGGTGATCCTGCCCGACCGCGGCGAACGTTACCTGGATACCATCTATTCAGACGCGTGGGTGAAGGAACACTTCGGCGACGTTTCCCACCTCTGGCAAGCCGCCCGGGTTGCCGCCTGAGCAAAGACTTAAGAACAAAGGAGAGAGCCAATGTCGAGTATGGCCCAGGAGAAATTGTATCTGAGACCAAACGTGCAGATGGAGCCGTTGGTGAGCCAGTGGCCCGCGTGGCCGCATTTGATCGCTCCGGCGACGTCGGCGATGAACACCGCTTACCTGCACATGAAAGTGATGAAGTCGTTCATCATGGCTCCCGACCTGCACGCCGCCACGCTGAAAGATCCAAACATGCGGGGCGGGCTCTTCCTCAATCTCCACCCGCGCGAGGTCGACGAGGTGAAAGCTCTGTCGGAGCGCACGACGAAAGAACAGGCCCACATGATCGCTCTCGCGGAAGCTATCAAAGCGCTCAACACGATGCTGATCAATCAGGCCAAAGGTTACTCACTCGAAGGTCTCTACCAGGAGATCCCGCCGATTCTCAAAGGCTATGTCGAGCTGGTCTACGACATCAATAATCATCCGTCGGTGCATTTTATCGAGGGCTTGCTGTATCACAGTCCCTACTACAATCCTTCCCGGCAGTCGATCAGCTTGGCCTTGATCGACTCAGACGAACGACCCTTCCTGTACATGACCCCACGATTTACCAACGGCCATAACGTCAATCTTGACATCCCCTTCAACCACCAAGCCCTCGACGATCTGTTTGCGATGCGGAGCACTCCGCGCACGTTTGAAGACATCAAATCCCGGCTTGAATTGCCGGATAAGTACGACGAAAGGTTTCGCACGCTGCTCACGCCGGAGCCGCCGCGGAAAGTCGCGAAGTATGAAGGCGAGGGTGTTCGCGTTCGTTATCTCAATCATGCGTGCGTGCTGATGGAGACGAAGGACGTCAGCATCCTTACCGATCCGCTGTTGCCTTACGAGTACGAGCGCACGATGCCGTGTCTCTCGTACGCCGATCTGCCGGAAGTACTGAACTACGCTTTGATCACTCACGGTCATCCCGATCACCTCGTGCTGGAGACGCTGCTTCAGCTTCGTCACAAGATCGAGACGATCATCATTCCACGCAGCGGCGGCGGCACACTCGAAGATCCCTCGCTCAAGATGATCCTGCAAAACATCGGGTTCAAAAACGTCGTCGAGATCGACGAGCTGGAGACAATTCCGATCACCGACGGGACGATTACGGGGCTGCCATTCCTTGGCGAGCACGCGGATCTCAACATTCGCAGCAAGATCGCGCACCTGGTTCAGCTCAAGGGCAATACGATGTTGAGCGCGACCGACTCACGCAACGTTTCGCCGGAAGTTTATGCGAAGGTGCACGAGGTCGTCGGCGACATCGACGTGCTGTTCCTCGGGATGGAATGCGACGGCGCGCCGTTCTCGTGGATGTACGGCCAGTTGGCCTCGGGCAAGCTGGCGCGCGAGATGGATCAGTCGCGGCGTTTGAGCGGTTCCGACTTCAAGCTCGGCATGGAGATCGTGAACGCGTTGCACTGCAAGCAGGCGTACGTCTACGCGATGGGCCAGGAGCCGTGGTTGAACTATCTCACGAGCATTCATTACACGGATCAGTCGAAACCGATTGTCGAATCGAACAAGCTGGTGGACGCGTGCCGGCGTCAGAACATTCCTTCCGAACGTCTCTACGGCCCCAAAGAGATCCCGCTATAGTCCTCAAGCAATGCCTCCGAAATTCTCGACACTGATCGATCTCCTGCAACGGCGGGCCGCGAAGACGCCCGATCGCGAGGCGTTCGTCTTCCTGGAAGACGGCGTTTCCGAGACGAGCCGGTTTACGTATGCCGAGTTGCAGGAGCGTGCGATGGCGATCGCCGCGTGGTTGCAGTCGCACAAAGCGGTGGGCCAGCGCGCGCTGTTGCTCTATCCGTCGGGACTCGACTACATCGCGGGTCTCTTCGGCTGTTTCTACGCGGGCACGATCGCGGTGCCGGCTTATCCGCCGCGTAACAACCGCACGCTCGGCCGCCTCGAAGGCATTCTCAACGACGCGCAGCCGGCATTCGCTCTCACGACGAGCGAAGTGCGTGCGAAGGCGCAGATCGAATTGCCGGACATCAAGGTTGTCGAGACCGATCAGATCGACTCGGCGTTGGCGCAACGCTGGGACGAGCCGGAAGTGAGTGAGAGCTCGCTGGCGTTTCTGCAATACACCTCGGGTTCCACGGCGACGCCGAAAGGCGTGATGCTCACGCATTCCAACCTGCTCTTCAACGAGCAACTGATCCAGAAGATCTTCCAGCAAAGTGAAGACTCGATCGTCGTCGGATGGCTGCCGCTGTATCACGACATGGGCTTGATCGGGAGCGTGCTGCAACCGCTGTACAACGGTTCGCGTTGCGTTCTGCTGCCGCCGACGGTGTTTCTCCAACAGCCGGTGCGCTGGCTTGAGGCAATCACACGCTACCACGCGACGACTAGCGGTGGGCCAAACTTCGCGTACGATCTCTGCGTTCGGAAGATCGACGAAGAACAGAAAGCGAACCTCGATCTGCGCACGTGGACAGTGGCTTTCAACGGCGCGGAGCCGATTCGCGCCGATTCGATGCAGCATTTTGCGGCGGCTTTTGGCGCCTGCGGATTTTCCGAGCGAGCCTTTCGGCCTTGCTACGGTCTCGCCGAAGCGACACTGATCGTTTCGGGCCAGCGCAAACCCGCTGCACCGGCGATGAAGCCTCATCGGGGCCGGCATCGTGTGAGTTGCGGCCGTGGTTTGGGCCAGGAAGTGATCGTCGTCGATCCGGAGAAGCGCGTTAAGTGCGCGACGGGCGCCATCGGTGAGATCTGGGTGCGCGGTCGCGGCGTCGCGCAAGGGTATTGGAACAACCACGAGGAAACAGAAGCGGTTTTTGGCGCGTACCTGAGTGACAGTTTGCGGGGACCGTATCTCCGCACGGGCGACCTCGGCTTCAAGTGTCGCAATGAGCTGTTCATAACCGGACGCCTGAAAGACCTGATCATCATTCGCGGCGTCAATCATTATCCACAGGACATCGAACAGACAGTCGCGCAGGCGCATGAAACTCTTGCGACGAATCGTGGCGTGGCGTTCTCGCTCGACGTTGACGGCGAGGAGCGGCTGGCGGTGGTCCAGGAGTTACGACCGCGGCGTGACACGGATCTGGACGAGCTAGTCAGAGAGATTCGCCGCGGCGTCGCTCGCGAGCACGAAGTGAACGTTCATGCGGTTGCGCTGGTGAAGCCGGGCGCGATTCCCACGACAACGAGCGGCAAGGTTCAACGGCGTGCCTGCCGGAAGGCGCTGCTCGGGAACAAGCTCGAGGTTTTGAAGCTTTGGGAAGACAACGGTGAGCAGGAAGCGGAAGTAATTCTCGCTGAGCCGCTGACGGACCTGGAATCTATTCAGTCGTGGTTGCGCTCGCAGATCGCCGCACGCGTCGGATTAGCGGCGGATGAGATCTCACTTGATCGCCCGATCCCGGAATACGGGTTGGATTCACTCGCTGCGGTCGAGATCAAACACGCGGTCGAGAAGACGCTTGGCGTGCAATTGCCGCTGGTCAACTTCCTCCAGCAGACGACGCTGCGGCAGCTTGCGACGGAAGCGGTGAAGCTTCAGGGACGTGCGCGAGTTGAGTTGACGCACGAAGTGGCAGCGCCTGGCGATGCACCGCTGTCGCCGGGACAGCGTTCGCTCTGGTTCTTGCAGCAGTTGGACCGTGCGAGTACGGCGTACAGCATCGTTTCGGCGCTGCGGATCTTGTCGGCGGTGGATGCTGCGGCGTTGCGGCGTGCGTTTCAGACGTTGACAGATCGGCATGCGAGTCTGCGCACGACGTTGGGGCTGGTGCAGGGTGAGCCGGTGCAGCGTGTGCATGGGTCGATGGAAGTGTCGTTTGTCTCTGTCGATGCTGTCGGGTGGAGCGAGCAGGAGGTTGATGATTACATCGACGGTGAGGTTCACAGGCCGTTCGATCTCGAACGCGGGCCGTTGCTGCGGGTGAGGCTGCTTCACCGCGCACCGCGCGAGCACGTGCTGCTGATCGCGATTCATCACATCGTGTCGGATCTGTGGTCGTTGGCGCTGCTGGTTCACGAGCTTGGCGCGGCTTACGAGGCGGAGGTTTCGGGTGCGTCAGCTTCGCTGCCGGCGCTCCCGTTTGACTACGGCGATTACGTTCGCTGGCAGGAGGAACTGCTGGCGAGCGATGAAGGCGAGCGGCTCTGGTCTTACTGGCAACAGCAACTCGCCGGACCGCTGCCGGTGCTTGAGTTGCCCGCGGACCGGCCGCGTCCGGCGGTGCAGACTTACGCCGGCGCGTCGCTGTCGTTCGCGATCGATGAAGCGCTGACACAGCAACTGAAGGAACTCAGTAAGACAAACGGCGCGACGCTCTACACAACGCTGCTCGCCGCCTTCCAGGTGCTGCTCCATCGCTACACGAGCCAGGAAGACTTTGCCGTCGGCACGTCGACCGCAGGGCGCAGTCTCGAATCGCTTTCGCGTATCGTCGGCTACTTCGTGAACCCGGTCGCCATTCGCGCGGATCTCTCGGACCGCCCGACGTTCGCATCTTTCCTCGATCGAGTGCGGCGCACGGTGTTGAGCGCGTTCGAGCATCAGGACTATCCGTTTGCGTCGCTCGTTGAGCGCTTGCAGCCGGTTCGCGATCCGCGCGTGTCGCCGGTGTTTCAGACGATGTTTGTCTGGCAGAAGGCGCCGGTGCTCAATGATGAGGGACTGGCGGCGCTCGCGCTGGGAAAGGCCGGCGCGCGGATGAATTTGGGCGGGTTGGCGATCGAGTCGATGGCGCTGGATCAGCGAGTGGCGCAATTCGATCTGACGCTGACGGCGAGTGAAGTCGATCGCCGATTGGTTGCGTCGCTGCAATACAACACGGATCTGTTTGAACCCGGCACGATCGCGCGGCTGGCGAAGAATTTTGAAGTGTTGCTCGGTGCAATCGTGGCGAATCCGCGGGGAATTATTGCGGAGCTCCCGCTTGTGAGCGGCGCCGAATTGCACCAGCAACTAATTGCGTGGAATCAGACTGAGACAAGCTACCACGAGGCGAACAACGTCGTCGCGCTGTTCGAGCAACAGGCGAGCGAAGCCGCCGACTCGAT
>JBKPPP010000163.1:0-15971 GCA_046733615.1 Acidobacteriota bacterium | reverse complement strand
TCGAACATCTCGTTCGAGTACGTCGAAGGTCAAAACATCCTGGCTCATCTCGATCAAGCCGGTATCTGTGTTTCGACCGGGTCCGCCTGTCATTCCACGACTCACGAATCGTCCGCCACGTTGCGCGCGATGAACGTGCCTTACACGGCGGCGCAAGGCTCGATTCGCTTCTCGCTCGGGCGTTACAACACCGCGGCGGAAGTCGACACGACACTGCGCGTGCTGCCCGAAATTATCGAGAAGCTCGCGGCGATGTCGCCGTACCAGAAAGAGCTCGCCGCAATGAAGTGACCTCACTAAGACTTCTATCCTTAGATCACCTATACTATGGTGTGCCTGTCCCGGCCATCATCATTTGAAAGGGTCTGACAATTAGAAATGAGCACTGTTATTGAACCCCCGGTAACGCAGCCCGAAAAACACCTCGAAGAACTTGAAACTGTCACTATCCGCTTCGCCGGCGACTCCGGCGACGGCATGCAGCTCACCGGCACGCAATTCACGAATACGTCGGCCGTGGTCGGCAACGACATCTCGACGCTGCCTGACTTTCCCGCGGAAATTCGCGCTCCTGCCGGCAGCTTGCCGGGAGTCAGCGGTTTCCAGTTGAACTTCTCGAGCCAGGACATCAAAACGCCCGGCGATCAGCCGAACGTGCTGGTGGCGATGAATCCGGCGGCGCTGAAAGTCAACCTGCCCGATCTCGAAGAGGGCGGCACGTTGATCGTCAACACCGACAGCTTCACGGCTGAGAATCTGAAGTACGCGAGCTACGCGGCCAATCCGCTCGACGACAACTCGCTCGCCGGTTATCGCGTGCACAAGCTGCCGATCACGACGCTCAACATGAACGCGTTGAAGGGCAACGTGGAGCTCTCGCGAAAGGAGATCGATCGTTCGAAGAACTTCTTCGCGCTGGGCGTGCTCTACTGGCTTTACGACCGCCCGCTGGACAACACGCTCAACTGGATCCGCGCGAAGTTTGCGAAGAATCCCGAGCTCGCGAAGGCGAACGAGATCGCGCTGAAGACTGGTTACAACTTCGCCGACACGACTGAAGTCTTCACGACGCACTACACCGTCAAGAAAGCGAAGATCGCGCCCGGGAAGTATCGGAAGATCACCGGTAACGAAGCCACTGCGATCGGTTTCATCGCCGCGTCGCAACTCGCAGGGCGTCCACTGTTCTACGGTTCGTATCCGATCACGCCGGCGTCGGACATTTTGCACGAGCTCTCACGACACAAGAGTTTTGGCGTGAAGACGTTTCAGGCTGAAGACGAGATTGCCGCCGTTTGCGCCGCAGTCGGCGCGAGCTTTGCCGGCCAAATCGGACTGACCGGAACGTCTGGACCAGGCGTGGCCCTGAAGCAGGAAGCGATTGGTCTGGCGGTGATGACGGAGCTGCCGCTGGTGATTGTCAACGTGCAGCGTGGCGGACCATCGACCGGATTGCCGACGAAAACCGAGCAGGCGGATCTGTTCCAGGCTGTTTGGGGTCGAAACGGCGAGTGTCCGGCGATTGTCGTCGCGCCGGCGACGCCGGCCGACTGTTTCCACATGGCGATCGAAGCGGTGAGACTCGCGTTCAAGTACATGTCGCCGGTCTTTTATCTATCGGATGGTTACCTGGCGAACGGCGCCGAGCCGTGGGCCATTCCGCCGATCGAGTCGCTGCCGCAGATCAAGGTTGAGTTTGCGACTAATCCGGCGACGTTCATGCCGTACGCGCGCGATCCCGAAACGCTGGCGCGCCCGTATGCGCTGCCCGGCACGCCGGGCCTCGAACACCGCATCGGCGGCATCGAGAAGCAGCACATCACCGGCAACGTGAACTACGATCCGGAGAACCATCACCTGATGGTGAAGTTGCGTCAGGAGAAAGTCGATCGGGCCGTGAACGACATTCCGCCGGTCGAAGTGATGGGCGAGCAGAGTGGAAAGGTGCTCGTGTTGGGTTGGGGTTCGACGTACGGATCGATCAGTTCGGCCGTCGAGAAGATGCAGCGCGAGGGCAAGAGTGTTTCGGCGGCGCACCTGCGTCACCTGAATCCGTTCCCGCGCAATCTCGGCGAAGTGCTGGCGGCGTTCGAAACGGTGATCGTACCCGAGATGAACCTGGGCCAACTTTGCACGATGATTCGCGCCCGCTATCTGGTTGACGCAGTGCCCTTCTCGAAAGTTAAGGGCCGCCCCTTCCAGATCCGCGAGATCGTCAGGAAAGTCGAAGAGTATTTGTGATATCCAACTCGGCCCACGTCGGCGAAGTCTACGCGGAGGGTTTACGTTACTTTATGGGTGAAGGAACCCTCAACTCGACGCTCGCCCGTCTTTCAAGTGATCTCGATGCTCACAGGATCGACTATGCAGTCATGGGTGCAGTCGCATTGCTGGCCCACGGCTATCCTCGATTTACCGAAGACATCGATTTGATAATGACTGCGGAGGGGCTGGAAAGATTTCACGAAGAACTCGTCGGATTAGGTTATGTTCCCTCGTTTCCGGGGGCGCGAAAGAGGCTCAAGTCGACTGTCGACGGTGTAAGCATCGAGGTAATGGTTACCGGTGAGTATCCGGGCGACGGAAAACCGAAGCCTGTAAGCATGCCGGAACCTGCGCGCGCTTCAACAGATATTGATGGCATCCGGTTTGTAACCCTTGAAAAGCTAATCGAGCTGAAACTCGCGTCCGGGATCTCAGCGCCGGATCGTTTGAAGGATCTTGCTGACGTTCAGGAGTTGATAAAGATCCGACATCTCGATGCGGATTTCGCTTCGAGGCTAAATCCATACGTACAAGATAAGTTTCGCGAGCTTGAAGCAGCAGTGAGTAAGAGAAGTCAGGAGAAATAATGAGCACACAGAGTAATGGTCATACTGGAAATGGGAATGGGAACAAGCCGTTGGGTGAAGTAGTGTCGGCGGAGAGTGATGCTGGTTCCCCAGTCGCGGGACGAATCGCGCCGCCGCCGGGACAACTGAAGAAGGCTGACTTCGTTTCCGATCAGGAAGTGCGTTGGTGTCCGGGCTGCGGCGATTACGCCATCCTCAACAACGTGCAGAAAGTGATGCCGGAGCTCGGCATTCCGCGCGAGAAGATCGTGTTTGTGTCAGGCATCGGGTGTTCGTCGCGTTTTCCTTACTACATGAACACCTACGGCTTCCACAGCATTCATGGACGCGCGCCGGCAATCGCGACCGGCATAAAGTGTGCGAATCCCGATCTGAGCGTTTGGGTGATCACCGGCGACGGCGACGCGCTGTCGATCGGCGGCAACCACTTCATCCACGCGATCCGCCGCAACCTCGACATCAAGTACATTCTTTTCAATAACCGCATCTACGGCCTGACCAAAGGCCAGTACAGCCCGACCTCTGAGTTTGGCAAGAGAACTAAATCAACGCCGTCAGGAACGATCGACTATCCGATCAATCCGCTCTCGCTGGCGATCGCCAGTGAGTCGACCTTTGTCGCGCGTTCGATCGACATCGACGTCAAACATCTCGGCGCGATGGTCGAAGCGGCGGCCAAACACAAAGGCATCTCGTTCATCGAGGTCTACCAGAACTGCAATATCTTCAACGACGGCGCGTTCGATTACTTCGCCGAACGTACGGTTCGGTCCGATCGCGTACTTTACCTCGAGCACGGCAAGCCGATGGTTTTCGGCAAGGACCGGAGCAAAGGCGTTCGCATGAACGGCGCGCATCCCGAGATCGTTACGATTGGCGAAAACGGAATCACCGAGAACGATCTGCTGGTCCACGATATCTATCTGAAGGATCCGTCGGTGGCGTTCATGCTCGCACGCATGGAGCAACCCGAGTTCCCGCAACCCGTCGGCATCTTCCGCGCCATCGAGCGGCCGACGTACGAAGAGATGCTGGTGGATCAGATCGACGCCGCGGTCGCGAAGTCCGGGCCGGGCAGTCTTGAAAAACTGATCAACAGCGGCGACACCTGGATCGTCGACTAGCAATCCCGCCTTAGGAACTTTCGCAACTGGCAAATCATGCTGGTTGCGAAAGTTTTCGCTGTAACATCCGCGTGAGAACTTTAGTTATTTGGATTTAGCGAAGGTTTTTGGATCGCCGATCTCCATTTAAATGGGCTTCTACTTAGCTGGTCGAGCCCCGGCCACGCTGAAGACTCAACAACTGGCCCAACACCCTCACTCACCAACATCCACTCTTTCGTAGATCTTCCAACTGGCACCCTCATTGCTTTTTCAACGGGCATTGAAGAGCAACACCGAAATTGTTCTTCACACTATTTCCTGTCTCCCTGCTTGGTTGCAATTCGGTTGCTCTGAAACACCCCCGTGAAATCAGAAAGTGAGAAGTACGATATGAAAAAACTTTGGTCTTTATTGGTAGCTGGCTGCCTCTGCCTTGCAGTCGCAGCGAGCGTTTTTGGTCAGGACGTGCAAACAAAAGGAACGATCGGCGGCACGGTTACTGACCCTGCGGGAGCAGCAGTTCCTGGCGCAAAGATCACAGTGACGGGCGGACAGGTCGAACGAACCGGAACCACCAACGAAAGTGGCATCTTCCGGATCGAAAACCTGGAGCCGGGCAATTACACAGTTCGCGTAGAGCAGGCAGGATTCAAAAGTGCGGTAGCGAACAATGTCACTGTGAACGTCGGTCGCGAATCTACCCTCAACCTGAAACTCGAAACGGGTGAAATCACCGCCACGGTCGACGTTACTGCAACCGTCGGCGGTATCGACCAGCAGTCAACTGCCACTGGTCAAAACCTCAACGATCAACTATTCCAGAACGTGCCTGTACAGCGACAGGTCTCCAGTCTTTTTTACCTGTCGCCGGGCGCGACCGACAGCATCAACGGCGGACGTGACAATCCGTCGATTGCCGGCGGCTCCGCTCTCGACAACCTGTACGTCGCCGACGGCGTGAACATCACCAACTCCGCGTTTGGCGGTATTGGCACTTTTTCGCGTTCGTACGGCGCTCTCGGAACCGGCATCAACACGTCGTTCATCAAGGAAGTTCAGGTGAAGACGGGTGGATTTGAGCCGCAGTACGGCCAGTCGATCGGCGGCATCGTCAACATCATCACGCAATCGGGCGGCAACGAATACCACGGCTCGATCTATGGCTTCGCGCGCCCGAAATCGTTTGAAGCCACTCGCCGTCAAGCCGACGACACGCGTGTCAACAAACAGGGCAACCTGCTTCACGAAGAGAACTACGACGTCGGCGCGGACATCGGTGGTTACGTTCCGGGCTTGCGCGACAAGCTGTTCTTCTTCGGGTCGTTCAATCCGACGGTGCGACGCGAGATCGTCACCGGCGTTCGCGCCAACGCAAACGACATCGCCGCCGGAAATGAAAGCATCGTGAACTCCGGATTGTTCCTGCAACGTGGCGAGTTCGCGCGGCGTTACCGCACTTACAACTACGCCGGCAAACTCGACTGGGTCATCAATCCGAGCCATCAGTTCACCTTCTCGATCTTCGGCGATCCGACTGAAAGTAATCTTTCGTCGTTCGCCTTCCTGAACATCGACAACAACACCGCCGACAGCATTCTCGAGTACGGCACGCGCAACATCGCGTTTCGCTATAACGGCTCGCTGTCGCCGACCTGGACCGTGAACTCATCGTTCAGCCAAGGCCGCAGCACGTTCAACGAAACGGGCTTTGCCAACCTGAATCAGATCGCCATCCGCAACCCGATCGATCCGATTCGCGGCAACTACACGGCGGCGGGTCGTGGTTTCTTCGAGCCTACTGAAAGCACAAACTGGAAGTGGGACGTCAACACCGCGAAGATCTGGAACCACTGGGGACAGCACACGATTGGCGTGGGTTACACCTACCAACGTTCGCTCTACTCCGGCACCCGTGAACGCAGCGGACCGCGTTATCCGATTCCGGCGACAAACGTCATCGGCACTCCGGCCGAGGATCTCGGCATTCCGGAGTCTGCGATTGGCCAACCCTTCAACGTGCAGTTTCGCCTGCGAGCGCAGGCGGCCACGTGCACCTTGTGCCCGTTGTACAACGTTCGCGGAGAGTTGGTGCCGGTTTCGTTGCAGGTGTTCCGTGGCGAGTTTGGTCCGCCGGACTTCGACACGCGAGCAAACTACAACGCGGGTTACATCCAGGACACGTGGCGTATTAACCGGTTCGTGACTGCGCTCGTCGGCTTGCGACATGAGCAGGAGCGAGTCATCGGCAGCCCCAATTCGACCACGGGCAACCGCTACGCCTACAGCTTTACCGATCAATGGGCGCCGCGCCTTGGCGTGACCGTCGATCCGACGGGAGGCGGGAACATCAAGGTCTATTACAACTACGGCCGGTTCTTCGAATTCCTGCCGCTCGACGCTGCTGAGCGTTCGCTCTCGCAGGAGTTGGATTTCACGGGCGCGCGGTTCGCTCCGGCATTCACCGAGGTTGGCGGTCAAAGAATCGTCACGCTCGATGCGAACGGAGCTCCGATTCCCGTCATCGATGCCGCTCACCTGCTGAGCGGAGCCCAAGACTTTGGCGGGTTATCGAGTGCCATCAGCACTTCACAATCGGATCTCAGCGCTATCACGGCCGGCACCAAGCTGGGCTTCCAGGATGAGCACATCATCGGCGCAGACTTCCAGTTGCCGCGCAACTTCGTTTTGTCGGTTCGGTACCAGTATCGAAACCTCAAGCGAGTTGTGGAAGACATGGCAGTTCTTTCGCCGGAAGCCGCGAACGCCGGTATCGGTCAGACTTTCTTTATCGGCAATCCGAGTTCGCGGCTCGATGCGGCTACGAACATCCAGCAGTTCACCTTCCCGATCGGCGGCACGGCTCCGGCCGGTTGCACTTCCGGAATCGAGTCGGAAGTTGACGATCCGGTTACGGGTGCGCCGCTTGCAAACGTCTGCTTCGGGAGCGTGGGCATCAATCCCATCACCGGCGGGTCGCTCAATATTGCCGATGGGATTCCGGACGGATTTGCGGACCCGATCAGGAAGTACAAAGCGTTCGAGTTCGAGTTGAACAAACGGTTCGCCGACAATTGGCAACTGCTGTCCAACTTCCGTATTGCCACCTTGCGCGGCAACTACGAAGGTCACCTGCGTAACGACAACGGCCAAACTGATCCCGGCATCAGCTCGCTGTTCGACTTTACGCAAGGCGACTTCAACCTGCTCGGCGACCAGTTCCGCGTCGGCCCGCTCAATACGGATCGCCGCTTCGTCTCGAACATCTATGCCAGCTACGGCTTCAGTCGCGACCGCACCGGCTTCAACGGCCGGCTGTTGAACGGACTGAATCTGGGCATGGGCTTCCACATGGAATCCGGCATACCGATTAGCGAGTACCTGCCGCATCCTGTTTACCTGAACGCCGGTGAAGTTCCGGTAGGCGGCCGAGGCAAGCTCGGGCGCACGCCGTTCTACACTCAACTCGATCTGCACGCAGATTATCCGTGGGTGATCAATGAACGCGCGCGCATCAGCTTCATCGCCGACTTCTTCAACGTCACCAACAACAGACGCTTGCGTCTGCCAGACCAATTCCGCCAATTAGATCTTGGCGAGAACAATCCCGACTTCCTCCAGCCGTCGATCATCAGTTTGACGTCTGGTTTCCATTTACCTTTCTCGATGCGATTAGGAGCTCGCTTTGAGTTCTAGTGCGTTGCTATGGAAGGTGTTTTACAGGGAGGGAATCTATTCCCTCCCTTTTTTGTTTGGAGTAGAATTGTGTACGCTTCAGTACCCGCATTGACTCCCCGGAGATAAACATCATGCCCAGCACGAGAACACGGTTGCTGTTATCGAGCATCTTTACGATAGCGCTTTGTCATTTTGTCAGCCTCGCTCAAGTGCAAAACTCGCCGACGATGGTCACGGTCGAGATACACGGGCAAGTGCGCATCGCCGAAGGCGGCGCGCCCGCTGATCATGCTTTGGTTCGACTCGAGAGTTATGACGGCGGCGGCTCGATCGCCGAGGCGTTTACCGATCGCTTGGGTAAGTTCCGGTTCACCGGTCTACAGGCAGCGCAGTACACGGTTCGGGTTAGGCAGGCCGGCTATCGCGATGCGCAGCAGACCGTCGACATGACGACGATGACGAGCGGGTTAGTGCTGCTTCAGCTTTCGCGCGAAGATACGAACCGAACGAATTCCGTATCGATGGAAGGAACTGTTAACGCCAACATTCCACCGGCGGCGCAGAAGGAGTTTGACAAGGGGGTCGGGGCGTTGGCCGAAGGCGGCAAAGAGAAGACTTTGCTGGCGACGAAGCATTTCGAGAAGGCAGTTTCGATCTACCCGCAGTTTGTCGAGGCGCGGTTGAAGCTCGGGACCGCGTACATGGATCTCGGCGAGTGGGAAAAGGCGGAGAAGGCGTTGCTGGCGACGATCGAAACGCAGCCGGGCGCTTTCAATGCGTTTTTTGCACTCGGCGAGATCTACCTGCGACAGAACAAGCTCGCGGAAGCCGAGAAGGTTTTGGTGCAGGGGCTGACGATCGAAGAGCAATCGTTTTTGGGCCACCTCAGCCTGGCGCGCGTCTACTGGGAAAAGGCTCGGGCGATAAAAGACCTGGCGGAAGCGAAGCCCGCACTCGAGAAGTCCTACGACGAGGTGAAGCGGGCGCTGAGTCTGAATCCGAATCTGCCCGGCGCGCATTTGTTGAAGGGGAATCTGCTGCTGCGCGTGTCGCGCACGGCGGATGCGCTCGTTGAGTTTGACGAGTACCTGCGGCTGGATCCTAACGGACCCTTTGCAAACGAGACGCGCACGCTGGTCGACAAGATCCGCAAAGCCACTTCCCACAACAGCGGCCGCGGCTAAGGTCTCAATTAGTCACTTCACGGTCTTGCGCACCAGCGCGACGAACTCGCGGATGTCGTCCTCCGTCGTGTCGAATGAAGCCATGAAACGGCATTCGGAAGTCTCTTCGTTCCAGACGTAGAAGAAATATTTCTTCTGCAACGCCGGAATGTATTTTGGCGGGATTTCCGCGAACACTCCGTTTGCTTCCACCGGCTGCGTGAGTTTTACGTTTGGCACTTTCGCCAGCTCGCTCGCGAGGAGTTGAGCCATGCGATTCGCGTGCGCGGCGCTGCGCCGCCACAAATCACTCGAAAGCAGCGTCTCAAACTGCGCGGAGATGAAACGCATCTTCGACGGCAGGTGCATGCCCTGCTTGCGAATGTATTTGAAGTCGTCGCCGAGTTTCCTATTGAAGAATACGACCGCCTCGCCGTACATCATTCCGTTTTTCGCGCCGCCGAACGAAAGCACGTCAACGCCCGCATCGACCGTGATCTCTTTCAGACTCGCATTCAGGCTCGCCGCGGCGTTGGAGATGCGCGCGCCATCGACGTGAAGCAGCAGGTTGTTGTCGTGCGCGAAACGGGCCAGTGTTTTGAGTTCGCTTTTGGTGTAGACAGTGCCCATCTCAGTGGCTTGCGAAACGGAGATCACACGCGGTTGCACGTGATGCTCGAAGCCGACGCCGTGCAGATGAGGCTTGATGTCGTCAACTCGCAGCTTACCGTCGGGAGTGCGAACTGAAAGCAGTTTGCAGCCGGTGAACTTCTCGGGCGCGCCGCACTCGTCGACATTAATGTGCGCTGTCTCCACGCAGATAACCGCTTCGTACGGCTTCGTGATCGCCTTCAGCCCGAGCACATTCGCGCCAGTGCCGCCGAAGACGAAGTAGACGGCGATCTCTTTGCCGAAGTGCTTTTGAAAAACCTTGACCGCGCGGTCCGTAAACGGGTCATCGCCATAAGCCACAACGTGCCCATCGTTCGCCGCCCGTAGCGCTTCGATCATCTCCGGATGAACACCGGCGTTATTGTCACTTGCAAAACTTCTCTTCGACATCTCAATCCGTGTTTATCTGTGGCCTGCTTTGAAGTCGCGCGCGATTTCGCGGGCGGCGTTAGCGCCGGGCAGGCCGGTCAGGCCGCCGCCGGGATGTGTGCCCGCGCCGCAGAGATAGAGTCGCTTCAACGGCGTTCGATACTGCGCCCAACCAATCAATGGGCGGAACGTGAAGAACTGATCGAGCGTCTGCTCGCCATGATGCATGTGCCCGCCGCTCAGACCGTAAGTCTGTTCGAGATCGAGCGGCGTAATCACCTGCCGCGCTACAACGAGATCGCGCAAACCCGGCGCGTAATGCTCGATCACCGCGAGAACATTGTCCGCAAACTCCTCGCGCCGCGTGTTCCAGTCTCCCTGCTTCAACTTGTACGGCGCAAACTGCACGTGGATCGACATCACATGCTTGCCTTCAGGCGCGAGCGACGGGTCGTTAAGCGACGGAACCGTGATGTCGAGATACGGCTCAGACGAGAACTCGCCATACTTCGACGCATCGAAGGCGCGCTCGAGATAATCGATCTCCGGCCCGATGTGAATTCGCCCCGACAGCTTCGACTTCACCTCGCCATTGCTCACACCACTGAACGACGGCAACGCCGATAGCGCGAGGTTGATCTTCGCGGCTGCGCCCGGCGCGCGATAGTTACGCATCTTTGCCAGGAAGTTCGGATCGAGATCGACCGGATCGACGAGCCGCAAAAACGTCGTCCGTGGATCCGCATTCGAAACGATCGTGTGCGACTCGATCTCTTCGCCACTTTCGAGCACGACCTTTGGCGCGTCGCCATCCACACCCGCGACAGAAGCGACGCCGGCGCGCGTGCGAATCTCGGCGCCACCCGCTTTAGCGGCGTTCGCCAGCGCTTCGGACAGCGCGCCCATACCGCCTTTCGGATACGAAGCCGGCGCCAGCGCACTGCCGTCCATCGCCGCTTGCCACAAGAGGCCCAGGCTCGTGCCCGCCGACCAGGGTCCGGCAAACGCGCCGTGAATACCGCGCGCCGCAACCGTCGCCCGCAACAACTCCGTTTCAAACCACTCGCCGACGAGATCGGCAACCGCCATCGGTCCCCAACGCAACAGGCGATACTCGTCCTTCTTCCCGAGCCCGCGAAACGCAAGACCGACTTTGCCGAGTTGCCACAAGTCGGTCGCCGTGGGCTGCTCGATCGACGGGGGCGTCATCGAGATCAACGGCGCGAGCACGCGACCGATGCGCGAAAAGCTGTTGACAAACTCCGGATAACTCTTTGCGTCTTTGGCAGAGATCTTTTCGATTTCGCTGATAGTTCGTGAAGTGTCGCGATAAATGCAGAGTGATTTTCCTTCCGGAGATAGCGCAAGCACACGAGCTTCGGGAGAAATCATTTGCAACCCAAAGTTCGGCAAATTCAAATCCGCAATGACTTGTGCTGCAAGCGGACCAGCCATGTGATCCAACGCCGAAACGCGAAAGCCCGGATGAATCTCTTCCGTGACCGCTCCGCCGCCGACAACTTCGCGTCGCTCCAGCATGAGCGTCTTTAGACCGCTCTTTGCGAGATAGCATGCCGCCACCAAACCATTGTGGCCCGCGCCGATGATGATGACGTCGTAAGCTGGCAAGATTCTAATTCTTCCAGTCCTTCAGCAGTTGCAGCGCGGCGTTGCGGCCGGGCGCTCCCATGATGCCGCCGCCCGGATGCGTCGCCGAGCCGCACATGTAGAGATTTTTGATCGGCGTTCGATACTGCGCCCAACCCGGGGCCGGACGGAGGAAGAAGAGCTGTTCGAGCGTGAGTTCGCCCTGAAAGATGTTTCCTTCCGACAGGCCAAAATCGCGCTCGAGATCCAGCGGCGTCAACACCTGCCGATCGCGGATCAACTCTTTGATATTCGGCGCGTGCTCGGCAATGGTGTCGACCACCGTGTCGCCAAACTCTTCCCGCTTCTCATCCCAATTGCCTTCCTTCAAGTTGTAAGGCGCGTACTGCACGAAGCACGACATCACGTGCTTGCCCGGTGGCGCAACCGAAGGATCAGTCAAGCTCGGAATCACCATATCGATGTACGGGCGGCGCGAAAAACGTCCGTACTTTGCTTCGTCGTACGCGCGCTCCATGTACTCGACACTCGGCGAGATCGAGATTGCGCCGCGCAGGTGCGCGCCCGGACCGGGCATCGCTTTGAAGTTTGGCAGGCCATCGAGCGCCAGGTTCACTTTGCCTGACGAGCCGCGATACTTGTAACGTTTCAAGTCCGCGCAAAAATCATCCGGCAAGTGCTGCTCGCCGATCATCTTCATGAACGTCAACCGCGGATCCACACTCGACGAAACCACTTCGGCTTTGATCTCGTCGCCGTTCTTCAGCACGACGCCCGTAGCTCGGCCATTCTTCAACAGAATCTTTTCGATGGGCGCTTCAGTGCGAATCTCGACGCCCGCTTCGCGCGCCGCGTCGCCGATCGCGTTCGAGATCGCGCCCGTGCCGCCGCGCGCAAATCCCCACGAGCGAAACGCGCCGTCGATCTCGCCCATGTAGTGATGCAGCAGAACGTAAGCCGTGCCCGGCGAGCGCACGCCGAGAAACGTGCCGATGATGCCGGAAGCAGACATCGTCGCTTTGAGCACGTCAGTCTCGAACCACTGGTCGAGAAAATCGACGGCGCTCATGGTCATCAACTGCACCTGGTTGTACTGGTCTTCGTAGGGAAGTTTCTGAAAACGGCGGCCGAGGAAAGCGAGGTTCTTCCAACCTTTCGGATCGAGCGTCGTGGGATCGGGCGGCGTCATGCTCATGATCGGCTTCACGAAGTGGGCCATCTCGATCATGGCTTTGCCATACTCGTCGTACGCTTCCGCGTCGAGGCGCGAGTGGCGCGCGATCTCGCGGCGCGTGCGCGCGTGATCGTTCACGCGCCACAAGTAATCGCCGTTCGGCATCGGCGTGAACGTGCCGTCGAGCGGCAGTATCTCCAGACCGTGGCGCGGCAGATCGAGCTCGCGAATGATCTCCGGCCGCAGCAGCGAAACGACGTAGGAGCAAACAGAAAACTTGAAACCCGGAAAGACTTCTTCCGTCACCGCTGCGCCGCCGAGCACGTGCCGGCGTTCAAGGACCAGCACTTTCTTGCCCGCACGCGCGAGATAAGCGGCATTTACCAGACCGTTGTGTCCACCGCCGATCACGACGACGTCGTACCTGTTATTCATTGCGTTCGTATTCGATTAGGAGTGCCTTGCTGTAAGCGCGTTAGCATACTTATAATCGCTCGCCCTGACAAACCCGGGACCCAAACACAGAACGCATGCCTATCGGAACCGCTTTTCACGAACGTACATTCCAACTCTGCGAAAGTCTCAGCTATCGCGAGTGGTCCGGCTACTACGCCGTCAGCTCCTACGAGCCGCATCACGAACATGAATACAACGCGATTCGCAACGCCGCGGCGCTGATCGATATCTCGCCGCTTTACAAGTACCGGCTCACGGGCAAAGACGCGACGCGGCTCGTAGATCGCATCATCACGCGCGACATGCGCAAGGTGTCGGTGGGCCAGGTCGTCTACACGCCGTGGTGCGACGAGCGCGGCAAGGTGATCGACGACGGAACGGTCTCGCGGCTCGAAGAGAACACCTATCGCTGGACCGCCGCCGATCCGAGCCTGCGCTGGTTCACGCAAAACGCCGCCGGAATGGACGTGCAGATCGAAGATATTTCCGAGAGTGTTTCCGCGCTGGCTTTGCAGGGACCGACATCCGGCCGGTTGTTGAAGAGTCTCGTCGCCGACGCCGATATCGCAAACTTGAAATACTTCCGCGTCACGAAAGGCAGTATCGCGGGCGTGCCGGTCGAGATTTCGCGGACGGGATATACCGGAGATCTCGGCTACGAGATCTGGATTTCATCCGATCACGCGTTGAAGGTTTGGGATGCGTTGATGGAGCACGGCAAACCATTTGATATTCACGCCGCGGGCATGCTGGCGCTCGACGTGGCGCGTGTCGAAGCCGGGCTGTTGCTGATCGAAGTGGATTTCAACAGCAGCAAGAAGGCGCTTGTCGACGAGCAGCGTTATTCGCCGTACGAGATGGGGCTCGGCAGGCTGGTCAATCTCGACAAGAACCGCTTCGTGGGCCAGGCAGCGTTGATTGCCGAACAGAAACGCGGCCACGCGCGCGAGATCGTCGGGCTCGAGATCGACTGGCCGCAGGTTGAGAGTCTTTACGAAGCCGTCGGACTGCCGCCGGCAGTTTCGCCGATGGCCTCGCGCGTTGCGGTGCCGGTTTTCAAGGAAGGCATCCAGGTCGGAAAAGCCACGACGACAACGTGGTCGCCAACGCTCAAGAAGATGATCGCGCTCGCAACTGTGCGACGCGAGTACACGCGTCCCGGTACGCGACTGCAATTCGAGATCACGGTCGAAGCTGTCAGGCATCAGGTGCGCGCGACCGTCGTGAAGACGCCATTCTTTAATCCGAAACGCAAGACAGCGACGCCGGTCGTCTAATCCCGCTGATGAAGATCGTTCACGATTACGATCCAAACCTCCCGCTCGATCATGCCGCCACGATCCCTGCGTCGTGGTACGTCGACAAAGATCTCTACGCGCTCGAACTGGAGACAGTCTTTTCAAATTCGTGGCAGCTCGCGGCGCGGCTGGACCAGGTGAGTGAGCCAGGGCAGTACGTGACGAGTGACATCGCCGGTGAGCCGATCGTTGTCGTGCGTGGCAACGACGGGGTGCTGCGGGCGTTCTTCAACGTTTGCCGGCATCACGCGGCGGCTGTGATGACCGAGCCGGAAGGAAAGACGGCGCAACTGCGTTGCCCGTATCACGGCTGGACCTATTCGCTCGAAGGCGAGTTGAAGGGTACGCCGGACTTTTCGGGTGTTTGTGATTTCGATCGGGCGAGCAACGGCCTCGTGACCACGGAAGTTGCGGAGTGGGAGAATTGGGTTTTCGTTAAATTGAATTCCGGAAATTCAACCCTAAACGACTTCCTGACCAGCGACCTCGTCGAACAAATCAAATTACTGAGGCTCACCGACCTTCACTGGTTCGAGCGGCGTCACTATCACTTCGATTGCAACTGGAAAGTCTTCGTCGATAACTATCTCGACGGCGGCTACCACGTCCCTTACCTGCACAAAGGTCTCGACAGCGTGCTCGACTACAGCAATTACACGATCGAAAATGGCGCGCGTCATTGCTTGCAGTGGAGCCCGCTCGTGAGCGAAGGCGCCGAAGCGCAAACGGGCGCCGTCAGAAAAGGCGACCGCGCACTCTACTACTGGATCTATCCAAACTTCATGATCAACTGGTATGACGGCGTGCTGGATACCAATCTCGTCGTGCCCCGCGGCGTCGATCAGACCGAAGTGATCTTCGATTTTTACTTTCCGGACGTCGCGAGCAGCGAAGCGCGCGAGCGCAACGCGGCGAGCATCGCGGTGGGCCAACGCATTCAGGATGAAGACGTCGCCATCTGCAAATCCGTCCAGCGCGGCCTGAACTCCCGCGCGTACACGACCGGCCGTCTCTCCGTCCGCCGCGAAGCGGGCGAACATCTTTTCCATCGCCTCCTGCACGCAGACCTGAGCCGTCGCCCAAACGCCGTTGACTAAAACTTCGCCAGCAACCAAATCTCGAGGGCATTTGTTACGGGTGCTCGGCGTTGGGTTTGGGCTCGCCGTAATTATCGGGAACACGATCGGCGCCGGAATCTTTCGCGCGCCGGGTCAGATCGCGGAGCAACTGCCGCATCCGTGGCTCTTTCTCGGCGTGTGGCTGCTCGGCGGTCTCTACGCGCTACTCGGCGCGATCTCGCTCGCCGAGCTCGGCACGATGATTCCCCGTTCGGGCGGGCAGTACGTCTTTGCGCGTTACGCGCTCGGCGAATACGCGGGCTTCATCGTCGGCTGGAGCGACTGGATCTCCTCGTGCGGTTCAACCGCCGCTGTCTCTCTGGTGATTGGCACGTTCTCGGGTGCGCTCATTCCCGCGTTGGCGGGCAAAGCCCCGGCGGTCGCGGCGGCGGTGGCGATCGCGTTCGCGGTGTTGCAGTGGCACGGTATCGTCTGGGGCAGCACGATTCAGAACGTCACGAGCCTGCTGAAAGCTCTCGC
>JBKPPP010000162.1:0-9252 GCA_046733615.1 Acidobacteriota bacterium | reverse complement strand
TCCGGCTCTAATGCCGATTCGGCGGCTGCCCTTTCGCGCTGACGCGAGAACTTCGAGGGAAACACGCCTTCATAATCGAGAGCTTCCGGCTTCTTTGTCATGGGGAACAATCACCAACAGCGCCTTTACGGATAGGCAATCACGCAATGCAGCTTGCCTACCTTATGAATTTCGTGGCGCTGAAAACCAGCCTCACGCAGCAAATCGTCGAGCGTCGATTTCGTGTAGAAGAAGACGTCGCACCCGCGTGCGTTCAGACGGACTTTGCGAATCGGCGCGCGCCATGTCCAGTATCTTGGAAATGCGAGTATCACTTTGTCTTTGCTCATCTCGCGCATCTTTTTCAGCACCGGAACCGGGTCTTTGATGTAATCGAAAAGTCCGATTCCAAAGCTGACGTCAAACTTCTCGTTACTGTCGTAAGCAAGCAGGTCTGTCTGGATAAACTCGCAGCGATCGTTGAGGTTCTCTTTCTCGCTCGCTGCCTTGCACCGCCCGATCATCACTTCCGCGATGTCGAGGCCCAATACTCTGCGCGCGCCTTTGCGCGCGAGTTCGAGACTGTAGAGTCCGTTGCCGCAACCCACGTCCAAGAACGTGCGGTCCGGAATCGGCTCGCAGTGTTTGATCGTGAAAACGTAACGCTCGTACATGTCCTTGCGAAACACGCTGTCGAGCAAGTTCGAAAATTTCGACTTTCGATGCGTGTAAATGCTCTCAAACGCGTCAGCTTCGTTGTTCCAATACTTACGCTGGGCAAGTAGCTCTTCGTTCATCACAGGCCAAGCACCTCTTTCATGGTCGTAAACTCAAAATCTTTTAGTAACTTCGCAAATCGCTTCTCAGTCTGATCTAGATTCCGGTAGTGTCGAATCTTTTGCGAAAGAGACAAATCCTTAACTCGCGGCTGGCCCGGATCCAGCTCCCACGGATGCAGGTAGAACACTGTTGGCCGCCCACCGTTGTTCACCTTCTTCAGGCAAAACTTCGTGTACGCGTAAGGAAACAGACGGAAGTAACCACCGCCGCCGAACGGAAAACGCCGGCCAAACATTTCCAAAACACTCATCGGAAACTCGTAGAGATCGTCTGTAATCTTGTACGGAATCAACGGCGCGTTCGCGACACCGTAATCGGGATGAAAGCCGATCGGGAAAACTGACGAGTCGTATTTGAACTGATACTTTTCGAGAATCGGCAGCGCCCACGGTTTCGTCTTCTCGACTATCGTGAACGACGGAGCGCGGAAGCCAATGGGCCGCGCCTTCACACCACACTGCTCGATCACTTCCAGCGCTTTCGCCAGATCTGCCTCAAACTCCTGTGGCGTGATTTCAGTCAGCAGTAAATGGTTATAACCGTGGACCGCAATCTCGTGTCCCTGCGCTTCGACCTTTCGAATCAAATCCGGCAGACGTTCCGCGACCCATCCGAGCACGAAGAATGTCGCGCGAGTTTGATGTTCAGCGAAAAGAGTCAGCAGACGTTCCGTGCTCTCGCGCACACGAAGCTCACACTTGTCCCAGTCCTGTAGCTTGATAACCCCAGCGAGGTTATGCACGCAAAACCAGTCTTCCAGATCGATCGAAATAGCGTTCTTCATACGTTAGCGGTTCGTTCCCGCACCGGTTCCCACTTGATGTAACGCTCGCCACGCACCAGCTTGAACAACGCAATCAGACAAGCCAGGTTGGTGATGACGAAATACTGAGGTAAAGCCAACCAACGTGAATTAATACCCAGCCGGACCATCAAAGCCGAAGCAGCCGCCGCCAGATACAACGCAAGCTGCGCAGCAAAGATCGCGGCGTAAAAAAGGCTGCTAAACGCCAGCACCGCCGACGTAACCAGCGAGACTATCAAAAATAGCGGCACGAGATAGCGCATCACTTTGTGCGAAAGAAGCTGCACGGCATAAAAGCCCTTGCGAAACGGATTCAGCACGTCGCGGTTGCGCCAGAGGTCCGCCAGCGTCTGCGCAATGATGCGAACCCGAACCGCCAGTTCCTTGTGCGCCCTCGCGTTGGGTTCTTCGATGCAAACAGCATCCGGCTCGTAAACCGCACGCAGCCCCTGCCGTACCATCGTGGTCGCCACGAG
The DNA here is from genome assembly GCA_046733615.1 of Acidobacteriota bacterium. Classification (GTDB taxonomy): domain Bacteria; phylum Acidobacteriota; class Blastocatellia; order Pyrinomonadales; family Pyrinomonadaceae; genus PSRF01. Next base: position 7,152 of record JBKPPP010000162.1, on the reverse strand, counting down.
AAAGTCGCTGCAAGCTTCGTTATAGAGCGGCACATAAGCCGACTTGCGCACTGCGTACATGCAGCCACAAACACCAATGAGCGAGGTGATCGCGCTCTCATGTTTCTTGAGCAGGAACTCGTAATTCCAGTAAGAACGCGTCCCGTGACTCACGCTCGAATTGACGTCGTGGGAATAGATGACGTTACCGGTGACGCAGCCGACAGACGGATCGGCAAAGGAGGGTATGATCGAACGCAGCACGTCAGAGCGATAGTGGGTCGTGGCGTCGGAAAAAAGAAGGACTTCGCCAGTGGCCTTTTCGACCGCTGCGTTTTGCGCGGCTGTCTTGCCAAGCCGCTCTTCCTGCCGGTGCAGGCGGACGCCGCGCGCCGCAAAACTGCGAACGATTTCGTCCGTCCGATCGCTGGAACAGTCGGACGTGACCAGGATCTCGAGTTTGTGTTTCGGATAGTCCAGCGCGAGTGTGTTTTCCAGCTTTTGGGCGATGTCGCGTTCTTCGTTGTACGCGGCAATGATGACGGTAACCGCCGGCTCAAACTCACGCCGCACCACGGGCTTGCCGCGCAGTTTGCTCAGCAGTATCAGCAGCAACGGATAGCCGACGTAGGTGTAGCCGATGGCCGCGACCGCAATCCAGAAGATGATCTCTACCGTTCTTATCTCAGCCTCCCGCGAAAGCCGACTAAGGCTCATTAAACAACGAAAATCTAGCCTTTTCCAGCCGGACTTATTGCTTTTGTCCCACCTCAGGCTTCCGAGCAACGAGGAAGATTCCCGCCGGCGCCAGATCCTCTTCGGCCAGCTTCCGGTACGGAGCCGCCAGTTTCGGGCGAATCTCGTCGATCAGCGAAACGGTTGCGTTGCCATAGTCCACGCCACGCACGATTTTGTCTTTGGGCTGCACGAGCGGCCCCTGGCCGAGTATTGTCGAAATCAGGATCTTAGCGGCGTAGCCGCGCCTGGCCATCTGCTCGCGATAGTCGTTTATGAGCCGGCGGTTCGGCTTGCCGGAATCGACGGCCATCAACCGGTAGATCCGTTCCGGAATCGTCAGAAACGTGAGCGGGTGCATGCCGCGGCTGCTGAACATGTTCTCGTCGCTGAAGTCGATCTTGTGCAGCATGTAGCCGCCTGGCACGAGCAGCCGATCCATCGCGTCGAAGCCGCGATCGATCTCGTAAACGTTGTGAATGACGGCGCGCGAGACGATGAAATCAAACGTCCCCGGCTCCAGAATCTGGTCCGCCTCTTCAATGCCGTGACCGTAGATGTATTCAACGCGCTCCGGATTCAGCTTGATTCCGTTCTCCAGCGTGATGCACTCGTCAAAAACGCGCTGCTGTTCCGGCGAGAGCCTGTTTCGCAGCTCGCGATAGATTCGCGTCTGCTGCTCCTCGTTTCGCTCCGAGTAAAACTTGTCGAGACAAACCACCTTCGCCGCGCCGGCCGCGAGAAACTTCAACGCCACCCCGAAGTTGTCTCCCGGTCCGACTTCCAGAATCCGCTTGCCGCGAAACGCTTCCGCGTCCAGCCCTGAATACCCGAGATACTCGTCGTAAACCCGCTCGATGTAACTGACGCTCTTCTCCAGGCTCCAAAACTCGTGCGTCGAGCCGTAGGCGTTCGCCGTCTGCCCTGAATTGAACGCTCGACGACGGCGCCAGTTGTCGAAGATGCGGTAGACGATGATCAGCGTCTTCGACTGCGCGGCGATTTTTTTGAGTGGCGCGCTCATACGACTTTCGGCTTGTGCGGAAGTAACAGCATCATCGAATGCTTGATGTCGGCCAGCGCCTTTCGTCCGGCCGGCATGAGCGCCAGCACCAGCGGTGTCGTGATACCGACGATGATCGCGCAGCTCACCAGCCCGATGAGCGGGTTCGTCACGACGACAAACCGGCGAAACGCCATGCACGCCAGCAACGAACAGATCGACGCGGCGGTGAACGGCGCCAGCAAACGGTAAAAGTCGGCCATGCGCACGGGCCCGGTCCGCCCCACGAACCAGAAGAGCAACGGATTTCCGATCAAGATCCGCGCGATCGAAAACGAAGCCGCAACGCCGACTACGCCCCACGGCAAGCCGCCGATAATCGACAGGATCGAGATCGGCGCGCTGATCAGCGACCAGCGCAACATGTCGCGCACGCGGCCCTGGCTCACAAGCAGCCAGCCGGCCGTCGCGACGACCGGTTGAAACAGCCCGCCGATAGCCATGAACACGAAGATTCGCGCCGAGTCGCTCCACTGCGCGCCCAACACGATCCGCACCAGCCAGTCGGAGGTCGCCGCCATCAGCATCACCGCCGGCATCGTCACCATGATCACTTTTTCCATGATGCGCAGGTACGCTTGCCGGTAGCGCTCGGGCGCATCGGCGAGACGGCTGAGCGCGGGTATTGCGACTGTCGACAGCGGTTCGTTGATCTGCTCGGTCGGCAGACCCATCAACTGCATCGACTTGGTGTAGAGGCCCAGCGGCTGTGGGCCAAACACCCGGCCGATGAGCAGGCTGTCGCAGTTTTTCGAAACGTAGTTTATGACCGCGTAGCCGGTGATGTTGCCGCCAAATGAGAGCATTGAGCGAACGCCGGTGTTTTTTTGCGGGCGTCCCGGACGCCAGCGGCACATCAGCCAAACGCCGAGCATGTTGGAACCGAGCAGCGCCAGTTGACTGAAGACGAGCGCCCAGTAGCCGATGCCGCGCCAGGCCAGCACGATCCCGACGGCGTAGCCAATCATCATCGACAGGAACGCGATCATGCTGAGCGCAAAGAAGCGCATCTGCCGTTTCAGCAAAGCCTCGTGCTGCACTGCGAGGCCGCCGAAGATGAACCCCAGCGCCGTCACAATCGCGACCAGGACCAGCCGCGGCTCGCCGTAAAACCAGCCAATCAACGGCGCGATCAGCATCATCAGCGCCGTGATCGAGGCGCTCAGCGCCACGTTAACCCAGAAGAGCGTGCTGATCTGCTCGTAGTTGATTTCAGCGCGCTGCACGGTCGCCAGCGACAGACCCAGGTCCTTGAAGAGCGCGACAAAGCCCGTGAAGACGGCGACCATTCCGATCAGTCCGTAGTCCTGCGGCGAAAGCAGACGAGCAAGAACCGCCGTCGCGGCGATGCTCAACACAAACTTCAACCCGTGCGAGACGATCGTCACCACGCCGCCACGGGCCGTGCGGCTCGCGATCGTGGTGGTCAGATGTTCGGTGTCGAAGTATTCCTGACTAAGATTACCTGGCGGGACTTTTGACATCTCTGACGAACAAACGCGGACAGTCAGTTTCTGATCAGGATGGCCACTGTTCGCGGTTCACTGTCGCCATCGGCATACTCGCCTTGCGCGGCGATTCGGAAGGGGACTTCTTTTTGAAACTCTTCGAGGTAACGAAGAGACTGTGGAGTGGATTCGCCCTCGTGTCCTTCGTAAATCATGAACGCCCAGGGGATCTCTTTGAGCGCGGGCAGCCAGTCGATGTGGCCGCGGATCGCGAGGTACGAGATGACGCAGCCATCGAGATGCGGCTTCACGTGACAAGCGAGATTGTCTTGCAACCGGATCGACTTAGTGATGAGCCCGCCCGTCGTCGAGAAACGCGTGCAACCGAGCGCGTACAGCAACCGCTCCGTGTGCGGCACGACCACTTCCTGGTCCCAGCCGTGACACCACAGCGCGCCCAGCTTCAGATACTGCGCCATCATCATGCCGACGTTGCAGCCGACGTCCAGCACCAGCCGGTTCTCAACCGAAACTCCGGCTGCGCTCATCAACTCCAACAGGATCTTCACGCGTGCTTCCGGGTTGCGCTTTCCGGGTAACGGTACTCCCGGCACAGACTGGTAAAGATAACGGCCGCCGCGAAGAATGCTCTTGTCGCCAAAGTGCGACGCTTCGGACGCGTCTTCGGCGACCTTCTTCAAATAGGCGCCGTAGCCCGTAAGCGAGAAGTTTTGAAAGTCGATGTAGCGAAACTCGCCGTCGCGCGTCATGAACGCGTTTCCACTACAGTCGGGACACTGAAATTCCCCGTCGTCGAAGCCTGAAGGAAGAATGACTTTGACGAGACCGCGCTGCTCGAGATCGCGAATGATCTTGATTCCCTTCTCGCAGACGTCGTTCGAAGTCACCGGCTGCTCGACGTGCTCGGTGACAAACGCCGTCCAGAGATTGTCGCCGCAATCCAGCTCCACGAGATCGTGAAGCCGTGGGCCAACGCCATTCACGTGCAGCAGATTTGCCACGAGCGTCAGGTGGCGCAGGTTATGAATCAGGCGCAAGTGCAAACGGCTTTCGCCTTCGCCTTTGTAAACGTAAACGCTCTCGGCAAGCCCGCCTGGATGTCTGACGATCTTCAGACCGGCGTTGGGCGGATAGTAATTTGAGAGCACCCGGAACGGAGTTTTGGCGATCGTTTCCGGCGGCAGATAGATCGCGTGGCCACCGGTGCTGTAGGCGAGATTCTGTTGCTTCAGGTTTTCGAGAAACTCGTCGAGATTGGAAAGACGCAGATCGGGAATGGAGATCCGGCGCGCCGACTGAACCGGCAAAACTTCCTGCCACGCCGCAGGAGTGCCGATCGCTTTTTCAAACAGGTTCTTGATCCCGACGCGTTTGACGACGCGGTATTCGGAAGAAAATCGATCGCGCAGCTTGCCCAGAAAAAAATACTGTTCGGGAAAGTGAACCGAGACCCAACCCCGCACCGACTGTTTCCCGGCGCGCAGTAAAAAATCATCGGGGTCCCGGTAAGCTTGATAAGCCTGTTTGCCTTCGGGAGAGACAGTGAAGCCGCCGCTTTCCAGCACCAGCCAACCGGCCTTCATCGGCGCCACGCAGCCGCGCAGCAACTGTTCGCTCAGATCGGTATCTTTGCCGTTGGAAACTTTTGCCAGACACGTCTCCAACGCGGCTTCGAGCGGCAGGCCCTCGGGGTGATCGAGCAGGACCTCGAAAAGGCCGCGAACGAGCATTCCCGTATCTTTTCGTTTTTTCTGAAGCATTGATTCGACGCTGGGCCGCGGAACATCGCTCAAGATACCAAAAAAATCCACAGATTACACCGATCGACCCTCAGCGTAATCTGTGGATACTTCGAGCTTGCAGTTTAGACTACGACTTCTTTTTCTTCCAGTTCAAACACCAGCGTCTTTACGTGCGCGCGCAACGCCAATTCAAACTGCCTGGCCTCTTCAACTTCACTGAATGAAAGCGCCCGTAGCTCCTGCTCGATCCGCCGGCGATAGTCCGAAACCAGCGAATCGGAAACGCCGAGGATCGCCGCGACTTCCAACTGCGTCGCGTGATCCGGGCTCAAGTAGCAGTACCAAAGCACGCCGATGATGCGGTTGTACTGTTTGACCTTGCCGCGCACCGCCTCGTTCAGGCTCGCCAGAAACTGGTCGACAAAACCCGCCGCTTCGCGCTCCGACTCGCGTCGCATCAAACCCTCTTCAGGGTTCTCGCGCTTGTCGACCGGCTCGTAGTTGTTGCTGTTTTCGTTGTCGCTGTCGTCGCCATCAAGTGGCACGAGATAGATGTCCATCACCGGCAGCCGCGACATCACGAGGCTGCGCAGAGTGCGCACGTCTACCGGCGAATCGACCGCGTCCAGCACGGAGACGATTAGATCTTCGAGGTCGGGATTGCTGATGACGACTTGCGAGTCGCCCGTGCAGCCGACCATACGCGTGTCTCGCTGGCGCACGGGAATCATTTGCACGCGCTGCTCGACTTCGTGCGCGCCGCGGCGTGATTTCTTGTCGCTCCATTCACTCAAGCCGTAAACGCGATCGGCGAGACGGCGATGGGGCTCGTCGTCAATGCCGCTCGTGTCGAAGCGACGGAAGTTCGGGCTCGACTGGATCAGCGTGGAGATACGACGCGCCAGGCGATAGCTTTCCGGATGGCGTTTGCGCAGTTCCGCGGTCAGCAGGTTGGTGAGCTCGATCTGACTGATCTCGCATTCGATCTCGTAGTCAGTCATCTCGGTTTCGAGATAGTGTTCGAAACGGTTCTTGCTGAGAAGCTGGACGAAGAGTTCCTGCGTCAGGTCGGTGTAGGCGGCGCCGCTGCCTTCCTCGATCAGCAGGCCGGCGCTGCGTGAGGCGCGGACCAGCGGGTGATGCGAGACGATGCGATGCAGGTCGGTCCACAGACGGTTGACGTCCGAGGCCCGCAGGCTTTCGACCCATTTGGCATGCTTGGCGGAGCGGTCGTTTCGCCGCGTTCTAGCCGGCGGCTTTTTCTCGACCGAACTGGGTTCCGCTATGTTTTCAGAGTCTTCGCTAATAGATTTCACGGGAGTTATCCGCTCGCTAACGGATGGTTGTCGGGCTAGGTGTTACTTATTCCGAGAATGTGGATACAGAGGGTGAGTCGAACTCCTGGAGATACGTCAGTGAGCAGGCCCGCTCACTCGACCGACGCAAGGCATGGTAACAGCATTTTAAATATCGAGCAACATCTTTTTACACGAGTAGTTTACGGGAAAAAGCTGAGGAAAAGTGACGAAAAGTTAGGGGGCGAGGCTGGAATTAGGGTAATATTCAGCCTTTCGTAAGGGTGGACACCAGCACACGCGATGAAAGGCTCACAAACACAGCTCACGTTTCGCAAGACTGCGGCTTGTCCCACGTCTGCTACGCTCGTGGGCTATCGTTCAGCCAGGCTTTCGCCGGAAATTGCCAGCCTGGTGCGGCGCCATCTGGAGGACTGCGAGTTTTGTAATGCCGAGCTGCGGCTCCTGGCTCATCACAAAGCGCGCCGCGGACGTCAGGCGAGCGTGCCCGAGATTCCCATCAACCTGCGCATCCTCGCCGAGTCACTCCTGTCTCGCAAAGATTAGCCACGGATTTGACGGGCCCGTAGCGCTTTGAAACTTCGCCCAACTGAATCTGCGCTTTCAAGTGCTAGTCTGTATAAAATCCGTGGCTAACCTCCGGCCGCGCTGATGGCGCTCTACGCATAGAGCTCGTCAATCAACTCGCCGAAACGCTCGTCGATCACGCGCCGTTTGACTTTCAGGGTCGGCGTCAGCTCGCCACCGTCGATGCTGAACTCGTGTGGCAACAGCGCCACGCGGCGAATGCGCTCGTAATCCGCCAGCGAGGCCGTCAGCTTCGCGATATCCTTCTGCACGATCTTCAC
>JBKPPP010000161.1:0-18873 GCA_046733615.1 Acidobacteriota bacterium | reverse complement strand
TTCCTCGGACGTGAGATTGCCCAGCATCGCGACTTCTCGGAAGACACGGCGATCAAGATCGACCAGGAAGTGAAGAAGATCGTTACAGCTCAGTTTGAAAGAGCGAAGGCGATCATCGAGGAAAATCGCGACACGATGATTCGCCTCGCCGAGTGCTTGCTCGAACGCGAGTCGCTCGACGGCGTCGAGATTCGACGGATTGTCGCGGGCCTGCCGCTCGACGAGAACCCGCCGGTTTCCGACGGCGGTGGCGATCAGGATCGGCCGCAGTTGAAGGAGCCGACGGCGAAGCCTCTCAAGCCGATTCTGCCGCCAATTACCGGTGGCAATCCGGCGCCGGCCTAAGCACAGTTAGTGGTCTGGAAATTTAGGAACTACGAAATGCCCATCGGTGAGCGAACGCTCATCATGGGCATTTTGAATGTTACCCCCGATAGTTTCAGCGACGGCGGACAGTTCGTTACCGTCGACGCCGCCGTGGCCCACGCTGAGCGGATGATCGCCGAGGGCGCCAACATCGTAGACGTGGGCGGCGAGTCAACGCGTCCCGGCGGCGAACCGATTTCGATTGAGGAAGAGATTCGGCGCGTCGTGCCGGTGATCGAGGCGTTGTCTGCGCGCGTACCGGATACGCCTCTTTCCGTTGATACGACGAAATCGGAAGTCGCACGCGCGGCGCTCGATGCGGGCGCCGCGATCGTCAACGACGTTTCCGCGTTGCGATTCGATTTCTACGTCGCGGATGCAGTGGCTCGCGCCGGCGCGGGACTGGTGCTGATGCACTCGCGCGGCACGCCGGCCACGATGCATCGGCTGCCACCGGTTGCAGACATCATGGAAGAGGTCACGAGCAGCCTGCGCGCGAGCGTTCACATGGCTGAGCGACGCGGGGTTAATCCTAAATCGATTGCGATTGATCCAGGGATCGGCTTTGGCAAAAGCCAGGATCAAAATTTGGAGTTGATCGCGAAGCTGGATCAACTGATCGCTGCCTTCCCCGATTACCCGCTCCTGATCGGCACCTCGCGAAAATCCTTCATCGGCCGCATCCTCGGCGATGCTTCGGGCACACCAGCACCGGCCTCCGACCGCCTGTACGGCACACTCGCCGCCATCACTGCCGCTGTTTTGAAAGGTGCACACATCATCCGCGTTCACGACGTCAAAGCTGCCGCCGACACAATCCATGTTTCCGAATCCATCAAACGTTGCGTATGATGGTCGCCCGATGCCCAAGCTACTCCGCCTTTCCCTCTTCATCGTCATGCTTCTGTTCGTTTCCGGTTTTGCCGAGTGCTACAAGCCGGTGACCAAGAATCAACTTCCCGAACGGATCAAAACCGTCGCGGTGCCGGCCTTTCAGATGGAAAGCAACGCGCTCCGCTACAAGATCGAATCGCGTTTCACTGACGCCGTGATGAAGGAACTGGTCCACCGTGGGCGCGGATTGCGCGTGCAAGGTAATCGCGAGGGTGCTGACGCCGTGATCGAGGGCGTCATCAAGAGTTTCAACTTTGCCGGCGTGCTGCTCGACGACAAGGGCCGCGCGCGCATCTTTGAAGTGACGATCGCGGCGGCGGTCACCGTGCGCGACCAGACGGAAAACCGAGTGCTCTACGACAATCAAAACTTCGTCTTCCGAGGCGAATATGAGTTCGCCAGCGATCCGCGCAGCTTTTTCAACGAAGAAGATCCGGCCATCCTGCGCATGTCGCGGAGCTTCGCCGAAAGTATCGTCTCAACCCTCATCAACGCCGTCGAGCTGCAAAAGCGATGAAAGCACTCTCGCGAACCGAGCTCGAACGATCGCTGCGCCAGGCGCCTCTGCAACCACTCTACCTGCTGATCGGCCCCGAAAGTTATCTGCGCGATACGGCCGCGCGGGCGATCACCGAGGCAACTCTCATCGGCACGCTGCTGCGCGAGTTCAACGAATCAAGCTTCAGCCTGCTGCGCGAGTCTGTGCAGTCAGCGATGGCGGCCGCCGAACAGTTGCCGATGATGTCGGGGCGGCGCGTGGTAAGGATTCGTGATTTCGCGCGGCTGCGCGAGAGTGACGAAGAGATTTTGATTCACTATCTCAACAACCCCGCGCCCACGACGGTGATGATCTTCATCGCCGACGAGCTCGACAAACGGAAGAAAGCGACGAAGGTCCTGCTCGATACCTGCACGATTGTCGACTTCCCGCAGTTGAAAGACGCCGAAGCAAAAACCTGGGCCAGGACGCGACTCAAAGAGTTGAAAGTAACCGCGGACGATTCGGTGTTGAGCGAGATCGTCACTCTCACCGGCACTGACGTGCAGACACTCGCGAACGAGCTCGACAAGCTCGCGTCCGCCGCCGCCGACACTAGGCGCATCACTTCAGCCACCGTTGACGAGCTGATTGGACGCTCGCGGGAGTTGTCGAATTTCGAACTCGGCGATCACCTGCTGGCGAACAATCGTAAGCGTGCGTTGGAAACTCTGTATCGCCTGCTCGACGACGGCGCTGAACCCGTGATGCTGATCGGCCTGATCGCCGGCAACTACCATCGACTCGCGCTGGCCAAGCACCTACTCGCGAAAGGCGGACGCGAAGAGGTCTTTCGCAACATCTCGTTGCCTCCGTTCAAACGCGACTCCTACATCGCCAATCTCCAACGCAACGACGCCGCCAAGATCGCTCGTGGCCTGCAACTCACCGCAGCCGCCGACCTCGCCATCAAGACTTCGCAAGCGACTCCTCGTCTGCAACTCGAGCTGCTGGTGTGCGAGTTGGCGAGTTAAAGATTTCAATTACCTGATTAGCGCGCTCCACCAGCGAAACCTTCACCCCAATCTCCTCTAACTTACTCGCAACCGCATCCACCCAAAACACAGTGACCTCTTCGCTATACTTCTTTTTGTCTATCCCGTGATGCTCTAAAAACTTCAATAGGCCAGACCTCACCTTCGTGACTGTTTCCGCGGGTGACAGCGTTTGCAGGTACCACACGGCCACTGCCAGGTGCTCGCGATGATGAAAATCGGTCTTCGCAATCGTGCAGTTCTCAAACCCGCGCACGATCTCCTCAATCTCCTCCTCTGAGTGAAACATCTCAGTCTCCTCTCAAATAAAAAGCGAGGCGGGCCGAAATGTCGACCCGCCTCGCGGTTCCTCCAAATTGTTAGCTACTTACTTGCCGGTCTGGTTCGCTTGCGTCGTCAGTCTCGACTTGTAACGCGCCGCGGCATTCGCGTGCATCACGCCCTTCTGCACCGATTTATCGATAACTGAAATTGCTTCCGGCAGCACCTTCTGCACCTCGTCGGCCGAGCCCGACGCCAGCGCGGTGCGAACCTTCTTGATATACGACCGGACCTTGGTACGATGGCTGCGATTGATTACGCGGCGCTTCTCGCTCTGCCGCACTCGCTTCTCTGATGATTTATGATTCGGCATTAAACTCTCCCCGCCCGACCCGGGCGCAAGTGGGGGAGTATAGGTACCAACCGCCGGAGTGTCAAGGCGAGCCCCGCCGTCAACACTGCCGACACAGATCCATGTTAATCTGTGGCCAATGATTAAAATCGAGTTGCCTCCCAGGGGTCTGGAGACGCTGTTTGGTGTTCACGATCAGAACATCAAGTACCTCGAATCCCTGCTGGCCGTGAGGATTGACGCGCGCGGCCAGGACGTTTCCATCGACGGCGACCCCGCGGACGTGGAGACCGCCCAACGCATCCTCGAAGACTTCTCAGACCTTTTCAAGGAAGGAAAACACTTCACGGACAAAGAGCTGCGTGAGGCTTTCGCGCAGATCGCCGAGGATCGCGCGTTCAGTCTGCGCGATTACTTCACCAAGGCGCGCTTCAACCCCGCGGGCAAGAAGCAGGTCGCGCCCAAGTCCGCGAACCAGCGCCGCTACATCCAGGCGATTCAGGAGAAAGACGTCGTGTTTGGCATCGGCGTCGCCGGCACCGGCAAGACGTATTTGGCCGTGGCGATGGCCGTGCAGGCGTTGATGCAGAAACAGGTCAACCGCATCGTGCTCGCGCGTCCGGCAGTCGAAGCGGGTGAGAAGCTCGGATTTCTTCCCGGCGATCTGCAAGACAAAGTCGATCCGTACCTGCGGCCGCTTTACGATGCGCTGTTCGACCTGATTGATTACGAGCGCGTCACCCGACTACTCGAGAAGCGCGTGGTCGAAGTCGCACCGCTCGCCTTCATGCGCGGACGTACGCTGTCAGACGCCTTCATCATCCTCGACGAAGCGCAGAACACAACCAGCGAACAGATGAAGATGTTCCTCACGCGCATCGGCTTTGGCTCCAAGGCCGTGATCACCGGCGACGTCACGCAGGTCGATCTGCCGACCGGAAAACGCAGCGGCCTGATCGAAGCGGAACGCATCCTCTCGAACCTCGAAGGAATCGAGTTTGTGTACTTCACTGACAAAGACGTAGTGCGTCACAAGCTGGTGCAGATGATCATCCGCGCCTACGAAGAGCAGAGTAAGAAGACCCAGATGTAGCGACGATGATCGAAGCGGTCAACCGGCAGCGCAGCAAAAAGATCGACACCAAGGCTTGGGAAACGTTCGCGGTCCGAGTCATCGACGCGATGGGAAAGAAGGGCGCCTCGGCCACCATCGCCTTCGTTTCGGATAAAACCATTCGCCAGCTCAACCGTCAGTTTCGCGGCATCGACAGAGCAACCGACGTGCTCTCGTTTCCCACTGAAGACCCCGACAAAACGAATCTCGGTGACATCGCGATCTCCGTCGAGACAGCCGCGAAGCAAGCCCGGGAAAACGGCTTAAAGTTTGACGAAGAGGTGGCGCAGCTGATCCTGCACGGTCTGCTACACCTCTCGGGCTACGATCACGAGACCGACAACGGCGAGATGAATCGTTTGGAACTACGAATGAGACGGAGGCTAGGGATTTAGACTCCAGTTAATTTACTATTCCACTCATCGATGGAACTTGAAATAGGGCTCACGCTCGTACTGCTGCTACTGCTCTCCCTGCTGGCCACGGTTGACATGGCCTTCGGCCAACTCAGCGACGTCGGCCTCCGCCGCCTCATCGGCGAGAACGGGGAAAGGCCCGAGCGCCGCTCGCGCGCATTTCTCAAACTCGTCCTCGAAAACCGGCCGCGCTTCGGCTTTGCGCTCTCCGCCATGATCCAGATTCTGCTGGTCGTCGTGGCGGTGCTGGTCACTTCGATCTCGCTCTACCTGTTTCCCGATCCGCGTCTGGTCCTCGTCGGGCTGCTCGCGGGTCTGCTTCTAGCGGGCATCTTTCGTCAACTGATCCCGCTCTTCATCTCGACGCGAAACCCGGAAGGCACGCTTCTCTTCCTGCTGCCAATCATCAGGCCGTTCTTTCCGATCATGGCCTTCATCGCCGATCCGTTTCAGCGGCTGTTCGATCGCTCGCGCCGTAAAGATCAGATCACCGAGACTGGCGACGAACAAGAGGAAGAAGACGGCGACACAGACATCCAGGCGCTGATCGGCGTCGGCGAAGCCGAAGGCATTCTGGAAGAGGAAGAAAGCGAACGCATAGTTTCGATCATCGAGTTTGGCGACACGCGCGTGAGCGAAGTGATGACGCCGCGGCCTGACATCGTCGCACTGCCCGTAACAGCAACGATTAAAGAGGCGCGCGACGTGATGCTGGAGTCGAAGTACTCGCGGCTGCCTGTCTATCGCGATCAGATGGACAACGTCGAAGGCATCATCTACGTGCGCGACCTGCTGTTGTCGTGGGCCGAAGGCGACGAAGACAAGAACATCCGTCCGATCGTGCGTTCGGTCTACGAGGTGCCGGAAACGAAGGCCGTGGCCGAGCTGCTTGAGGAGATGCAGAAGGCGCACGTGCAGCTCGCGATCGTGATCGACGAGTACGGCGGCGTCTCCGGACTGGTGACGGTAGAAGACATTCTCGAAGAGATCGTCGGCGAGATTGAAGACGAAGACATCGGCGCCGACGAGCTGGATGAGATTGTCGAGTTGGAAGAAGGCAGTTATGCAGTGCTCGGCTCAACCGAGATCGGAAAAATCGAGCGGCTGTTTGACATGGAAATCGAAGACGACGATTTCACGACGATCGCCGGACTGGTGATCAATGAAAGCGGCAAAGTTCCGGCCGGCGGCGAAGTGCTGAATATACGCGGGCTCGAAGTGGAAGTGCTCGAAGCCGACGAGCGCCGCATCAATCGTTTGCGAGTAAGAGTATCGCCACAGGTGGACACTGAAGAAACGGATGAAACACAAAAGCAAATTCCTGCGGGGAAGAAGAATTGACCCGGCGCCCATCGCGAAAGAGATCACAGCCGCGGATCTGATCGACGAATCGTTTCTCGCTTACAACGCCGCGCGGCTGCGCGAAGCGTGCCAGCTCTTCACGCAGAAGATGCTCGAGCCGGAAGTGACGATCGGCGTCTCGCTCACGGGCGCCTTGACGCCCGCGGGCCTCGGAATCTCCGCCCTCATTCCGTTAATCAAGGCCGGTTTTATTGACTGGATCATCTCGACCGGCGCGAACCTCTATCACGACACGCACTTCGGCATCGGCCTCGCGATGCACCAGGGAAACGCGCAGACGTCAGACATCGTGCTGCGCGAAGAAGAAGTGGTTCGGATTTACGATATCTTCTTCGACTATTCAGTGCTGCTCGACACGGACGCCTTCTTCCGTCGCATCATCGAAGGCCCGGAGTTTCAAAAGCCGATGTCGACCGCTGAGTTTCACTATCTTTGCGGCCGCTACGTCTACGAACGTGAACAAAAACTCGGCATCAGCGAGAAGTCGCTGCTCGCAGTCGCTTACGAATACGCCGTGCCGATCTACACGTCTTCTCCCGGCGACTCTTCAATCGGCATGAACGTCGCGGCGAAAGCACTGCAAGGCAACAAGCTCGCGTTCGATCCCTCACTCGACGTAAACGAGACTGCATCGATCGTCCTGGCCGCTAAGCGCGGCGCGGCAAATTCACAGAACGGAAAAGGCAGGAAGACGAAAGGCCGTTCCGCGGTCTTCATTCTCGGCGGCGGCTCGCCTAAGAATTTTCTTTTGCAGACTGAGCCGCAGATCCAGGAAGTGCTGGGCATCGACGAACGCGGACACGATTACTTTCTGCAAGTAACGGACGCGCGCCCCGACACGGGCGGACTCTCCGGCGCAACTCCCGGTGAGGCAGTTTCGTGGGGCAAGGTCGATCCCGATCGTCTGCCTGATGCCGTTGTTTGTTATATCGATTCTACTGTGGCGCTTCCACTGATAACAGCTTATGCTCTTACGCGTCACGAGCCGCGCGAGCCGAAACGTCTCTACGAGAGGCGCGAGCAGTTCATGACGTTGTTGCTGGCCGAATACAAGAAATCCAAACGACGATAGTTTGATAGGAGCCACGAGCGATCATGGGTGAAATGAGTGCGGGCGTGAAGCCCAAGTCCTACTACGATTGCGTCGATTGTCCGGCCTACTGTTGCTCGGTGTATGAGCGCGTGCAGGTCACGCCGCGCGACATTCGCCGCCTGGCGAGACACTTCGGCGTCACAGAGGAAGTAGCCACCGCGCGTTATACAAAGATGTATGAGAAGGAGCGGGTGCTACGCCGCAAGAAGGACCACCTCTTTGGTGAAGCTTGCCAGTTCATCAATCCGGAGACGCGCGGCTGCACGATCTACATGGCGCGGCCGGCAGTCTGTCGTGAGTTTCCGATCACGAAGCGCTGCGCGTATTACGACCTGCTGCGGTTCGAGCGCGAACAGCAGGACGATCCCAACACCATTCCGGTGGTGCAGATTACTTTCCGTAACGGGAAGAAGAAGTAAGCTCCGCGGGCTGAAGCGGCAGCGGCACGCGACGGAATCCATCGATCCGCTTCGTCCAATAATCATCGAACTTCGAATAGATAACGCCGTGGTGACGCGACGCATGGTAGAAACCATGTTCGTCCGCGACGACACCCACGTGCGCGAGTCCGCTGAAGAAGACGAGCGTGCCGAATTTGTACTGCTCTTCGATTGGCGGCGCTGCGAAGCGGGAGAACAACGTACGCGCACTCGCGCGTTCGAAGTTGATGCCGGTTGCTTGAAAGATACTCCAGACGAATCCCGAACAATCGAATCTATCCGGCCCGGTAGCGCCCCAGCGATAAGGCGTGCCCAGGCGCTGCTCGATTGCTGCCATGAGCAGTGATTCGACCTTGAGTGTTCCGTTGTTTGTGGAGGTGATTGAAGGAGCGACGTCAATCGTCGGTTTTGGTTTCGCTTCCCAAACTGGTTTTGATTCCGAGTGCGCTGCTGTGGAGAGCATCACGGAATCTTCTGGCGAGCAAGCGACTTCGTCGGGGTCGTCACTAATCGGGGCTACAAGCCGGGAACGAGTTTGTGCAAACGCTGAGAGCGAGCAAATGCCGATTACGAGGGACGCGAACAAGACGCGGCAGACCAGTTTTCGTAGTTCCATAAACGGGGAAGTACCTTCTCCTTGGTAAATTTCGGGTTGTCTTCTATTGCTATCGTGAGGGGGGCACCGCTAAGACTCAGGCATCTTAGCGGCTCAAGTAGCATGCTTCAAGAACCAATGTGACTGTTTCGTGACGAAACGCGAGCCACGATCGAACTCGCATTGAAAGAAGTCACGAATTCTTCGCGAGCGCGGTCATTCTGAAGGGTCTGTAGCCCTCGGGCGACTCACGCGCGCTGAAGTTTGCGATACAGAGTCAGCGTAAAAAGCAGAGTAAGAGCTAACGTCATGGGCAAGAAAACTCCCAACGAACAATTATGAATTCCGCTGTATGAGGTAAGAAAGTGGTAATAAAGGCGGGTTTCCGTGGATTACGCGGCGCGGCCCGCGTAGTTCAAGCCCACCGTAATGATCTTTTGCAGAAGCTGATCGTAAGCGACACCGCTGTACTCAGCCGAATCGGCGAAGTCTTCGCGATGCGCGATCTGAGGATTCGGATTAGCTTCCAATAAATAAAACTGTCCCTCTTCCGTCATGCGGTAATCGAGCCGCGCGTAGCCACTCAAAAACAGGTAACGATAGATGCGCTTCGAGAGTCGCTCGAGCGTTTTGTGCTGCTCGGGAGTCAACTCGGCGGCTCGCGTCGCAACGCCAACCTTCTCCTGGTACGCCGGGTCCCACTTCACTTTCAGCGTCGCGATGTTTTCGGCGCCTTCGGGCAGCTTCTCCATCACCAGTTCCCACGGCGCGTAGGTCTGAATGTTCTGATTGCCGATTACCCCGACGTAAATTTCGCGGCCCTTGATGTACTGCTCGGCGATCGCCGCGGTCTTGTTCTGACGGTGAATAAACTCGACGCGCTGCGTCAGCTTCTCGTCGTCGTGCACGATCGATGCCTGGGCGATGCCCACTGAGCCTTCTTCGCTGATCGACTTCACCAGCAGCGGAAACTTCAAACGCTTCGGCCGCCGCACTTTTCGATTCATCGGAAACACGGCGAAGTTCGGCACGAGCAGACGATGATACGAGAGGATCATCTTTGTCAGCGCCTTGTCGTGCGCCAGCGTCAGCCCGCGCGGATTGCAGCCCGTGTAGGGCTGTTTCATCAGCTCGAGATAACTGACGACGTGCTGATCGTAAAGCGGGTAACCGTGAAACTCTTCGAGCAGGTTGAAGGCGATGTGCGGTTTGTGCTCCAGCAACGCGTTGCCGATCACGTTGAGCTGGTTGTAGAGCCCGACGGGGTAAACCTCGTGGCCCATCTTCTTGAGCGTCGAGATCACGTCGAACTCGGTTTTGACTTCCAGCTTTTCCTTGTCGGAGAGACCGTTCAGCGAATCGGGCGGCACGAGGTCTTCGTGAACGAGCACGATGATGCGCAGCTTCCGGCGTGGCTCAAAGGTCATACGGCGATGCGATGATAACCTGAATGAAGCACGTTCATTACTTGCACAGTCAGCACTATCATTACACGACGACGCGTTTCGCGGAAGGGGGTTGCTACACGAAGTTTCAATTCTTTGCAACGATCGATCATGTTTTGCAGCACGTGATCGATCGTGTACTGGTGCACGCCGGTGCCTTCCGCGACGATCTGTCGCACCTCGCGGCGCACGTTCCGCAGGAAACTCGCGGCACTCGGTTTTGTTTTGTGTCGCGGATCGTCAGAAAAGATTCGATGCAGATCGCGATCGTAAACAGCGGGCCACTCGAAGTCGTAGCGTTCACGTTTGCGACGATAGTGTTCGCGCAGTCTGATCTTCAACGCCGATAACGGTTCGACTTTCGTGCGCGTCCGGTTGCGTGGTTTCGTGCCGGCAAGCTCCTGCATCAGCTCGTCGATGTATTCGAGTTTCTGCAACGCGGGCCAGCCACGATAGCGGCGTCGCCACTGCAAGCGCGGCGTCAGCCAGACGGCGAACGTTTCCGCGAAATCCTCGGCCGGGTGCGCCTGCGCGTACCACGCCGGCAAGTGCAGCACGTACTTCCGGCTGCGAGGTTTTGGTTTGTAGAAGTCCGGATACGGTTGGGCAAACGAGCCGAACAGCTCGCGGTGCTGGCGTTTGAAGTGAAGCCGAAAAGCGGTGTCGAGCGCGTGTCCCGCCTCGTGTCGCAGGATCCGCATGCACTCGGCGTCAGTCCCGCCCTCGACCTCCAGCATCTGCCGCCGTTCCAGCTTCATCAGGCGTGGGTGCGCGAGGTAAAACGGGATGGCGATACCCGGCACGCCGTCGGGAGAAAACCACTCTTCGGCCAGCCAAACATGGGGTTTGAAGCGGATTCCGCGCGAGTTCAGCTCGCTGTAAAGACGCTTGATGTGCGGCTCCAGAAAGGAGCCTTTGATCTTGATCGGCAGGTCGCAGATACGCAGGTCGAGCAAGTGTTCGTCGCTCAAACTGTGCCAGGGGAATCTGTAACTCACGGCGCGCCATTCTAGCTGTCCGGTGAGGGTTGCGCCAAACCGGGCTTAGTCCGTAAAATCCCTGACCTTTCTCTCCCCCGTCTTTCGCGTTTTAGAGTAAGATCACTCGGGAGCAAGCATGCAAAAAACAATACTTTCAATCCTCTTTGTGCTGAGTCTGTCGGCTGTCGCACTCGCCGACACGAAGGTCACGTCGCGGCAAACCAGCGGCGGCCAGACTTACGACAACACCATCTACATCAAAGGCAAACGCCAGCGCAGCGAAATGCAGAACGGTCAGATGATCGCGCTGACGCAGTGCGATCTGAAGCGCAACGTTCAGATCGCGCCGGCGACGAAGACGTATCTGATTCAACCGTTCGGTGACCCGACTGCTGGAACCGGCGCGACGCCGGGAAATTCTCCGGCTACGGGCCCACAAGAGCCCGTGAAGAAGGGCGGCGTGATAACGTCGACCATCACCACGCGCGACACCGGCGAACGCAAACAGATGTTTGGCTACACCGCGCGGCACATCACCACGATGATGGTGATGGAGTCGTCGCCTGACGCGTGCTCGCAGAGCAACATGAAGATGGAGGTCGATGGCTGGTACATCGACGCGGCGTTTGCGCTCGACTGCGATATGAGTCGTGCTTTCGTGCCGCCGCAGAAAACGGTTGCCGGTGGTGGTTGCCGCGATCGTTACGAGTCGAAAACCGTCGGGTTGGCGAAGAAGGGTTTTCCTGTTTGGGAAAAGACGACGATGTTTGGCCCGAACGGCGTGACTAGTTTTTCCAGTATCAATGAGGTTGTCGACTTCTCGCAGGCAACACTCGATCAGAGTTTGTTTGAGATCCCCGAGGGCTATCGCGAAGTGCAGGATTATGCGGCGTTGTACGGCATGCCGACTGGTCCGAGTGTGTCTGTGCCTAATCCGAGTTCCGCAAACGTGCCCAGCACAAGCACTCAGCCGACCAACAGTGCAGCCGCCGCGCCTGCGATCGGCCCCAAGAAAGCGGGCGTGATTCGCATCGGAGTCGTCGCGGTGAAACCCGGCGCCGTCGCCGACAATATGAACGCCGGCAATCTCGCGGGCGCAGTGCAAACCACACTCAACGAAAAACTGAAAGCGCCGAACGTTGAAGCAGTGCCGATTCAGGCAACAGTGCTCAAGCAGATTGAAGACGAGGCGCGCCAGAAAGAGTGCGATTACCTGGTGTTCACCACCGTGACGCACAAGAAAGGCGGCGGAGGTTTCGGCGGCGTCTTCAGCAGCGCCGCTTCGACTGTAGCCGGAAATATTCCCTATGGCAGCACGACGGCCGCAATTGCCACAAACACCGCCACGAGCGCGGTCGTTGCGGACGTTAAAGCGAAGGACGAACTGACGGTGGACGTGAGGCTCGAGAAACCCGGCGCGGGTTATCCGAAGTTTTCGAAACAGTTCAAAGGAAAGGCGAAGTCTGCCGGTGAAGACATCGTTACTCCGGCGACAACACAAGCTGCGCAAGGGCTAATCGAAGCGGCCACCCAACCGTAGCCCGCAAGCACAACCTAACTACCAGGCATAACGCCCGTCTTCAGATACGAAGACGGGCATTGCTTTTCTACGACGCACTCCGCGCACAGCGGACTGCGCGCCTTACAGATCTTCCGCCCGTGCCAAATCATCAGGTGCGGGAAGATCACCCAATCTTTCTTCGGCACGATCTCGATCAAGTCGCGCTCGATCTTTTCGGCAGTCTTTTCCTGCGTGAAGTCGAGCCGGTGCGAGAGCCGCGTCACGTGTGTGTCAACGACGACGCCCGCCTTGATCCCAAATGCATTGCCCAGCACGACGTTTGCCGTCTTTCGCGCGACGCCCGGCAGTTCGAGCAGCTCGTCCATCGTGTGCGGCACCTCGCCGTGAAACTCCTCCGTCAACATCTTCGACGTCCCCTGAATCGACTTCGTCTTGTTGCGAAAGAAGCCGGTCGACTGGATGTCTTTTTCCAGCTCACGGGGCGACACCTTCAAGTAGTCTTCCGGCTTCCGGTACTTTCGAAACAGGTCCTCGGTCACGATGTTGACGCGCTCGTCGGTACACTGCGCCGAGAGAATCGTGGCAATCAACAGTTCAAACGGATTTCCGTGGTTGAGCGAACACTTCGCGCCCGGATACGCTCGTTTCAGCCGGCGAATGATCTCGCCGCTCCGTTTCTTCAGCTCTTCCCTGCTCTCGCGTTTAGGCATCCGTTCATCCCGTTCGCTTCAGCTTACCTGTCTTCTTGGCCCACGCCTCGATGCGCACAAACGCCCACAGGCCAAGCGGCAACAGTATTGCCCCCATCAACCCGAGAATCAGTAGCTCGTGTGTGACTGCTGACAACGAAGCGCCCGCCAGATGCTCTGCCGTCGAACCGCTGGCCCCCACGCCAAACAACTTCCGGCAGGCTGACAGCGTGTAAGTCGCCGGTGAGATCGCCGAGAGCGGCTGCATCCAGCGCGGCAACACTTCGATGTCATAATAAACTCCGGAAACTAGCAGAAGCGAGCCCTGAAAGATGTGCGTTGCTTCAGCGCCGCGTTCAGCACTCATCACCGGAAAAATCGCGGCGAACAGGCCCAAGCCCACGAATGCAACCGTGCTCACAGCCAACACCACCAGCACGCCGAAGAAGTTGACGCCGCGCAGAGTCAGGTTAGTGAACAGCATCAGGCCAACCAGCACGATGATACTCGTCACTATGCTGTTGAGCAGCGAAAACAGACTGACGCCGAGCAGATGAATCGCTCGCGAGACTGGCGCCATGAACGTGTACTCCAGCGTGCCTTCCCAGCGCTCGTAAGCGATCGACATCGAGATCTCCTGGTAGAGCCATGAAAGATAGTTCCACAGCAACGCGCCGACCACGAGCTTCAGCGTGAGTTGATAATCTCCCTGTGCGACGCCGATCAGCGCGACCGTCGCGGAAGTCACCAACGCGTAGAAGTTGAACACGATCACCCAGCCTATGTAACGGCGAGTGATGTGGTACCCGCGGAAAAGGAAGGCCCACGTTTGTCGTAAAGTTGCTTCCATAACTCTGCTCCTGTCCGTGTCTATCCGTGCCTACTCATTCACGGCTGCGAGTTCTTCATGCTTCAATTCTTCCCCCGTCAACCTTATAAAAGCGTCGTCGAGATTTGACGCCGAAGCTTGTCTCATCAAATCCGCCGCGGTTCCTTCAGCCACGAGCTTGCCGTGAGCCAGGAAACCGATGCGCGCGCACAATCGTTCTGCTTCCGCCATGTCGTGCGTGGTCAGCAGAATCGTGGTTCCTTCTCGCGCTTGCAGATTTTCGAGAAACGACTGCACGTCCCGACGGCTCTTCGGATCGAGTCCGGTGGTCGGCTCGTCCAGAAGCAGCAGCGGCGGATTGATCATCAACGCGCGGGCGATGCTGATCTTCTGCTGCATACCGCGGCTCATCTCTTCGAGCGGCGTGGAAAACTTTGCGTTCTCCATTCCGAGTCGATCGAGAATGTCCATCACGCGAGCTTCGGCCTCGCGCATGTTCTGTCCGTAGAGCAACGCCGTGTAGAGCAGGTTCTCGCGCGCCGAGAGTTTTTTGTAGAACGCGGCATCGACGCTGACGCGCCCGATGATGCGGCGCACCTCTTCCTGTTGCGCGGGCAGTTCGTAGCCGAGCATCTTCACCTCGCCGCTGTCCGCGATGAGCAGCGTGGACAGAATGCGAATCAAGCTCGACTTCCCCGAACCGTTCGGACCGAGAAGACCATACGTTTCGCCTTCAGCAACGCTGAACGAAACGTTGTCGACCGCCCAAAGCTCCGTGGTCTTTCGGAAGCCGTTTCGTTTGCGAAAGCATTTGCGCAGGTTGCGCACCTGAATAGCCTGGTTTTGCATGATCACCTCGAAAGTGGACGTCAAAGGACCACTCGGAAAAACGTTGAATTGTGTTTGGAAAAGAGGCGCGACCGCCCACTCGCCGGTTACAGCGAGCTGGAGAACTCAATCCCGGTCGCGCAGATATACTGCGCGGGAATCAAGCGAGGATTGGCCAGACTTTGAAGAGGACGATTTTCATCGTAATCACCTGTGTCCGAGAGCCTAGCGGAACAGGACGACTTTTGGCAAGCGGAAGTTTCGCCCGCGCCGGAAATCTTCATTGACTTTTGTGTGTCAGCCGTGAAATAGTGCGCGCGCTTTTGAGCTACTCTCACGAACCTCCGGGTAACTGGCGCCTCGCGAAATGAATACATCCGTCTCATAGACAACCCACCAACAGGAGCGAACGTAATGCAGGAAAAAAATCCGTTCACCCGCCGAGACTTCCTAAAAGCCGCCGGCCTTTCGACCGCCGCTATCGCCATGGGTGCATGTGAATCGTGGTGCAACAAGATCAAAAACCGGCCGACCAGACGCAACATCGCGAATCTCGCCCCCAACGATCCGATCATTCAAACCTACAGAGATGCAGTCACCAAGATGCAGCAGTTGCCTTCCAGCGACGGCCGCAACTGGACCAGGCAAGCCCAGATCCATCAGAACCATTGCCCGCACGGAAACTGGTGGTTCCTGCCGTGGCATCGCGCGTACCTGTTTTACTTCGAAGCGATCATTCGCAAGCTGACCGGCAACGCCGACTTCGCGCTGCCTTACTGGAACTGGACCACCAGTCCGAGCATCCCGGCGCCTTTCTGGAGTGCTCCTTTGCTGGACAACACTCGCGTCGCCACGCAGTCGAGTATGGCCAGCACCGCGATTTGTGGCGCGTCGAACATCCAGAATCATGTCCTGGCGGAGACAAACTTCTTCCTCTTTGCGAGCGCGCAGGCGACCGGCCAACGAGACAATAACGGGTACGGTGCGCTTGAACGTGAGCCACACAATTACATTCACGGTTTTGTCGGCGGCGATATGGGCAATTACATGTCGCCGCTGGATCCGGTCTTCTGGTGTCATCACAACATGATCGAGTGTTTGTGGGTCGACTGGAACATCAACAAGGGAAACCCAAACACAAACGACACCGCCTGGAGCAACTTCACCTTTACTGATTTCTTCGACGCGGATGGCAATGCGGTTTCGATTCAGGTCGCGACAACGCTGCTCATGCCGCTGCTGAGTTATCAGTTCGAGCCGTGCGCGCCGGGCGCAACGTTGACGTCGAAAGACAGGGCGACGCTGGAAAAATTCCTGCGCGAGGGCGCGCCACACAAACTGGACTACGGCAAACGATACGAGCTGCGCCAGTCGCTCGATCTCGCGGTTGGCAAACCGGCGGCTGCTCGTCTCAAAGTCGAGCCTGACGCGCTTCGCGGCGTGCTCGATGCCAGCGCGCGGCAGAAGGCCGTTTTGACGATCGACGAAGTTCAGGTGCCGCCGAAGCAGGACGTCTTCGTACGAGTGTTTCTCAACAAGCCGGACGCCTCGAAAGACACGCCGATCGAGGATCCGCACTACGCCGGCAGCTTTGCGTTCTTCTGTTGTGAGGATGAACACGCGCTCGAAGCTCACGACGCGACGGCTGCGCCCAACACTCCGAAGCGGCGCTATCTGATCGATGCTTCAGAGACGGTGCAAAGGTTGAG
The DNA here is from genome assembly GCA_046733615.1 of Acidobacteriota bacterium. Taxonomy (GTDB): domain Bacteria; phylum Acidobacteriota; class Blastocatellia; order Pyrinomonadales; family Pyrinomonadaceae; genus PSRF01. The sequence goes on along the minus strand of JBKPPP010000161.1, from coordinate 2,445 downwards.
TCAGGCCGGTTCGCTTTCGCCCGATCTGGACGTTTCGCTGGTCGTAGTGCCGATCGAAGAGCAACGTCCAATCCAGACGCAAAAACTGACACTCGGACGCGTCGAGCTCGCCACTGCGGCGTTTTGATCGGGTAACGAAGTAGAGGTAGGCAACCATGTGCGGCCAGGCAGACACCTAGTGCTCGAATGGAAGGTGTGAAATGAAACTGTTCCTGGCCGCACTCATACTCTCGGGTCTCCAGATCTTCGGCCTTAGCTGCGGAACTGCGAACACCCAACAGCCGCAAGCGACTCCCACGCCGGAGTCAGGAGTTCCTCAAGTTGTGGAAGGAAGTGTAACGTTGACGAGTGAACATCCCACGGGTTCGTTCGCGGTCTATCCCGATCTAACCAATCCGCCAACCCTGCTCGAAGCCTCGGTAACGAAAGTAGTAAACCCCGGGTCGAAGCCCGTCACCGTCTCCGTGTACCTGACTCCGACGAACGAGAAAGTGGAAAAGCCTGTAAAACTCGCGGTCGGCAACTTCAGTTTGTATCCGGTGGATCGCCCCGCAAAGTTCATGCTTAATCCTGTGCCGGCCTGGCGCAAAGCTGCCGAAACGAAACGCCTGTCGGACGTGAAGGAATGGTTCGTAATCTTCGAGCTGAAACAGGAACCTGACCGTGGCTCCGCGCCGCTCGAAGTGACGATCGGACAACCACACTGGAAGCGCGACAAAGACTAGCGCCGGCCGTGCGCGATCTTCACCGCCTCCGGCAACTGTCGCAAACGCAGCATCGAGATCACACCAAACAGCGGCCCCGGCGCCAAAATCATGAACGCGTAACGCCAACTCACCGCCTCGACCAGCTTCGGAATCAACTCGATGGAGATCGTCGTCAACAGAAACCCGACGCACATTTGCAGCGTCAACGCCGTGCCGATGTACTGCGGATCGCCGAGCTCGGTCACGCATGAAGAAAACTGGGCCGAGTCGGCCACGACACTTGCGCCCCAAACACCGGCGAGCAACAGCAACGGCAACGCACTGCCGCCGAACAAGAAGCCGACCAGCAAACAACAACTACCGCTGATCGCCATCGCCCATGACGTGACGACGGTCCGTCCCACGCGATCGGCAATCAACCCCGCCAGCACGCAACCGATTGCGCCCGCGCCTATCACCAGGAACGAGCCGACTTCGGCGAGGATCGGATTTCCCCTTTGGGCTGTAACGCTGGCGCGAATCATCACCGGAATCCAGATCCACATCGCGTAGAGCTCCCACATGTGGCCGAAGTAGCCGAAACTCGCCAGCCGCACACCGCGATTGCCGAACACCTTGACGATCTGCGTCAGATCAAACTTCCCCAGCGGCAACGCGTGCGGACCATCAGACACGAACAGCAACACGATCAGTCCGCCGATCATCGCCAGCAGCGAAACGAACACCACGTTGAGGCGCCAGTTTGCGCTGCCGATCGCATTGACGAGATACGGCGTCGCCTTGCCCAGCGTCAGCGCGCCTACGAGAACGCCGAGCGCGAGTCCGCGTCGCTCGCGAAACCACGTCGCCATCAGTTTCATTCCCGGCGGGTAAACGCCTGCGAGAAACACGCCGGTCAGAAACCGGAGCACGATTGCTGTCTCGGGTTGATGAATGTAGAGACCGAAGATCGCATTGCTGATCGCGCCCAGAAAAGCGCAGACGGCGAACAGGTGACGCGTGGTGATGATGTCCGGCAGGTTAAGCGTGGCGCTGAGCAGTGTGCCGGCGACGAAGCCGAACTGCACGGCATTCGCCAACCAACTGACCTGGCTGCTCGAGAGATTCCACTCGTGAGAGAGTGCAGGAACTACCGCCGAGCCGCTGAACCAAAGCGACATGCCCATCAGCTCCGCAAGCGAGAGCAGCACCAGGGCACGCCACTTATTCGGAGTGCTCATGCGAGATCAAATAACAACACTTCGGCGTCTTCTTCGGCGCGAATTGCCAGGTTTGACTCGCCAACCGCTATCACTCCATCGCCCTGAGCTGCCTTTTCGCCGTTGACGTCAATCGATCCACGCGCGACCTGAATCCACGCGTAGCGCGTTGGATTCATAGTGTGTCCAACTTCCTGCTCGGCGCTCAGTAACGACGCAAACAAACTGACGTTCTGGTGCACGAGCACTGAACCGTCGAGTCCATCTTCGGAAGCAATCAGTCGCAACTGCCCGCCTCGCTCGTCATCGGCAAAAGCTTTCTGTTCGTAACCCGGCTCGAGCTCAAGCGTGTGCGGCAGGATCCAGATCTGAAGCAGGTGCACGCGCTCCTTGTCTGAAGCATTCTGCTCGCTGTGACGTACGCCGGTACCGGCGGTCATCCGCTGAACATCGCCGGGACGAATGACAGAGCCGTTGCCCATACTGTCTTCATGCTTCAAAGCGCCCTCGAGAATGTAGGTAATGATCTCCATGTCGCG
>JBKPPP010000160.1:0-5657 GCA_046733615.1 Acidobacteriota bacterium | reverse complement strand
GAAGCGCTTGCTGAGACCGACGGTTTCGAGCAGCTCCTGCACGCGCTCCTCGGCTTCCCTACCCTTCGCGAGTCGAAAGGTTTCGAGCGGCTCACCGACAATCTGGCCCACTGTCATGCGCGGATTCAACGATGCGTACGGATCCTGAAAGATGATCTGCAAGTGGCGCCGTTCCTCGCGCAACTCGCGGCGTGAAAGATGTGCGAGATCGCGATCGCGAAAAAACACTTGTCCCGAGGTTGGTTCCGTCAGTCTCAACACTGCGCGGCCAAGCGTCGACTTGCCGCAGCCCGACTCGCCGACGAGTCCGAGAGTCTCACCCTCCAGAATGTCGAGCGAGACGCCGTCGACTGCCTTGACGATACGTTTGCCGCCGAGAGTGAAGTGGACCTTGAGGTCTTTGATGGCGATCAGCGTCTCAGCCACGGCTTTGTTGAGTTGACTCTGCATAGACTTCGTTTGCGAAGTGACACAGCGAAAAATGATCGGGCGAGACTTCCACGAACGGTGGAAACTCGCGCCGGCAGATCTCCGCGACGCGATCGCAACGCGGCGCAAACGGACAACCGGGTTTCAGATGCGCCACGTCGGGAGGCAGCCCCGGGATTTGATACAGCTTGCCCTGCTCCGACGTCGGATCCGGCACCGATCGCAGGAGTCCCTTCGTGTACGGGTTAGCAGGTCTTGAAAACAACTCGCTGGTCTTCGCCTGCTCGAAGATCTTGCCCGCGTACATCACGATCAAATGGTCTGTCATGCCCGCGACGACGCCGAGGTCGTGTGTGATCAGGATGACGCTGGTGCCCGTCTCTTGTTTCAGTTTCTTGATCAACTCAAGGATCTGGGCTTGGATCGTGACATCGAGCGCCGTCGTCGGCTCGTCGGCAATCAACAGCTCAGGCTCGCACGACAGCGCCATCGCGATCATCACGCGCTGGCGCATGCCGCCGGAGAATTCGTGCGGGTAATTATCGGCACGCGCGCGCGCATCCGGGATACCGACGGTTTCGAGCATCCGGATCGCGTGTTCGTACGCCTGCGCTTTCGTGTGGCCGAGATGAAGCTCGGTCATCTCCATCAGTTGTTTGGAGATCTTCATGAACGGATTGAGTGAAGTCATCGGGTCCTGGAAGATCATCGCGATGCGCCGGCCGCGGATCTTTCGCACCGCATCCGGCGGGAGTAACAGGATGTCCTGTCCTTTGAAGAGCACTTCGCCCGCAACGATCTTTCCCGGAGGTTCAGGCACGAGCCGCAGCATCGCGAGATTGGTGACCGATTTTCCCGAGCCTGACTCGCCGACAATGCCGAGCGTCTCGCCGCGTTGGAGTTCGAACGAAACGCCGTCGACGGCCTTGACGAGTCCATCGTCAGTCTCGAAATAGGTGCGGAGATTCTTTACCTCGAGCAGGCTCAAGTCGTCCTCATCTGGGGATCGAGCGCATCTCGCAAACCGTCGCCCAGGAAGTTTAATGAAAAGAGCGTCAGCGCCATCGTCACGCCGGGAAAGATCAGTTGCCACGGAAAGATCGCGATGTTCTGCACGCCGTCGGCGGCCAGACTGCCCCACGACGCGAGCGGCGCCTGCACGCCGAGACCGAGAAACGAGAGAAACGCTTCGGTCAACATGATCTGCGGAATCGTCAGCGTCGCGTACACAATCACCGGCCCGAGCGTGTTCGGCACGAGATGGCGGAAGATAATGCGTGGCGCGGAAACACCCGTCGCGCGCGCCGCCAGCACAAACTCCTGATGCTTCAGCGACAGCACCTGCCCGCGCACGATGCGCGCCATCGTCAACCACGAAACAGATCCCAGCGCGATGAACAGCAACGTCAACTGACCGCGCGGCGTCTGGCTGCGAAACATCGAAAGCAGCACGATCACCACGATCACGTACGGCAACGAGTAAAGCACGTCGACGATACGCATCATGATGTTGTCAACGCGGCCGCCGAAGTACCCGGAGATTGCACCATAGCTCACGCCGATGAGCAGCGAAACGAGCGTCGCGATGATGCCGACGAACAAAGAGATCTGCCCGCCCTGCAACACGCGCGCGAGCTGATCGCGGCCCGCGTTGTCGGTGCCCATTGGATGCTTCCACGAGAACTCGCCGCCTGGTCCTTTGAACGGCGGCATCGATCTCACGAGCTGCATGTCGCTTGTCGGAATGTAATCGGGCGTGAAGCCAAACGTCTGCTTGATCAGCGCCGGACCAACAATCGACGCCAGCGTCACGATGGCGACGACTACCAGACCAAACACGGCCAGCTTGTTCTTGAGCAACCGTCGCCACGCGTCGCGCCAAAGCGACGTGCCGCGGACAAACTCCTCTGTCTCGCCCAGTCGCACGTCTTCGGCAACCGCTTCTTCGGCTCCGATCTTTATGTCTGGTTCCATGGTGCTAGTGGTATCTCACTCGCGGATCGAGATACGCGTAAGCGATGTCAACCAACATGTTCATTAACAACAGAGTGATCGAGATAAACGCGACGATGCCGATGATTAGCGGCTCATCCCGATTGAGCGATGCCTGGATGAAATAGTTTCCCAAACCCGGCAACGCGAAGATCCGCTCGACGACCACCGTTCCCGTCAATAGAAACGCGAGTGCCGGGCCGGTGTACGAAATAACCGGCATCAAGCCGCCGCGCAAAGCGTGTTTGATAACTACGTCTTTTTCACTCAAACCTTTCGCACGCGCGGTGCGAATGTAGTCTGACCGCAGCACTTCCAACATTCCCGCACGCGTCAGACGCGCGATGTAAGCCATGTAGATCGCCGACAACGTCAGAATCGGCAGGATGAGGTTCCGGCTCGGAAACCCGCCCCAACGCGAGGGCGGCAGCCAGTAGAGACTCAACGAAAAGACCAGCACCAGGATCGGCCCAAGGACAAAGTTCGGCACAGAGATGCCGAGCATCGCCAGGGCCATCGAAGCGTAATCCCAGCGTGAGTTTTGTTTGAGCGCGGCGATCGAGCCGACTGTGATGCCCACAAGCAACGCGAGCAAATAGGCGAGAATTCCGACCGCCGCGGAGACCGGGAGTGAGCGCCGGATGATCGTGTTGACCGATTGTCCTTCGAAGCGCAGCGACGTGCCGAAGTCGAAATGGCGCACGATGTTCCACATCGTCTTGCCGTATTGCTGGTACCACGGCTTATCGAGGCCGTACTTCTCGCGGATGTTCTTCTCGATGGCGGGCGGGAGTCGTTTCTCGCCGGAATAGAAGTTTCCGGGAGCGAGTTTGATCAAGGCCCAGGTCAGCGTAATCACGGCCAGGATCGTTGGGATCGTAATCAGGAGGCGTCTGATTATGAAGCGAAGCATTTTCGCCTTTTGCTACTCAGCCAAGCTCGGTGTGCCGAAGTCCCACTTTGACTGGTCGCGTTCGATGTAAACGAACTTCCAGGCATACAACGATCCGGGATTTGGATACATGCCTTTGACGTACGGTTTCTTCACCCAGTTGACGGAAGCAGTGTCGATCGGAATCACGGGTTGCGCCTGGAGCATGTACTCCTCGGCTTTTGCGAGCAGCGCGTATCGCTGCTTCGGGTCGAGCGATCGATTGGCTTCGTCAACCAGGGCGACAAACTTCGGATCCACCCAGCCGGTGCCGCTTTCTCCGCCGGTGTAGAACAAGCTGAGGAAGGTAAACGGATCCATGTAATCCGCGCCCCACGAGCCGCGGCAGAAGCCTTTGAAGTCGAGCTTCGCTTTGGCTTGCAGGAAAGTCTTCCAGTCCATGTTGCGCAGGGTGACGGTGATGCCGAGGTTCTGTTTCCACTGCGCCTGCATCCATTCCGCCATCGTCTTGGTCGATTCCTGCGTGTTGTAGATGTATTCAACCTGGTCCACCGGGAAGTTCGGACACGAGTAGCTGCCGTCGTTGTTCTTCGTCACCGGGAACCCTGCTTCGCCGAGTAGACGGCGCGCCTGGTCGGGATTGAAAGTCTCACCTTTCGGCTGCGGATAACCCTGAAAGATTCCCGTGGGCGTAAACGCCGTCAGCGGTTTCACGATCTTGCGCCACGCGGCCCACGCATCTTTGTCGATCGACAGGTTGAACGCACGGCGAACGCGTACGTCGTTCATCGGCGGCTTGGTTACGTTGATGATGATGAAATCGGTCGCGGCCTCGACTGCATCCATGTAATCTTTCTTTCCCCTGACGACATGGAGCCACGCGTTCGGGACCGTGTGATTCAGCACCGCGTCGACCTCTCCGACTTTGTAGAGATTCATGATCGTCGGATTGTCAGCCAACGGATAGAAGTGAATCTCGTCGAGCTTCACGTTCGCGGCGTCCCAGTACATGGGATCGCGTTCGACGACGAGCGTGTCGTACGGACGCCACGTTTTCAGCTTGAATGGGCCACAGGTAACGATGCTGCCCGGCTGCGCCCAGCGAGCGCCGTACTGTTCGACGGCCTTGCGCGGCACGAGACGGAAGAGCTGATGCGGCAGCATGCCGACGAAGAACGGCCCCGGTAACGTCAGCGAGATGCGCAGGGTGTACTTGTCCACCGCTTCGACGCCGATGTCTTCACCTTTGATCGGGACCAGCTCCTTACCTTGGAGAGCGGCTTTCAATTTGGCGTCCGCGTTGAAAAGTTTCGTTCGCGCCTTCAAGTCTCCCGGCACCGTCAAACGCGTCGGTTCGTGCATCAAGTGATGGAAAGCGGAATCCGCGGGCGCCGGCTGCGAATCCTTCGTCGGCGCGGGATACTCGCTCTTCCCTGCATCGAGTGGGCTCCCGCTCAACGGCTCAGGCGCCGTGTTCTCGTCGAAATCCTTCGCGAGCAGAAACTTCCCGTTGCCAGGGTCGCGCACAAACACGCCGCCTTCGTTGTAAGCCTGCGCGTACTTGATGTAATAGGCCATGTAAGCATTGCGCGAAGCGACCTGTGGCGAGACTGCGCGGCGGAAGCTGTAGACGAAATCGTTTGCGTCGATGGGGTCGCCATTGGACCAGCGGCCGTTTTGACGCAGATGGAAAACGTACTCGGAGGAATCGCTGTTCGGCTCCCAGTGAGTGGCCATAGCGGGGATGGGCTCCATGGTCTTCGGGCCGTAGTCGACCAGGGCGTCGTAGAGGGCCATGTAGATGCGAGCTTCGGGTTGGCCGTTACTGACCACCGGATCGAGTGATTCGGGTTCCTCGCCGGTCACGTAGCGCAGGATGTTGCGTTGCGGCGGCACGGTCGTGCCGAAGTAGAGTTCGCTGCTCGAGCCGACAGTGCACGACCAGCTTAAGCATGCCAGCGAGGCAAGCAACACCAACGCGCCAATCTGCTTCCAGGTGATACGGCCCATGACAAAACCTCCTCGCAGCTTCGCGGAAGTTATCACGCGACAGAAGGCTTTATCAAGATTATCTTCGTGTCAGTAGACTTTGACGGCGTAGCCCAATCCGTCGCCGACTGACAGAATTTCGGATCGAAGTTGAGGATGATTGATGAAGTACTGGTTGAACTCGCGTAAGGCGATGGTCGAGCTTTCGTCATCGTCGCTCGCGGGTTGTGCGACTCTTCCGCCCCAGAGCAGGTTGTCGACGACGACCACGCCACCCATTCGCAAGAGCGGCAAACCAAGATCTAGATACTGCTTGTATTCTTCTTTCACCGCGTCGATGTACAGGAGATCATAA
>JBKPPP010000159.1:0-7308 GCA_046733615.1 Acidobacteriota bacterium | reverse complement strand
TTGAAGGGCCGAAACGTAGTGCTGGTGCGGTCGTGCGATATCGTGCTGTTCGTTGCGGGCGCGATGGGTTCGCTGAATGAATTCACGATTGCGCACGACGAAGGAAAGATCATCGGCTGCCTGACGGGAACGGGCGGCGTCGCCGACGAATCGGAATTGTTGCTGCAAAAGTTTGGCAAGCGCACGACGGCGAGCCGTGTGTTTCAGAGCGAAGATCCGGATGAATTGATCGATCGATGTTTGCAGAACAAGTAAGCACGCCGATTCCGGTTGACGATTTCGATAACGAGGCGTGGCAGCGCTGCACGCCGGAGACGATCGCGCACTACTGGTCTGGCGAGCCGGCGCCCGTCGAACGCCATGCTGAAGTGTGGATCTGCTGGTCGAGCAAGGGACTGCACGTGCGCTTTGTTTGCAATCAGCACGAGCCGCTGGTCGTCTCTGCCGAGCCACAAAGGGAGCGCAAAACTCTGGGTCTCTGGGACCGCGACGTGTGCGAGATCTTCCTCGCGCCCGATCCTGAACACCCCGAGCGTTACTTTGAATTTGAAGGGGCGCCCACGGGCGAGTGGGTCGATCTGGGGATCGTGATCAGCGGAGAAGAAAGAGCAACTGACTGGGACTTCCAATCCGGAATGAAAGCGGCGGCAGACGTGAATAAGAACCAGGTGAGCATTGGAATGACAATTCCGTGGAGCGATTCAATCCGGAAACCAAGTCGAGGAGATCGGTGGCTGGTGAATCTCTTCCGGTGTGTTGGGCCGGAAGCGCCGGAGCGTTATCTTGCCTGGCGTCCGACGCGAGCTCCCGAACCCGCCTTTCACGTGCCGGAAGCCTTTGGCCCACTCGACTTCAATTAGCCTTGCGGTTGGCTCAGCACCGTCCTGAAATATTTCTCAAAACTCGCGCGGTCCGTGTCGGCCATCTCGATGATGCGCGCGCCGATGAGGTAACCAGTCTCTTCCTGATTGTCTTCCAACAACTCGTAGCGCACCGTCGCCAGCTTCATCTCCACTGTTCCACTCGGCAGTTCCAGCTTCAGGTGCAGCCGCCGGTCGGCGCCGGCCAGGTAGTGTTCGCCAATCCGAATCGCCGGAACAATCAACGCCAGTCCGGTCGTGCTGATATCCAGCGTGTGCCCGTCGATACTCGGCAAACGGCGAGCGCCGTTCGAGCTGAGCCGCGGGTCGGCGAGACTCAACGTAAACTTCAGCCGCGTCTTCACACGCTTGTGGCGGCGCCGATCACCGATGAACCGGCGTAGATTCGACACGATTCTGCGCGGAAGTTCCGACATTGCAACAGACCGCTAGTAATCTCGGACAAAATGAGGTAGGGCTCAACTGAGAGACATCGGGGACACCCCGCACGGCAAAACTCATTCTAGAAAACGTCGCCGGGCGGGCGCAATAGTTAATTACTCTTTACAGCGAACGGGCCACTGAATTCGTGCGGCCCCAAAGTTCGGCCGGCTAATTTTTCACGACGAGTGGCTTGCCGCCCGTGTCGCCACTGCGCACGCCGGCGGCATCGAGATAGAACGATAGCCGCCCGGTGCGGCCGTACTGGGCCGGTTCGGCGGTCGCATACCAGCTCTTACCGTCGCTCGAACGATTGATCTGAAAACGATAGCCGGTTGTGTCCGGGCCTTCGATATCCTTCGGAATCATGCCCGCCGCGATCAGCTCGGCCATCGTGGCAAACTGGCCGTTGTGGCCCTGGCTGTAGGCCACCTGCATCAGCGAGATGCGCGTCATCATGTCCTGCACGTCGCTGTGATGGGCGTTGATGCGGGCCTCGAAAAAGAACTGCTTGCCGGCCTTCTTCACCTGGTCGAGGCTCTCTTTGTCGCCGACGAGCCAGGCGTTGTCTACCTTGATCAGCGAGCCGGGTTCGACTTTCTCTTTGCCGTCCGCGTCGAGCACCTTCACGAAAACCGTAGCGGCGTCGCCGCTGATCTGCTCGCCGGAGATGTCGATCTTCTGGGGCATCTTTTCGTTGACCGCGGCGGCCATCCGTTCGAAGTCGGGCCGCAGCTCCTCGTACTCCTGTGTCGAGAGTCCCTCGATGGCCGGCCGGTAGATCGACAGGCCGAATGCTTCGCGAAACTTCTTCTGCCGCAGCAGCGAGTAGAACTCACGCATCGTCTCGGTGGGCGAGCGTTGCGGGTTCTGCGCAACCGACGCGCTACACAGTGCAACGAGCAGGAGCAGGGAAAGAATCGTGCTGGTACGGTGGAACATGGAGCAGGGACCTCAGTTTGTTTGAAAGGCGCGCCCTTGAGTAGCAGCGCGCCCTGGATGGAGTTTAACTACTTTGCCGATCTTTACGAACGGCTCCGTCTCGGCGCGAGGATCACTTCCCGACCGACGAGATAGAGAAGGATCATCAACACCACGAACGGCAGCAGCGACAGCACGTCGGCCCACGGTCCGTTAAAGAACGGATTGTTTGCCCGCGACCAGGCTTCAACGAGATCGCTGCGCTCTTTCCACAGTCCGGCGAAGAACGCGATGAACACCGCCGCCAACGCACCGCCGGCGATGTAGCCGGAGGCCATCAGCACGCCGGGACTCTTGTCAGTCTCGGCGACGAACTCTTCTTCGGTCAGCTTCCGCTTCGCGAACTTCACCCGCAGGTACTTGTCGACCAGCCAGCGAATCATGCCGCCCAGGAAGATCGGGCTCGACGACGAGAGCGGCAGGTAAACGCCGACCGCAAACGCGAGCGACGGGATGCCGGCCATTTCGAGCACGATGGCGATCATGACGCCCAATAGCACGAGGCCCCACGGCAGTTGCTGGTTGAGAATGCCCTTGATGATGTAGGACATGAGTGTCGCTTTCGGCGCGTCGTACTTCGTCACCGACGAGCCGTCAGGCGTCACGCGATGCGTGCCGTTGATGCCGGGGTCGACGTAGTAGATCGGAACGCCCTGCTCGTCGACGAGATACTTCCCTGGAGGTCCGTTCTGTTCAGCGATCTTGTGCCAGGTGCGGTATTCCTTCGTGTCAGCAGCCGTGTGGCTGCCTTTGGGCTTTTCGGCTGGGCCGAGATTCGACATGTCGGCGCGCAGCGTCGCGGGGAAGTTTCGCTCAACCCGCTGAACGATCTTGCCCGAGTCGTCGACGAGGTATTCGCCGGGCTCGAGACCGGCGATGACGTTCGCGCCGGCTTCGTTCTTCAGCAGACGGTAGTTACCACCGCCGGCAGGCTTGTAGGTGTCAGTGAACGCGGGCAACGCGGCGGCGGTTGCGCCGTCGAGCTGTTTACCGTTTTGAACAGCGCGGAAAGTCGTCTGCGGGACGTAGACGGTGCTCTGGTCGTTGAGCCGCAGCAGGATTGGGCCGAGGATCAACGCCGACGCGAGCGCACCGACGAGAATCGCGATCTGCTGATACTTCGGCGTCGCGCCGACAAGGAAGCCGGTCTTCAGGTCCTGCGAAGTCGTGCCGCCGTTCGAAGCGGCGATACAGACGATGCCGCCGATGGAGAGCGCGGTCACGTAGTAAGTCGGGCCGCTCCAGCCGACGATCAGGAAGATCAAACAGGTCAGCAGCAACGTCGCGACAGTCATGCCCGAGATCGGGTTTGATGACGAGCCAATCTCGCCGGTCAGACGCGACGAGACGGTCACGAACAGAAAACCGAAAGCGATGATGAGAATCGCGCCGAGCAGGTTAAATTGCAGGTGAAGCTGCGGCAGGATCATGATCATCGCAATTAGCACCAGCACGCCGCCCACGACGACCTTCATCGAAAGATCCTGATCGGTTCGCGGCAGGTTTGCGCTCGCCGACTGGCCGCCGCGCAAGTCGCTGAGACCGCCTTTCAAACCGTGCCAGATCGTCGGCAACGAACGAAACAGACTGATGATTCCGCCCGCGGCCACCGCGCCCGCGCCGATGTAGAGCACGTAAGCGCCGCGAATCGCGTCGGGTTCCATTTCGCTGATCGGCACCGTTCCCGGCGGCAGCGCCGTCGTCATTCCTGAGCCGAAAAACTTGATCGCGGGAATCAGCACCAGGTATGCGAGTACGCCGCCCGCGCACATGATAGAAGCGATGCGCGGCCCGATGATGTAACCGACCCCCAGCAGTGCGGGCGAGATTTCCGCCGAGATCGATCCGGCCCTGAACGGCGCGCCGAAGACTCGACTCGGTACGTCCTTCCAGGCCTTGAATGCCGCCATCAAAACCTGGTAAACGAGTCCGATGCCGAATCCGGTGAAGATTGTTTTGGCGCCTGAATCTGCCTCGTCCGCTTCGCTCGCTTTCGCTCGGTAAGCCGGGTCGGCGGCCGCGCGCGATTCCGCGGATGCGCCGGCCTTCAACACTTCAGCACAGGCAGTGCCTTCGGGATACTTCAGCAGTCCATGCTGCTGCACGATCAGGGCGCGGCGCAACGGGATCATCATCAGGATGCCGAGCAGGCCGCCCATCGTCGCCACCAGCATCACGCGCGTGAACTCCAGGTCGAAACCCAGGATCATGATCGCGGGCATCGTCACGCCGACGCCGAACGCGATCGACTCGCCGGCGGACCCCGCTGTTTGCACGATGTTGTTTTCGAGAATTGTGGCGTCGCGGATCCCGATCTTGCCCAACAAGCGGAAGAGACTTATGGAGATGACGGCGACTGGAATCGACGCACTAACCGTCAGTCCTACTTTCAGCACCAGCCACAGCGACGACGCGCCAAAAATCATTCCCAGCAGCGTGCCGATGATCAGCGGCAGGGCTGTGAGCTCGCGCATTTTTACACTGGCGGGAATGTACGGGCGAAATGTCGCCAGGAGAGGATTCTGCTCCGTTTCGGCAGGCTTTATTCCTACAACATCCGGAAACTCATTTGCACCGACGCTTTCAGAAGACATCCGGTTGACCTCCAACATGTTTTGCACAACGGGGAGTGCGCAGGGAATGAAACGCCGCTACTTTACACGGGCCGCATGGGCCTTCGCAAGATGATACACTGCCGCGCGATGACCTTCCGAATCGCGTTTCTGCTTATTTTTAGCTGTGTTTTGATGCAAGCCGGGCTGGAGGTATCCGCCGCGATTGAGACCCCCGCAGTCTCTGCGAATATACCGTCGCCCGCCGAAGTGCTCGGATTCAATCCAGGCGACGATCGCAAACTCGCCTCGTGGAAACAGGTCGTAGACTATTTCGAGCGTCTCGATCGCGCCAGTGACCGCGTCAACTTCGAAACGTTGGGCGAGACGACGATGGGCAAGCCGTTCGTAATGGCGACGATCAGCTCGCCCGAGAACCTGGCGCGACTGGCTGAGTACAAGCAGATTCAGGATCAACTCGCCGACCCTCGAAAGCTCGGACCTCCGGCAACGCGCGACCGCCGGGCGGCGGAGTTGATCAAACGCGGCAAGACGATCGTGCTGATCACCTGCGGCATTCACTCGACCGAGGTCGGTTCATACCTCTCGAGCATGCTCATCGCGCACCGACTCGCCACGTCGAACGACGCCGACGTCCGCAACATACTCAACAACACGATCATCCTCCTCGTTCCGTCGCTCAACCCGGACGGCGTGGACATCGTGAAAGACTGGTACGACAAGACACTCGGCACACCGTACGAAGGAACTGATCCGCCCGAGCTCTATCACAAGTACACCGGCCACGATAACAATCGCGACTGGTACGCCTTTACGCAGGTCGAGACGCAACTCACCGTCGACAAGATTCACAACGTCTGGCATCCCCAGATCGTCCACGACATTCACCAGCAGGGCGCGATCGGCTCCCGGCTGTTTTTGCCGCCTTACATGGCGCCGGTCGAGCCAAATGTGCCGAAGCAGATCGTCGACGGTTACACCGAGCTCGGCAACTGGATGGCGCGCGAGATGCGCGCGAAGGGTTTCAAAGGCATCACCACCAATTCGACTTACGACGCGTGGTCGCCCGCGCGTGCTTACTCGCATTACCACGGCGGTGTTCGCATTCTCTCCGAGACAGCGTCAGCGCGGATTGCAACGCCGTTGACATTGAAGCTCAACGAGCTCGCTTCGCGTGAAGGTTACGATCCACAGCAGGAGTCGCCGAACTTCGGACCGCTGTGGCCCGGTGGCGAGTGGCGGCTGCGCGACATCACCAATTACATGACGACCGGCGCGTTTCTGTTGTTGAGACACGCGGCTGAGAATCGCGCCGTTTGGTTGCAGCGGTTTTATGCGATCGGCACAGAGGCAGTGAGGCCGCGGCGCGCGGGAGAGTTGTGGGGTTACGAGATAACCGGCAGCAACCGCAGTTACCTGTTTCTCGACTACGCGCTTCAGAAAGCAGGTGTCGAAATCGAGAACTGCGAAGGGCCGGACCAGGCGGTTTCGAAAGTGGTGAAGCTGGCGCAGCCGTATGGCGCGTTTGCGAAAGCGTTGCTGGAGTTGCAGCGGTATCCGGATCTGCGCGACGCAGCGGGCCATCCCATCGCGCCGTACGACGTGACTGCGCACAGTCTCTTTCTGTTGGCTGGCGCGAAGGTCAGGGCGCTCAGGGAACCGTTTCAATGTAAGCAGGCGGAGTGGCGCGAGCGCCGGCTGCCTGCGTACCAGATTACGAAGCGCGTGGCGCTCTATCGTTCGTCTGTACCGGCGCTCGATGAAGGCTGGACCAGGTTCATTTTCGAGAAGAATGAACAGCGATATTCTTCTCTGCGCGACGCAGAATTGAGAGCGGGAAACCTGATCGAAAAATTCGATTCGATTGTGATCCCGGACCAGGCGCCGCGCACGATTCTCAACGGTTATCGCTCGGGTACGATGCCGCCGGAATTGACTGGTGGCGTTGGCGCCGAGGGTGTGAAGGCGTTGCGCGCGTTTGTTGAAGCCGGCGGGACGCTCGTCTGTTTGAATCGGGCGTCGATTTTTGCGCTGGAACAGTTCAGGCTGCCGCTCAGAAATACGGTTGGTGGTTTGCCGAAGACGGAGTTTTATGTGCCGGGTTCGATCCTGCGGATCGAGCTCGACAGGTCGCATCCGTTAGCGCGTGGGATGCCGTATCAGACGATTGCCTGGGCGGAAGATTCGCCGGTGTTTGAGTGGTGGAACAATCCGTTGGCGGAAGTGCCGATGTCGGATGTTCATTTTGTGGCGACGTATCCGCGGACGATCAGCCCGCTGCTTTCCGGGTGGCTGTTGGGCGCGAACCGGATGCTGGCGCGGGCCGCGCTGGTGGAGGTGAAGTTTGGGAAGGGGCGGCTGGTGCTGTTTGGGTTTCGCCCGCAGTACCGGGCGCAGTCGTGGGCGACGTTTCCGCTGTTTTTCAACGCGCTCAACCGCTAGGTTCTGACGGC
>JBKPPP010000158.1:0-5766 GCA_046733615.1 Acidobacteriota bacterium | reverse complement strand
CCCGTAACCGAAACGAGTTTTCCACTCGACGAAGTGAAACTACTCGCGCCCGTCGCGCCGTCGAAAGTCGTTTGCGTCGGCCGAAACTACCGCGAACACGCCGCTGAGCTCGGCAACAAAATGCCCGACGAGCCTTTGCTCTTTCTGAAAGCGCCGTCAGCCGTGATCGCTTCGGGCGATGCGATCCAGTTGCCGAAAGCCTCACAGCAGGTCGAGCACGAAGGCGAGCTTGGCGTCGTGATCGGCAAACTCGCGCGCAACGTCAAAAACAATCCGCTGGATTACGTTTTCGGCTACACCTGCGTCAACGACGTCACCGCGCGCGATCTGCAACGCAAGGACGTGCAGTTCACTCGCGGCAAATCGTTCGACACGTTCTGCCCGGTCGGACCGTGGATCGAAACGGAGATCGATCCCGCGAACGTCGAAGTAACCACGCGCCTCAACGGTGAATTGAAACAGAAAGGCAACACCGCCGACATGGCGTTTCCTGTCGCCTTTCTTATTCAGTACATCTCTGAGATCATGACACTGTATCCCGGAGATTTAATTGCGACTGGCACGCCCGCGGGCGTGTCGCGAATGAAGCACGGCGACACTGTGGCAGTGGAAGTCGGAGGGATTGGGGTTTTGACGAACCACGTGATGGATTAATTTTGACAGGAGTTATGCCATGAAATTCTTTCTTGATACCGCGAACCTCAACGAGATACGTGAAGCCGCCGCGTTCGGATTCGCGGATGGAGTTACAACCAACCCATCGCTGATTGCGAAAGAGGGCAACGTCGACTTCAAACAGCACATCGCGGCGATCTGCGAGATCGTCAGTGGGCCGGTGTCGGCCGAAGTCACGAGTCAGGATCTGGACGGCATGATCCGCGAAGGCAAGGAGTATTCGAAGATCGCGCCGAACGTGGTGATCAAGTGCCCGCTCACGCGCGATGGATTGAAGGCGACGCGGCGTCTGACCGACGAAGGCATCAAGGTAAACGTCACGCTTTGCTTCTCGGCAGCGCAGGCGATCCTGGCGGCGAAAGCCGGGGCTGCTTTTATCAGCCCGTTTCTCGGCCGCCTGGACGATATCGGCGAGAACGGCCTGATCCTGCTGCAAAACATTATCGAGATTTACGAGAACTACAGTTGGAAGACCGAAGTCTTGGCGGCCAGCATGCGCCATCCGATTCACGTGATCGAAGCGGCGCGCATGGGCGCTGATATCGCTACCGTACCGTTCAAGGTGATCGATCAGCTCTTCAATCACCCGTTGACGGACAAAGGCCAGGCGCAGTTTCTGGCTGACTGGGCCAAGAGTGGCAGAAAGTAAGCCCGCGCCCGACGTCATTGTTCGTGTGCACAAGTTTGACGGCCGTGAGTACCGGCGCTGGGCGGCGCGAGTTGTGGAACAAGCCGGGCCGTTGATCGTGCTCGACGCCGTGTTCGAGGAGGAAGTAACTCACGATCTGCTCGGCACCATTGCTCGCGGAACGATCAGCAAGGAGTATTACTGGCTCGACCGCTGGTACAACGTCTTTCGTTTCAGCAACCGGTTTTACTGTAACGTAAACACGCCGCCGGTTTTCGACGGAGCAGTTCTGACTTACACCGATCTCGATATCGACGTGCTGGTCGAGCCGGACTTTTCTTACCAGGTACTCGACCTCGACGATTTCGAAGCCTCGCGATATCCGGCGGAGGTGCAGGACAACGCTCGACGCGCGCTCGACGAGCTGATTGGTTTGATTGAATCCAGGTCCTTTCCTTTCGATGAGTAAACTAGACACGTTGCGCGAACGCAGCGCGCAGGCGGAACAGGGCGGCGGCGCCGAGCGAGTCGAGAAGCAGCACGCCGACGGCAAGATGACCGCGCGCGATCGGATCGAGTTTCTGCTCGACGACGGCTCGTTTGAAGAGTTCGACAAGCTGGTCGTGCACCGCTCGCAGGATTTCGGGCTAGACCAGCAGATCTATCCCGGCGACGGCGTGGTCACCGGCCACGGCCGCATCGACGGGCGAAACGTTTTTGTGTTCGCACAGGACTTCACCGTGTTTGGCGGTTCCCTTTCCGAGACGCACGCCGAAAAGATCTGCAAAGTGATGGACCTGGCGATGAAAGTGGGCGCGCCGATTATCGGTTTGAATGATTCGGGTGGCGCGCGCATTCAGGAAGGCGTGGTCAGTCTCGGCGGTTACGCAGACATCTTTCTGCGCAATACGATCGCGAGCGGAGTCGTGCCGCAGATCAGTTGCATCATGGGACCATGCGCGGGCGGCGCGGTTTACAGTCCGGCGATCACCGACTTCAACATCATGGTGAAGGATACGTCTTACATGTTCATCACCGGGCCGGACGTGATCAGGACGGTCACCCACGAAGAGGTCACGAAAGAAGAGTTGGGCGGCGCGCTCACTCACAACAAGGTCTCGGGTGTTGCTCACTTCGCCGCCGATTCCGACGAGCACGCGCTGCGGATCGTGCGCGAGTTGTTGTCGTTCATCCCGTCGAACAATCTCGACGATCCGCCGGCCCTCGTCGCCAGCGATCCAAATGATCGAGCGGAGCCGAAGCTGAACGAGATCGTTCCGGCGGCGTCGAACCAGCCTTACGACATTCGCGAAGTGATCCATCACGTCGTCGACGACGGCTACTTCTTCGAGGTGCAGGAGTTGTACGCGCCGAATCTCTGCGTCGGCTTTGCGCGACTCGGCGGGCGTCCGGTTGGAATCGTTGCGAATCAACCGGCGTTTCTGGCGGGCGTGCTCGACATTGCGGCTTCAGTGAAAGGAGCGCGCTTCGTTCGCTTTTGCGACTGCTTCAACATTCCATTGGTGACGTTTGAAGACGTGCCCGGGTTTCTGCCTGGCGTCTCCCAGGAGCACGGCGGCATCATCACGCACGGCGCAAAGCTGCTGTACGCGTTTGCCGAAGCGACCGTGCCGAAGGTGACGGTGATCACGCGCAAGGCTTACGGCGGTGCGTACTGTGTCATGGCGTCGAAACACATCCGCACGGACGTCAATTTTGCGTGGCCAACCGCGGAGATCGCGGTGATGGGGGCTGAAGGCGCGGTGGGAATTCTCTATCGGCGCGAGTTGAGTGAAGCGCCTGATAAAGAGGCGGTGCGCCAGGCGCGAATCGCGGAGTTTGAAGATAAATTCGAGAATCCTTACGTCGCCGCGGAGCGAGGCTTTGTTGACGAGGTGATCGAGCCGGCGCAAACGCGGCCGAAGCTGATCCGCGCGCTGTCGCTGCTGGAAAACAAGCGCGACGCGAACCCGCCGCGCAAACACGGGAACATTCCGTTGTGATTATTCGTGTTCGGTCGGCTCGAAGGAGATGAGCCGCGATACCGGATCGAAAGTGATCTTGAACGGGAACAACGCCCGGCGGCCGAGAATGATCGGCGTCCCGGGAGCAACGCCGGTTAGAACGTCAGTCGGAACTCCGTTCAGCACCAAGGCGCCGATGCTCACCCGTTGCGGCGCGATTCGTCGATACTGAATCCTGCCCCCGCCGAGATCGGCCATCGTGTTGTTGGCCTGCCCGTGATTGCGCCCCGCCGCGGATCTCGCTTCGTTCAATGCCAGCCCAAAGCCCGAGCCCGTATCGAGTAATGCGAGGCGCCCATCACTGAATCGAACGAAAGGCCGATCGTTGCCGACCCAACGCACCACTGCGCCGTCGCGCGGCACGTCCGTCGTGCGTAGCTTGCCGTCGAAAACTCGCAGTAGCCGGTTCGGCAGATCCACTGAATACCCGTGCGGGCTGAAGATGTCTGTCGGATCGAGAATGCCGTCGATCGCATCCGGCAGATTCGGAACGATTGCGGCGATCGCGTTTGTAGAGATGCGATTGCTGGGTTGGCCAAGCGCCAGACCGGACAATCTGGTTTCCTGGTTGGAAGAAATGGGTGACGTGCTCAAACCGCCGGCCAGAGGCCGCGTGGAATTGGTCACGCGCAACCCGGCACGCTCGGCGACGCTCCGGCTGATGAGCGAAACGCCCGCACCAGTGTCGATGGCGAAGACAAACGGCCCGCGCCCGTTGATCCAACCGGTGGCCAGCAGGCCGCGTTCGCTTTCATCGCGCAGTTTGATCGGGCCGATGCCTGTCGATGTCTGCTCGACGTAACTACCCGGCTGAACACGTTGATGGGCGATTCCCGTTTGGGGAACCGCCCATGCAACTGATGCAACACTCAGAGTAGTTAGAGCGATAGCGAGTTTGGCTTTGCTCACGACTCCGGACTCCAGCTAAGACTTAGTAGTTCCGGGTACGGTTGCGAAGCTTGTACGTCCAGAGCGCGGAACCGCCGCCGCCGGACAGCGCACCGATCGCCGCACCCTTCTTGCCGCCAATCAAGCCGCCGATAGCAGCACCGGCGCCTGTGCCCATAGCAACCGTCAATTTATCGCGGTGCTTGTCCCAGAAGCTTCGCTGGCGCGGCTGATAGTCGTAGTAGACACGCGAAGATCTGGCAGTGCTACCTGAGTTCCGATACACGACGCGAGTTGGTGCTCGTCGCGTCACTGTGCTGGTTGAATTGATCGATCTGCTCTCAGTTCCTGTCGCGGCTACGAAGCCGTCGGCGAAACCGGTTTTATACGCTGTTTGCTCGCCCGCGGTGTTGAATTCCGCCGGAACGGCTTCATTTGTCTGCGGTTGAGTCGCGGTGGCTGTGTCCTGCGCCGCGGTCGTTGTAGTTTGCGCCGTCGCTGGCTGACTTCGGTGCATCACCAGTGCGCCAACCGAACCGCCAATCAGGGCTGCGATCAGGGCCACCGGGAGTAGTTTGTTCGTCATGATCATCGCTCTGCTCTCCTTGCAAAAGTTAACGTGCCGGCGAGGCACGCCGGGAATTTTGCAAAAGCTATTCCTAATTGTCGGGAATTCTAGGAGATGAGCGAATTACGCGGAAAAAGGCGGGACGCAAGAGATTCACAATCTAATTCCAATCTCTCGCGATCAATTCTGCGTATCGACCGTACCCGATATCGAATACACGGATTCGATATCGGTTTGATCGGTGTTCACAAAAAGAACTACGCGGCGCGCTGGGCTGGCTTATCTTTTAGCAGCTCCAGTGCTTTTTTCATTTGGAGATCTTCTGTCGCGGGCTTCGCGGGAGCAGGCGCGGCTTCGCGCTTGTCGGCTCCACTCTCGGGCTTTGCGACCGCATCGTCGTCGTTGCCGGTCAAATCGTCGGGATCGACGCTGTCGGCGAGATCCTGACCTTTGACTTCAACTGACGGTGTGACGCCGGAATGATTCCGATCCTCGCCGAGGAACGTCTTGCCGCCGGAACTCGCCCATTTGACAGTGGTCAGCAGCAGGCCGTCGCCGCCGCGCAAGGTAAACAGTTGTTGCTCGGTGCCGGCGCCGAAGCTCGTTTCGCCGACGACCTGGCCGCGACTCCGTTCGATCAACGCTGACGCGACGACTTCTGCGCCGCCCGCCGTTCCCTTGTTGATCAACGCCACGACGGGTCCGTTGAAGATTGCTTCACGCGGGTCGGCATTGAATGTCTTCAACGCTTTGCCTTCGCGGCCGATTGTCTCGGCAAGCACGCCGTCTTTGATGAAGATGTTTGCCACTGACGCGGCTTCCGGCAACGAGCCACCGGCCGTGTCGCGCAGGTCTAAGACCAGCTTCTGCGCGCCCTGTTTGACAAGATCCTGCACGCGCGCACGAACTTCAGCGGCGTCGCCGTCATTGAAACTGTTGATGCGCAGGATACCGACGCGTCCGGCGTCCATTTTCGCTTCAGC
>JBKPPP010000157.1:0-8963 GCA_046733615.1 Acidobacteriota bacterium | reverse complement strand
CCGAGCACGTCCGATCGAACTGAAAGATTGGGACCATCGACGAGGGTCGCCCCACCGCTGGAAGCGTACGGTAGCAACCCCAAGCCTACTGCGACACACAAGGCCAAGAGGATAAGGAAGGAACGGGTTTTCGACATGTTGTCTCCTTTATCTGAGGTTAGTTCCAGACCAGCCGCGGCGAGCGCAGGCAGTCTCTGACCAGTCTGAAAGTCATTCCGCAAGTTATCGGGACTTGCTTTGATTTTTGGGGGAGCTAGCGAGGAAAAACTTCACCCACTCCATGGTGAAGCCGTGAGACTACCCCGCACACGGAACCAATGTCAACGTCGAACCGGTTCATCTTTCATCAAAGCGCAAATGGAGCGAGGGACGTTTCCATCCCGTCGCTCCACTTGTGATTCAGCGCTGAGTTAGCGGCTTAACCTGCTAGTTGATGCGCAATGTTGTTGTTGCTGACGCTGAATTGCCCGCCTGATCGGTCGCGTTCACCACGATCGTGTAGAGGTGACCATCTTTGTCGTTACCTTGCCTTGTCGCGGGCAAGCTCAGCGTGAACGAGTAGCTTCCGTTTGCCTGCACTGTGACCGCGCCGCTCGGTTGCGTCACGCCGTATTCGTCGATCACGTTGAAGCTGGCGCTGCCGATTCCGCTCACGCCGTCGGTCGCACTTCCCGAGATCGTGACAGTAACTGGCTGCGGCCTTTTTGACGCAGTTGCTGGATTCGCCGACGCGGTGACAACCGGCGCCCCATCATCGATCTTGATAGCCAGCGTGTGCGTTGCTTCCGTGTTGCCAAGATTGTCGACGCTCCAATACTCCACCGTGTGCTCGCCCAAACTCGAGACGGAGAAAGCGCCGCCATAACTCTGCGCCGCGCCACCGTCAATGCGGTAGAACGTGCCTTGCACTCCCGACAAATTGTCAGCAGCACTAAGCGAAACTTGCACTGCGCTCCGATACCAACCGTTAGTTCCGAGCGTGCCGGACGCAGACGCCTGAGTTACCGGAGCAGTCGAGTCAATTCTCACAATGCGCGTTTGATGCGCTTCCGTGTTGCCGGCCACGTCCGCGCTCCAGAACTCAATGTTGTAAACACCGTCGCCCGATAAGGTGAACGTGCCGGAATAAGCCTGCGCCGAACCACCGTTGACACTGTAGAAAGTGCCGGCGACTCCCGAGAGGTTGTCGGAACTACTCAGCGTCACGGGGACCGAACTGTTGAACCACTCCTGCGTCTGACTTATTCCCGGAATCATGATCGCGGTCGATGGATTGGTGAAGTCGATGCTGACGATGGGCGACGTGTATGTCGCGCTGTTCCCCGCGTTATCCGTCACGGTCACGTCCTGAGTCTGGCTTGCTCCCTCCGAAGTGAAGTGCAACGGGCTCGCCGGATTGGACGATTGCACGCCCGAGAGATCGTCAGCGGTCGTGAACGAAACATCGACTGCCGTGTTGTTCCAACCAGCGGCATTCGCTGCGGGTGTTGGGTTGCCGAAGGTGACTGTCGGCGGCGCCGTGTCGCCTTCGTACGCCACGAGCTTTGTGGCGGCGGGAACTACCAACAAACCTTCGCCTGCCGCAAAACTAGTCAGCGGTTGCGAAAGATTCTGCTCGTCGACATAAGGTATGCCGGTTCCCACCGTGGTGACCCAGGCCTGTTGCCCAGTCGCCGCATTGACCGCATACAATTTCCCGAGCGATGAGCCGACGTAAACATAGTCGTTCACAACCAGCACCGCCGATTGCAAGAACCCGTCGCCCGCGAAGCTCCAGAGAATCTGGTTCGTGTTCACGTCTTTGGCCTGGAGTGTGCCGAAGGTGCCGAACGAATGCGGACCGTTGAGGAAGAAGCCTCGGTTGCCGGAAAAGGCGGGCGTGTTCTTCGCATTGAAATTCCCGATGACGGTTCCCGTCTGGCTGTCGAAGATCGTATCGGAGAAATCGCGCACGTAAAGTCGCCCGTTGTGCAGCGCCGGTGTTTTGCCGCCACCACCCGAACAACCGGGCGCGTAGTGCCAAATCTCCGCGCCAGTTGTTGGATCCAGCTTGTAGACGTTCGGACACGAATACGAGACGTACACGCCGTCGTTCGTTACTGCCGGAGAACTCTTATCGCCATTCATTACCGACTTGGTCCAAAGCACGACGCCCGATCCGGCGTCGACTGCGTAGACAGTGCCGCCCGATCCCGCGCCACTCGTGTAGATCACACCCTGGTAAACACTCGGAGGCGCCGAGAACGAAGACTGTCCGGTAAGTTGGCGAGTCCAAATCACAGCGCCGTTTACCGCATCAAACGCGCGTAACAAACCCCTGTCGGTGATCGAAAACACGCGACCATTTTCATAACAGGACGCGGACCAGGGCGCCTGTCCGCCGAGGTCGAAGGACCAAACAGTCGCGCCGTTTGTGGCGTCGAGCGCGAAGAGAGTCGTGCCGACGCCGGTGGTATTCGAGACGGTGACGAAAACCTTTCCATCAGCAATCAGCGGATAAGAGATGTTGCGGCCGAAATTGACGGCCCAGCGCTGCCTCAGCGGCGGTGTCAGGTGATCAGTGGTGATGGAGCCGGTGTGAGTTTCGTTGATCTGGAAGTTGCGCGCCTGGGCAGGGGGCGTCTGGCCCTGGGCGATAGTCGCAAACAGGATAGAGATCGACACAAGGAGGAGTAGAGTTAGATTTTTCATATTGTCACCGTTCGAAAACAGAAAATCGTAAGCGAGCGAGTTAAGGGAGTTGGGGTTGAGAACTACTGAGACTAAAAACTCGCAAGAGCGGTGTTTGTTTTGGGATCGTCTTGCCGCAAATGCCTTCACGATAATAGTCATCCCGTCCAGCGAAAAGCAATA
Organism: Acidobacteriota bacterium; assembly: GCA_046733615.1. Taxonomy (GTDB): domain Bacteria; phylum Acidobacteriota; class Blastocatellia; order Pyrinomonadales; family Pyrinomonadaceae; genus PSRF01. The sequence goes on along the minus strand of JBKPPP010000157.1, from coordinate 6,110 downwards.
ATTTTTTCCAAAAAAATCTTGACAGGCGAACTCTCAAACGACAGAGTATTGCCGTTACACTGCTGACTCTTCAGTGGAGTCAGCCTGCTTACTGTTCAGAATATCCTGTTGAAATCCAGCAGCTAGTTCCACACCGTTCCCAGGGCAGGTCTTATCACTAGCATTCAACGAGTCAAGCCGTAGCTTGGCCTTCTCCGTTTCTCCAACCCGCTGAGGTCCACACCGAAAGGAGACCCCTCAATGAGAAGCCTATTGATAAAACGAATAGCGGTCGTCCTCGTCTGCGTCGCTTTTCTTCCCGCGTCAACGATTCATCGCACCATCGCTGTCCCGACGCCGGAGCCTGCCGCGTCTACGCCAGTGCCCCTGTTGGCTCATGGCAAGCCAGTCGACTGGTGGTTCGTCTTCAAACTGAATGCTTCGAAGTTTCCGGATTGCGGCGGCGCCAAGCGAGCCTGCCCGTTTGGCGGCACCGTTGAAAATTACAAGGTCGGTCAGCAATACGTCTTCGCGAGCAGCGAATCCTCGACACTCAAGCAGGGCAAAGGCTGCGCCGGCAACACAGCGACCGATCCGATCGGCGCGACGTTCGAACAGGTCTACAACGGTTCGTTTCACTACCTGATCTGGAACGATCAGTTTTACCAGGATCCGAAGATCCCCGGTTGTTCGGGTGACTCGTGCGGCGCGCCGTGGGGTCACTCGAAAGGCATGCTGGTCTGGAACGACAGCGGCAACGGCTTTGTCATGCAGGTCACGACACCTTCCTGGCCGTCCGCCGGCAGTAAGAAGCATCCACGCACGAAAGACGGCAACACGTTGGGCTGCATTGACGACGACAATGTGATGGTCAGCCAGCACTTCTTTGCGCTGAAGCTCAAGAAGCAGGATGTCGTAGAGGTACTGAAGGCGCTACAGAACGCGAGCGTCGTCACCGATCCTGACAACATGCAGATCGTGAGCAACGGCGGCCCGTCAGACGTGCAGGAGCTGGTCAAGAGTCTGGGAGTGAAATCAAAGAGCGACGACCGGCTGGAGTTCACGCTGTCGTCCGGCGTGAAACTGATCTCGAAACCGTCGAAGCTGACTGTTCCGGCGTGGCAGATGGTCTCCGCGACTCTGGGCGGAGTTTCGCTGCGCACCGCAACGTGGTGGGCCGCGCCGAAAATTCCCACGACGACTAAGACGACCAGGATCAAATGCTGGAGCGACTCGCTCGAGAAACCGGGAGCAGTGGAGATTGCGACGTCCGGCGAGTGGGATGGGCAGGAGATGGGCTTGGCGGGTGGCCCCGGTCCCAACTTCAACCATGCCAAGATTGGTGTTTCAACTTCCGGCAGTCATCACTACGTGATCTTCGGAGACATGAACCAGCAAGGCTCGCTCTCGGGCCCGAACTGTAGCAGCAGCCAAAACGGCCGCGGCGGTCTGTTCTACGTGCTGGACGACAAAACCCTGTCCGCCGGCGTCACGAAATTGATCGACGGTGAGACCGCGCCAACCAAATTGCCGTAAGACTCAGGACGAGATCAACGCACGGAAGCGCTCGATCGATAGCGCTTCCGGAAACAGCGGGAAGTCCAGGCCAAACAAAACTCGCAGGTTGCACATCGTTACGACGTAGCCCTGGTAGATCAGGCGGGCGGTGACTTCGGCGCCGAACTTACTGAGCGACGTCGCGACGGTTGAGTTGTCACTTGCGATCTTCGACCACTCATCTTTGCTCGGCCCACCGCTCTGTAGGAACTGCAACACCTCTCGCGCGCGATCGCCAACGGATGATTGACTCGTCGCGAACGCACTCGCCACGCGAAACGGGCTCTGCGCGATCTGCACCAGCACACTCGGAAGCGCGGCCGCCTTCGTTGGATCGGCCGGGTTGAAACTGTCGACGATAACCTGCCGGCGCACGTTGGTCGTGTTGATGTAGAGGATGTCGTTGACACGCAGCAGCGCCATCAGCTCGCCCACCAAAGGAATTAGCCGGCGGCGAAAAGGATTCCACGGTATCCGCGCCGACGCGTTGACGACGATCAGTTGGTTCGGCGGAATCCGTCCCTGCGCCAGCGGCTGGCAGCGTCTCATTCGCTCGGCGAAACCGCGCGCCCACTGCTCACCCATGTTGTCGTAAACACCACCGTCCGTCAGCACCATTTCTGCGGGAGGCGAAGGAGGACCGCCGGCGCTCGGCGGTGGCGCGCCCTCAAATCTGTGATGTTTGGTTGGCAGAGTCGACGGCGGAAAGCCGCCGGGAAATGCTGCCGAAGCCTGAACGGCCTTCGCAAGCGCGAGGTCAGCGGGAACGCCATGTCCCAAAGCAAAGCTGTAGACAAAATCGCCCCCGAAGTAAACCTGCTCGGCGGAGCGAAATTCAGTAGAGCAAATCACGTGGTCCAGGTCGGCTTTCTTGATGTCCGCCAGTCTTGTTGTGCGCCCGCCCGGTGAAAACAACGTTTCGTTAAATGCCCGAGCACACAAACGACCTCTGACTGCGAGTATCCAGCCCCACACCATCGTGCCGGCGAAGAACACGAGGATGCGGACGTACCACGGCGCGGGCACGATTGCCGGAATCAAGATAACCAGGAGACCGGTCACTATCAGGACGGCAACGTAGACCTTGGTGAAGAGCGGAGCGAAGAGTGTTCCCTTCTTCGCGATCTGCGTTGCGAGCGGCGCGGCCACGCGAGCGCGAAACTCGTGGCTGTCGGTCTGTCTGAAGTTGAGGTTCTGGCCCACCAAACCATTCGTAAGCGAGCCGCCGGAAACAGAAGCGATCGAGGTGACGTCTGCATTGGCTCTCGCATCGACGAGGTACATCAATGCGCCCAGCACGAAGAGTGTCGCGCGGTGACCTCCGCCTGACATAGCGACGGCAATGCTTTTTGTATTCGGAGTGCTCATGGGGTGAACTCCTTTAAGTTTCGGCGATCTCCAGCATGTTGCCGCCGGGATCGCGTACGTAGAATCGTGAGGTTCCCTCGGCTGGGCGAGGATCGGGAATGATCTCCACGCCTGCCTGGCGAAATCTCGTTTCCGCTGCTCTCAGATCCGCAACCACAAAGCAGATATGACGTGAGCTGAGCGGCGCGCCCGTTTGAGTTTCAACCGACAGATGCAATTGGTTCGCGCCGATCTGGTACCAGGCGCCGCTCGGTCGCGAGCCTGGCGGTTTTGGAACTCGTTGTAGTCCGAGCACCGCGCCGTAAAACTCCTTCGCTGCCTCTTCCAGTTCCGGCGGCACGGTGACGTTCACGTGATGAAGTGAAATTATCATAGCAGAGTTTAGGAGGACCGCAGCCGCAGATGATCGAATGCGAGGCTACCGGACGAAGAGCCGTTGAAGATCAATGGCCGGTGGCCCGTCGCTCTGGCGTAAGCTGCGGCGACTCGTTTGATGGCCGTGCCTGCTGTTTTTCGCCCGAGCACGGCCACTGTTCCCCCGCTGCCGCCGCCCGTGATCTTCGCGCCAAACAGCCCCTTGGCGGGTCCTTCTCGACGCACCAGCTTGACCAGCAGATCAGTTCCCGCGCAACCCAGGCGCAACGCAGTGTAACTTTGATGCGACGCGTACATCAGTTCACCTAGCTCCTTGCAGAGGCGTTCGGAAGCGCCGCCGGCTTCACACCGGTGAAGCAGCTTTACGAAACGCTGAACTCGCGCATTCTCATAGATCGGATGCGCGGTTGGCATCCTGATCCTATATTGTCTTTTCGGGTCGACCGACGTTACCGGATCCGTGGTCTTTTTGTAACGCGCCAGGAACTCGGCGCCAGACATGCGCTCGGGCAGTTTCGCGAGATACTTTTTCTCAAACTCCGCCGGCGTGATGTTCGCCAGGTATTCTTTGTTACGGCCGATGATCCGTAAACCCATAAATGCACCCGCGCGCACCGAACCGTAGCGTGCGCCGCCGACGGAGTGACGTATTCCGGAATCGACACCCCAGAGCATCAGATCGTCCGGGAGTGTGATCATGCGCTTCAGCTTAGCCGGTTGGCAGAGCAACGACAGCAGCCGTCCCTGCTCGCCAAATACGGCCGTCATCTGATCCATCACACCGCACGGTGCGCCGACGACCAGGTTCTCTACTTTTTGACAGAGCAGTGCAATGTCGCGTGCTTTGATGGTGAGGTCGAAAGCCTTCACGACGGCCTGCATCACCGCGACTTCCAAAGCGGCTGACGAGCTCACGCCTTTTCCCGGCGGCACTCGCGACGAGATCAGAATATTCGCGCCAGATTCGAACTTCACCTCCAGTTCGCGTGCAAGGACCAGGAACACACCGGCAACGTACGCAATCCAACGGTTCCGCTGAAAAAACTCACGCGCCGCTTCATAGTCGCTGAATCCATCAAGGCGTCGCAACGGCAATGAGAAAGCGTCATTGTGCGGCTCATCTTCCAACAGCGTCGTGACGTGCAGCCGGCGGTCCTTCCTCAGTTGCACCGCGGCGAACGTCGCTTCCGCAATGGGAAACTCCAGCACATGCGAGCCGGAGTAATCAGCAATTCCGCCCATCACGTCGAGCCGACCGGGAGCGCGACTGACGATTAAATCTGTTTTCGCGTCGAACACGTCGCTAACCCAAGGAAGCGGATGAGCGTCGGGATTGTTGATAAGGTCGAGGAAATCTTGTGTGTCCGGCGTTTGGGTCGGATCCCCGTGAACGACGCGATACATCATTCAATCCTGTCGAGTAATCCGCGCTTCTCGAGCGCCGCTTGTAAGAGAGGTTCAATGCTTGCGCGAATGCGTTGGTTTGCGTATCCGATCCAACTCACGTCCGGTTCAACCGCCAGTCGCGCATCGAGCGCACCGCCGTCAACACCAGTCACAATCACACCCGCCTCACGCGCGATCAGCTCTGTGCACAGATCGTAAGGATGACAACACAGCAGCTTCGGCAGTCCGCGTTCGGCAGTCACTCGCTCGAACTGCGCTCTCAGATCCGCGGTGAAACGATCGTGCCCGGCAATCAACTCGTAAAGTTGTCCGGCGGTCGACGTGTACTGATCTTCGAAGCACTGCGCTTTGCCAGGCTGCGCCGGGCCGAGTGCGCCCCGCACTATCTCATCGTCGATCGCAGCCAGCACGTCTCGCACTCCCGGAAAGAATCGAACCACCTGCGAGTAGCCCTGTGCGATGTCACTCGCGGTTGACGGATGTAAAGTCAGCGACTCGTGCTCTCCGGTCAAGCGATTGAATCTTTCAGCATGAAATCCCTCGCCGCGAAAGGCCCACAGCACGTCCGAAAGATGTTGCTTACGCAAGGGTATCTCAGTTTGCACGGCCAGCTCGATGTCCTGCAATCCGGTCTCTGGGCCACGATTTGGCGCGACACCCGTGAGTATCCAGCCGCTGCGTTTCTGATACATCAAACCCCGCGTGCCGTCGATCGGATCCACGATGATCCGCCACACGACATCGGCTTCGCGCGCGCCGCGCGGCAGAACGATCTGACCCTCACTCAACCCTTCGGCGATGAGCAGCAGCGGCGCGTGCGGCGCCACTTCGCGTTCGAAGAAATCCACCAACAACTCTTCGCTGACACGATCGAGCTCGAAGATCGTATCGCCTTCCTGTTCGCTGACCACTGTTGCGAGCTCGCTCGTGGTGGCGCGTTCACAGGCATCGATCACCGACAGGCGAATCAGTTCGTGCAACCGCCGCACGGGTTGAAGCAGCTTCCGAATGTCGCGCGCGCTTTCGTCTCTCATTTCGACGACTCTTTGTAGTGAACGCTGGGTTGCGCTCGCAGCTCAGCCGCTTTGTCCTCGGGGGAAGTGTCGCTCAGAAAATTGCCGCCTCCGATCTCGGGTCCAGCAAGAAATTTCAGCAGATCGGGTTTGCGCAACGGCGGGTGAAACTCGATATGAAAATGAAAGCCACTGTAGTCGCCGCCGTCGGCCGGCGCCTGGTGCAGCGGCATCACGTAAGGAAACGGAAGCTGCCAGAGATTGTCGTACCTTACAGCCACGTCTCTCAGCACGGCGGCGAAGTCCAGAATCTCTTCCGCGGAGAGCGCCGCCACGCTCGGGTGCGTCCGCTTCGGAGCAACAAAGACCTCATACGCGTAGCGCGCGAAGTATGGCACGAACGCGATCGCC
>JBKPPP010000156.1:0-10594 GCA_046733615.1 Acidobacteriota bacterium | reverse complement strand
TCCGGCTTCGCGTTGGGCCAGGGCAAACTGGAAGACAGTTTGATGGTCGCGTTGCTGGATACTTACTGCAATGTGCCCATGGCCGGAACGGCGGAGAACCTCGCGCGCAAGTTTGAGATCTCGCGTGAGAAGCAGGACGAGTACGCGCTGCGCTCGCAACAGGAAGCGAAACGCGCCACCGACGCGGGCGTTTTTGCGGAAGAGATTGTCCCGGTGGAAGTGAAGTCGCGGAAGGGCAGCACTCTTGTCGAGACGGACGATCATCCGCGTCCCGAAACTACGCTCGAAGGACTCGCGAAACTGAAACCCGCCTTCGCGAAGGATGGATTTGTCACGGCCGGAAACGCGTCGGGAATCGTCGACGGCGCGGCGGCGTTGGTGATTGCCAACGAGGCTTTTGTCAAAGGACGCGATCTCACGCCGATGGGCCGGATCGTCAGTTGGGCTTACGCCGGCGTTGAGCCGGAGATCATGGGCATCGGCCCGGTGCCGGCGACACGCGCGGCGCTCGCAAAAGCGGGACTGTCGCTCAGCGACATCGATCTCGTCGAGGTAAACGAGGCTTTTGCCGCACAGTACCTGGCGGTTGAGAGTGAATTGCAACTTGATCGCTCCCGGACAAACGTCAACGGCGGCGCGATCGCGCTTGGTCACCCGCTGGGAGCGACCGGCACGCGTCTCGTCCTGACGCTGCTGCACGAGCTGCATCGCCGCAAAGCACGTTACGGGCTGGCGACGGCGTGTATCGGTGGCGGTCAGGGCATCGCGATGATAGTCGAGAGAGTGTAGGACGAGGGCTCCATCGAGCGACCTGTTCTCCTGATTTTCCGATAAATCCAAAATCTTGACTAAGGGTTAAGCGAAGGTTTAGCGAAGTAAGTTGACGGTGAGTTAGTTAACTATTGAAGTAAATCGTCTTCGTCCGGCGGCGTGGGGCTGTTTGCTATCCGGCACGGGGCTTGCGAATTTCACGCGCGATAAAAACGGACGCGTGTGCGTTGCCTTTAGTCCGGCTTCACTTCATGTCACGAAGATTTAATAGCTTCAATCATAACTTACACTTGCGGAAAGCGAGCCAAGCGTGATAGAAGTCGCGTCTTGCTTAGTTAACCATTCGCCTTTCCTAAACTTGAGTTTGAATCAGGTACTCTCAAAACCGGCTAAAGATGGAGTGCGGGCCGCAAGGCTGACGCACGTGGAAAGTTAACTGATTGCCTAAGGAGTTCCCCGTTATGTCGAAAATTGTAAGGCTCTCTTTCGTATGCCTAATGGTGTTCGCTCTAAGCGCTATTGCTTTTGCGCAGTCGACGACCACCGGCGCCATAGGCGGCGTTGTTACAAATCCAAACAAAGAGGTCGTGCCGGGCGCCGCGGTCACGGTCAAAAATATCGAAACGAATAAGGAGGACTCGGCCACAACCGACGACACCGGACGTTTCAAAGTTGCGAACCTCAAGCCGGGTAAATACTCAGTCACAGTGAACTCCGCGGGCTTCAGTCCGATGACTCAGGAGAACGTGATCGTCGAGGTCGGCCGCGAGACGCCCCTCGAAGTCGCGCTCTCGGTCGGGCCCGTGACCGGAACGGTTGACGTCAGTGCTGAAGCGCCGGTCATCAACACCACGCAACAGGACTTCTCCAGCAACATCAACCAGACTTCGATCAACGAGCTGCCAATCAACGGCCGCCGCTGGTCTAACTTCGCGCTGCTGACGCCGGGCGCCGTACCTGACGGCACGTTCGGCTTGATCAGCTTCCGCGGCATCTCCGGTCTGCTCAACAACAACACGATCGACGGCGGCGACAACAACCAGGCGTTCTTCGCCGAAGAGCGCGGCCGCACGCGCATCAGCTACTCGATCAGCCAGGCAGCCATTCGCGAGTTCCAGGTGAACACGTCGAGCTACTCGGCCGAGTACGGACGTTCCGCCGGCGGCGTGGTCAACGCGATCACCAAGAGCGGCACCAACGAGTTTCACGGTGGCGCGTTCTACTACCAGCGCAACAACAAGTGGGGCGCCCGCAACCCACTGGCGACTCGCACCGAACTGGTCAACGGCGTCTTCACGCCGGTCGGTTACAAGCCGAAAGACGTGCGCCACCAGTTTGGCGGCACAATCGGTGGCCCAATCGTCAAAGACAAAGCGTTCTTCTTCTTCAGCTACGATCAGCAAAAACGAAACTTCCCGGGCCTGGCGATCTTTTCCAGCAGCAGCTTCCTGAATCTGAGCACCGCGACCAGGAACACGCTCATCGGGCGTGGTCTTACCTCCGGTCAGATCGACAATGCGCTGGGTTTCCTCCAGACCCTTTCCGGTCCGGTTCCGCGCACCGGCGATCAGAAGCTGTTCCTGCCCAAGCTTGACTGGATAATCAACGACAAAAACACGCTGACGGTGAGCTATAACCGCTTGCGTTGGGAATCACCCGCCGGCGTTCAGACGCAGGCGACCAACACGCGCGCGGTCGACAACTTCGGCGACGACTTCGTTCAGATCGATGCGGTCAACGTGAAGCTGGCTTCGACCATCTCGCCGACCTTCCTGAACGAGTTTCGTATGCAGTGGGGCCGCGACAAGGAAACGCAGTTCAGCCAGCCGCCGATCCCCGGCGAGCCGACCAATGCTCCCAACGGTCGTTCACCGCAGACCTTCATCCAGAACGGACTTTCCTTCGGTATGCCGGACTTCCTTGAGCGTGCGGCGTTTCCTGATGAAAAGAGATGGCAGTTTGCCGACACAATCACGTTGACCAACGGCAATCACACGGTGAAGTTCGGCGGCGACGTGAACTTCGTCAAAGACGACATCAACAACCTGCGTTTCCTCGGTGGTGAGTTTAACTACACCGGCGGCACCGGCATCTCAGACTTCATCATCGACTACACTAATTTCGTTACCAACGGTTCGATTCGCGCTCTGACTCCGACTGTTAGCAGTCCGAACCTCGGCCTGTGCGTCACTGCTCAATCGACTGGCGTGTTCCGTCGTGCCGGCAAGTGCTACGCGGGTGCATTCAACCAGGGCTTCGGTGTTCTCGGCATCACGATGAAGACCACCGACTTCAACTACTTCATCCAGGACGACTGGCGCGTGACTCCCAGATTCACTCTGAACCTGGGCCTGCGCTATGAGTACCAGAAGAATCCGGACCCGGTTAACGTCAATCCGCTGCTGCCGCAGACCGGCAATCGAGTCAGCGACAAGAACAACTTCGGACCGCGCATCGGTTTTGCCTACGACCTGACCGGCGATGGCAAGACCAGTCTTCGTGGCGGCTGGGGTCTGTACTACGGCCGCGTGATCAACTCGACCGTCTACAACGCGCTGGTCAACACCGGCGTCGGCACCGATCGCGCGCAGCGCCAGTACTCGGCCAGCGGCACGAACCTACCGGCGGCTTGTACGCAAGCGAATCCGCCGCTGAATTCGGACAACTGCACGCTGTTGCCGATCTATCCGAACTTGCTGCCCGCAACCAACCCGCCGGTTGGTGCGATTCAGTACTTCGATAATGATTTCCAACTGCCGCAGATTCATCAGTGGGACTTCATCTTCGAGCGCGAGATCATGAGAAACACGATCGTTTCCGCGTCGTATCTCGGAAGCTTCGGTAACTCGTTGCCGAACTTCGTCGACACGAACCTGCCGCAGGCGCGCCGCCTGGTAGCTCTTACCGTCAATGGTGGCCCGTTCGCAGGCCAGACGTATTTGACTCCGATTTTTGTCGGACCGAGACCAGACACTCGCTTTGCGCAGCTTACGGAAATCCGCAGCGACGTGTTTTCGAAGTATCACGCGCTGGTCTTGCAAGCCAACCGTCGTCTGACGAGCGGATTGCAGTTCCAGACCAACTACACGTTGTCGCGCGCTTCTGACAGCGGCCAGACCTCGACGACCTTTACCACGAACAACGTGCCGTTCAACGCATTCAACCAGAGCGGCGAGCAGGGATTGTCGAACTTCGATCGCCGACAGAAATTTGTGGCGAGCGTTGTGTACAGTCCGAATCCGTTCAACGACGGTGCGGCGAAGGCCATCTTCAATGGTTGGACCATTGCGCCAATCCTGAACGCGTTCTCCGGCCAGCGCTTCACCGGTAACATCGGTGGCAGCATCGCGCCGAGCAGCTTCGGGTTTGGTTCTGCTTGCGGAACTGCGAACGCAACGCCTGACTGCTCGACTCCAGGCGGTGGCGCGAATGGTTCGGGTGGCGCCAACAGGTTTGCGCTGGTGCCGCGCAACTTCTTCAAGCAGCCGAATATCTGGTACGTGGATGCGCGGCTTTCACGCCGGTTCAGCATCACTGAAAACACGAAGCTGGAGTTTCTCGTGGAAGGCTTCAACGTTTTCAACCGCACGCAAGTGACGACTGTGCAATCGACGCTGTACAACATCTCCGGCACGGCGCTGAACTTCAACGCGCCGTTCCGCAACACCACCGGCGCTGACAGTACCTTGTTCCGTGAGCGGCAAGTGCAGTTGGCGGCTCGCTTCGAGTTCTAAACTCAGAGCTCTAATTACTTCGACAGGGCGTGCTCCTCGTGGGCACGCCCTTTTTATTCTTCTATCTCAGCGCCTGACTCTTTCCACGCTTTCCACCCGCCCGCCATCGAGAAGACGTTGGTGTAACCCATCTTCTGAAGCGCGTCGGCCGCGAGGGCGGATCGGTACCCGCCGCCGCAGTAAAGAATCAGCTCGGCGTTTTTGTCAGGGACGGTGGTTTCAATGTCGCGTTCAATGATTCCTTTGCCGAGGTGAATCGCGCCGGCCGCGTGGGCCGCCTCCCATTCGTTGTCTTCACGCACGTCGACGAGTTTTGCCTGATCGTTCTCCCGCAGGCGCTGCTGCGTTTCCGCCACGCTCACTTCGCGAACACGGCTTTTGGCGTCGTTCACGAGGTTTAGAAATCCTTCCGTGTGCTTCATGTCTGGTCCTCAGTAGTGTCGTTTTGTTAGGGGCTGCCGAACGATTATAATGCCCGGTCTTTCCACACTGATTATTGGTCTAAGAGGGGATTCGGACTAAATTGGCAACCGAACAGTTTGACGTGACGATTATAGGCAGCGGCCCCGGAGGTTACGTAGCCGCCATACGCGCCGGCCAGTTGGGCCTGAAGACTGCGATCGTTGAAAAAGATACCCGTCTCGGCGGCACCTGCACGCTTCGCGGGTGCATTCCGACGAAGCAGATGTTGATGTCGGCCCACGTCTTCGAGCAGATGCAGCACGCGGGGGATTTCGGCGTGCAGGCTTCGGGGATTCAGCTCGCTTTCGCCGACGTCCAGAAGCGCAAAGACAAAGTTGTGACGAAGAACGTGAAGGGCATCGAGTATTTGATGAAGAAAAACAAGGTCACGGTCTTCAAGGGCACGGGCAAGCTGGCGTTGCCGGGCAAAGTCGAAATTACTGACGCGGAAGGCAAGAAGCAGACGATCCAGACGCGAAACATCATCATCGCGACCGGGTCGGTGGTGCGGCCCATTCCCGGCTTTGAAACGGACGGCAAGCAGGTCGTCAACAGCGATCACATTCTGGAATTGAAGGATGTGCCGAAGTCGCTGATCGTGATGGGATCGGGCGCGGTCGGCGTTGAGTTTGCTTCGGTCTATTCACGTTTCGGGGCGGAGACGACGATTGTCGAGCTGTTGCCGCGGCTGGTGCCGTTGGAAGACGAAGAAGTTTCGAAAGAGCTCGAACGCAGTTTTCGCAAACGCGGGATCAAGTCGGTGCTCGATACGAAGCTCGAGAAGATGGAAAAGACCGCGACCGGCGTGAAAGTCAGCGGCAAGAACGGCAAAGGCGAGGCGGTGACGCTGGAAGCGGAGATGCTGCTGGTAGCCGTCGGGCGCATGCCTTACACACAGGGACTCGGTCTCGAAGGCACGAAGATCAAAGTCGATCGTGGTTTTATTCAAGTCGATGAGTTTCAGCAGACCGGCGAGAAAGGTGTGTACGCGATCGGCGATGTCGTGCCGACGCCGCTGCTTGCCCACCTCGCGTCGAAAGAGGGCATCGTCGCTGTCGAGCACATGGCGGGCCGAAAAGATGTGCGCCCGATCAATCTGCGGCTCGTGCCAAACTGCACCTACTGCGATCCCGAGATTGCCTCCGTTGGGCTGACCGAAGCGAAAGCCAAAGAGCAGGGTTACGACGTGAAGGTCGGACGTTTTCCATTCTCCGCTTCCGGCAAAGCGCGCATCATCGGCGAGGAAGAGGGTTTCGTGAAGGTCGTCAGCGAGAAGAAGTACGACGAGATTCTTGGCGTGCACATCATCGGTCCGCACGCGACGGAGTTGATTGCCGAAGCGTGCGTGGCAATGCAGCTCGAGTCGACGGCGGATGAGTTGGGCCGCACGATGCACGCGCATCCGACGGTCTCCGAAGCGGTAATGGAAGCGGCCGAAGGCGTTCACGATCTGGCGGTGCACATCTAGCGCATGAGTGAGGCAAACAACAACAACGCAGAGCGGAAAGATGGAAAGCGCCGCCGGAGGCGCGTGGCGCGGCCGCGTTTTCAAATGCGCGTGAGCACGAAGTACGGCCCGCGCAAATCGGCGAACGGTGAGCCACTGTCGTGCACCACGGAAACCACGCTCATGCCCGAGCAGCTACTCGAGCTCTATCGCTACCTGAAGCTGACACGTCTTGTCGAAGAGCGGTTGGTCAATCTGTACCGGCAGACGAAAGTCGTCGGCGGGGTGTTTCGCTCGTTGGGCCAGGAGGCGACCGCGGTCGGCACCGCTTACGCGTTGCGGCCGGAGGATTTCATCACGCCGTTGATTCGCGACCTGGGCGCGGTGCTCGTGAAGGGAATCAGGCCGCGCGAGATCTTCGCGCAGTACATGGCCAAAGCCTGGGGGCCGTCAGGCGGCCGCGATCTCAACATCCATTTCGGCGATATGCAGAAGGGCTTCATCGGTCCGATCTCGCATCTCGGCGACATGATCCCGGTGATGACCGGGATCCTGCTCGGCGGGCGTTTGCAAGAGAAGAAGTTTGTCGCCGTGGCGTACATTGGCGACGGCGGCATGAGCACGGGCGCGTTTCACGAAGGACTGAATTTCGCGGCGGTGCAGCGGCTGCCGCTGATCGTCGTCGCCGAGCACAACCAGTATGCCTATTCGACGCCGACCAGTTTGCAAACAGCCGTGCGAGATCTGGCGGAGAAGGCGGCCGGTTACGGCATTCCAGCGCACATCGTCGACGGCAACGACGTGATCGCCTGTTATGAAGTGATGAAAATGGCGGCGGATTACGCGCGCCGTGGAAATGGCGCGGTGCTGATCGAGGCGAAGACGTATCGTCGCAAGGGTCACGCCGAGCACGACGATCAGCGTTACGTTGCGGCGGGCGAGATCGAGTGGTGGGAGAAGAACAACGATCCCGTCGATCGGTTTGAAAAGTATTTGCTTGAAAACGGTGTCGCCAAACAGCAGCTCGACGACATCACCGCGGAGGTCACGCGCGAGATCGATGAAGACTGCGCGTGGGCTGAGTCGTCGCCGATGCCCGATGCGGAGCAGGCTGCCTACAACGTCTTCGACAACACGATCGTGCCGCCGGCCTTCCGGCCCAAAGTACTGGAACCTTAGTTTCAACTTAGCCACGCATGAACACGGACGAACACAGATCAGACAAAGACGATGGCTGGAGCATCGCAAACATTCGAGAGCGCGGTCAGAACTACGCGGCGACTCACCGGCGACGGTCTTCTGATCTGTGTTTGTCCGTGTGAATCTGTGGCCTAACTAAAAGACGATGTCAACGAGTGTAAAAAAGGAACACAAATCGGCGCGGCCGGAGCGCGGGGGACAGGCGACGCTCGTCGAGGCGATCCGCCAGGGGATTTGGGAAGAGATGGAGCGAGACCCGGCGGTTTTCGTGATCGGCGAAGACGTGGGCGCGTACGGTGGTGCGTTCAAAGTCACCGACGGGTTGATCGATGAGTTTGGAAAAGGACGCGTGATCGACACGCCGATCTCGGAAGCCGCGATCGTCGGCGCGGCGTGTGGCGCGGCCTTGATGGGCATGCGGCCCGTAGCTGAGTTTCAGTTTATCGACTTCATTTCCGCCGGCTTCGATCTGCTCACCAATTACGCCGCGAAGTGCCGGTATCGCTGGGGCGCCGGGCTGCCCGCTGTCTTTCGTGGCCCATGCGGCTCGGGCGTGCGTGCAGGCCCGTTTCACTCGCTGAACGCGGAATCGTTTTTCCTCAACACTGCCGGACTCAAGATCGTCGAACCGGCGACGGCCTACGACGCGAAAGGCCTGATCAAAGCGGCGATTCGCGATCCCGACCCGGTGCTCTTCTTCGAGCACAAGAAGCTTTATCGCCTCCCGCGTTTGCGTGAAGAGCTGCCGGCCGACGATTACATCGTCCAGATCGGCAAGGCGCGTGTGGCGCGTGCCGGTCGCGACCTGACGATCATCACGTTTGGCGCGATGGTCCTGACGGCGCTCGATGCCGCTGAAGAACTGGAAAAGGAAGGGCTCGATATCGAAGTCATCGATCTGCGCACGCTGGCCCCGCTCGATAAGCCAACGATACTCGCGAGTGTGAAGAAGACCAGCAAAGCGATCGTGTTGCACGAGGCGTCGCGAACAGGCGGCATCGGCGGCGAGATCGCGGCCACACTGGCGGAAGAAGCGTTCGAATGGCTCGACGCGCCGCTCGTGCGCGTGGCTTCGCTCGATACGCCTGTTCCCTATTCGCCCCCGCTGGAAGATTACTATCTGCCGCAAACGAAAGACGTGGTGGACGCGGCACGCAAGCTTGCTGCTTATTGATTGTTAGAGAGACGGAGACGAGATGAGCACTGAAGTGGTGATGCCGCAGATGGGTGAGTCCATCGCGGAGGGGACGATTACAAAGTGGCTGAAGAAGGTCGGCGAACGCGTCGAGCGCGACGAGCCTTTGTTTGAGATCTCGACCGACAAGGTTGACGCCGAGATTCCGTCGCCCGCGGCCGGCACGTTGACGGAGATAAAATTCAACGAAGGCGATACTGTTGAAGTGAACACGGTGGTCGCGGTTTTGGACGGAGATGGTTCTGCTTCAGCCGTTAAATCTCCGCCTCAAGAAGCCAAACCAACTGAGCCTCCACCGCCACCAGCACCCGCTCCGCCCGCTCCGCCACCAGTTGCGGCGAAGCCAACACCGCCACCCACGCCCGCTCCGCCGCCGCCATCAGCGCCGGTGCAAACGAAGCCCGCCGCCGACGCGACAGTCGAAGATCTGCGCCGCACAAAATCGAGCCCGCTGGTCCGTAAGATCGCGCAGGAACACGGCGTCGACATTTCTAAACTCGAAGGCACCGGTCTCAGCGGCCGCGTCACCAAAAACGACATCCTGAGCTTCATTGAATCCGGCGCGCCGACCTCAACCGCGCCAACTGCTGCGCCGCCACAGGCGCCGCCGCCGCGTCGAGCCGAGGAGCCCACAAGCACAGCCGCGCCGCAGGAAATCCAGGCGCCGCCGCCACCAAAACCGCAGATGGGCGATCGCGTCGAGCAGATGAGCGTGATGCGCAAGAAGATCGCCGACCACATGGTCCTGTCTCGTCGCACTTCGGCCCACGTCACCACGGTCTACGAGATCGACATGACGCGCATCGCGAAACTCCGCGACCAGCATCGCGACAGTTTCTACGAGCGCACCGGCACCAAGCTCACCTTCATGCCGTTTATCTTCGAAGCGGTGAACAAGGGCCTGCGCAAGTTTCCCATCTTCAACGCGCAGGTGAGTGGCGAACAGATCATCTACAAGCAGGACATCAACCTCGGCATGGCCGTGGCCCTCGACTGGGGCCTGATTGTCCCTGTGATCAAACGCGCCGACGATCTGAGCATCTCCGGGCTGGCCCGCGCCGCCAACGATCTCGCCGATCGGGCCAGGACCAAGCAGCTCAAGCCGGACGAAGTTACCGGCGGCACGTTCACGATTACCAACCCGGGCGTATTTGGTGGTCTATTCGGCACGCCAATCATCAACCAGCCGCAACTGGCCATTCTCGGCATCGGAAAAATCGAAAAACGGGCCAAAGTCTTGACTACGGCTGACGGCGACGATTTCATCGGGATCCGCTGGATGGCCTATTTTGCCCTGAGTTTCGATCACCGCGTAATCGACGGCGCCGATGCCGAAAGATTCCTTGCGTTTATCAAAGAGCAGTTGGAATCAGGTGATTTTTCCGTGTAGTTTTCGCGAGACCTGAAACTACAAACGCAAAGCTTCATTGCGATAAAGTGGTGATTCGATGAAGAATGGTGGAGCCTATTGACTTAACTCCGAGTTAGTCTTAAGAGATGTCATCCGCAAATTTAGTGGAGCGGGAGGCGAGTGGCGTTAGCTCGCTACAAGCATGAAGAAGGCGCGTTAAACGGGCGCGCCACATCGCAAAAGCTACAAGGAGATAAATCGATGGTATTCACTAAACATAAAATGTTTGCCCCGGCAGTGGTTACTCTCTGCCTGCTAGTCTTCTCGGCCTCCCCTGTCCTGGCTCAAGATACGACTAATCCGGCTGGCTCGCGCACGATTGCCAGCGGTCAAAAGATGAAGCTCAAAGGCGTGGTCACCCGACGTGACGCCGA
>JBKPPP010000155.1:0-26594 GCA_046733615.1 Acidobacteriota bacterium | reverse complement strand
TCGGGCGTGTTGAAGCTGCCGGGCGCGTCGAGGTGGCCCATCTCGCCGCCGCCCATGAAATCAGTGACAAACACAAACCGCTCGCCGTTCCAAACGTACAGATACGGGCACGACGACGGTTTGCGATCGAGCTCCGTCAGCGAGATGGCGAGCGCGGATTTGCTGCTCGCTGCGATTTCAGTTTCCGCCTGCACGATTCCCGCCGGCCACAGCACGCGTACCGCATCGACACTCGCGCGTTTGCCGAGACCAAAGACCAGATCGGCAGGCGCCGGCGCGGGAAAGGCGGAATACGTTTCGAGCTTCTGCGCGAGACTGCCCGCGCGAATCTCCACCTTCGCTCCAGTCGCGCTGCGATTACTCACCTTCGCGGCGAGCGACACGCGCAGCGAATGGTTTGCGTTACCACCGTCGTTGCGCAGCACGCGCAGACCGCCGCCGGTATGTCCGAAAATCAGGTCGGTGTCTCCATCACCGTCGATATCTGCGGCCGCCAGCATGCGTGCGAATGGAGGTGCAAGCGTGGAGATTTCGGGCGCCGCTTTGTTGGTAACATCGCTCCACGAATCGCCAAGGTTGCGCAGCACGCGCAACTTGTTTCCGGCGATCGAAACAAGATCCAGCAGTCCATCGTTGTCGTAATCGATGAACTGCGCCGCAGCGCTCTCGCCCGGCGCAGGTGTGATCTGAAAATGCTCCTTGCCGTCGCTCAAGGCCAGGAAACCATCCGCACCTTTCGCGAAATAAAAATCAGTGAATCCATCCTTGTTGACGTCGCCGGCGGCGACACTCGTGGCGCCTTTGATCGCGCCGAGTCCGGTCTCCTGTGCCACGTCGCGAAACGTGCCATCGCGCATGTTGCGCCACAGCGAAATCTTCTCGTTCGACGCGACCAGCAGATCGACGTCGCGGCGATTGTCGAAGTCTGTCGGCACCACCGCATTAGCCTCAATTTTCTCGTCTAGTTTCGCCGCCGCGGTCTGATCGCTGAACGTGCCGTCGCCGTTGTTGCGCAAGAGCACGTTGCCGGGAATGAAGATGTCCAGGTCGCCGTCGTGATCGACATCGACAAACGCAGCGGCTCGTGAAGGGATCGGATTTCCCATCACTTTTGCGGCCGCAGTCATATCCGAGAAGCTGCCGTTACCGTCGTTGTGATAGAGCATGATCCCGCTGCTGCGAACGACCAGAAGATCGGGCTTGCCGTCGTTGTCGTAATCGCCCGTGACTGCTGCGCTGGCTAAGCCCGTCGCCGCTTTCCCCAGCGTGCCCGCTTGCGACGTGACGTCGACAAACTTGCCGCCGTCGTTGCGTGCCAACCGTTGTTTGTTACCGGCGACCTCGAGCAGATCGAGATCACCGTCGCTATCAAAGTCGAAGAGCAACACCGCGCCTATCATCTGTTCGAGAGGCAGATTCATAGCGGGCCAATCGCCGCGTGCCGGCGATGCCGTCGACGAGACATCCGTGAAAACTACCGCCGGAACATTCTTATCGACCAGCTCCGGCTCAGCGCCCGTCGAGGCGATCGCTTCCGCGTAGCGACCCTGTTCGAGATAGTTCGTGCCGAGGGTTGTGCCGCTGCCGCGTTGACGTAGTTCCTGAAACTGTGCGATGACTTTCTGTCCTTCGTCTCTTTGACCGCCGCGCAGCAACGCGGTGCCCAGGTTGTAAAGCGCGGTCGCGTTGTAGGGCTCGGCGGCGACCGCGGTGCGCAACACGGCGATCGCGTCCGTGTACTTGCGCTGTTGCGCGTAGAGCTGGCCCAGATTTACGTTTGCGCCCACGTCGTTCACGTCGATGCGCAGCACTTTCTGAAAGAACGCGATCGCTTCTTCGGCTTTGTTTTGACTCTTTGCCGCGAGCCCGAGCACGTACGGCGGCTGCGGCGCGGACGGAGCCGCGGTGGCCGCCGCTTGCAGCTCGCGTTGCGCTGCCGGCAAATCGGGCAGGTTGAAAAGCGCGATACCTAAATTGATGCGCGCCAACGCGAGCTTCGGATCGAGTTGCAACGCTCGTTTGAAGGCATCGGCCGCCTCTTTATACTTGAACTGCTCCAGCAGCGCGACGCCCAGGTTGTTAGCGCGATAAGCGTCTTCGCGCGCGCTCGGTTTCGGCGCGACGTTTTGACGATTGATGGATGTTGGCTTTATTAATGACGCGGAAAGAAAGCAGACCAGAAGTAAAGCGCCGGTTTTGAAACTCTGCATAATTGCCTCGACTATAAATGCGAACTTTTCAATGTCAACCGCAGATTATAACGATCCCGATTCTCGTAGCAGTTCTCTTCTGGAGCGGGTGTCGCCCGGGCGCCACGCTGCCGTCGAAGTCGTCTCCCGAGTACAACGAGCTGGTGCGCACGTTCTACATCGGGCTGGCGGCGCTGCAAGTCGGTCACGACGTTCAGGCGGAAGCGAAGCTGGCGCAATTCACGCAGCTCGCGCCCGCTGAGCCTGCGGGTTGGGCCAACTGGGGACTGCTGGCGCTGCGACAGCGCAACTACGACACGGCTGCCGAGCGTTTCGAGCGTGCGCGCAATCTCGCCGGCGACAACAGCGACATCTACTACCTGATCGGCCTGCTCGAAAGTAGTCGCGGCAAGTCGGCTGAAGCGATCACCGCGCTGCGCAAGTCAGTGGACCTGAACCCGAAGAACCTAGTCGCTACTTACAAACTTGCCGAAGAGCTGGAACGCGAAGGGAACGAAGACGAGTTTCAGAATCTAATGCGCGACATTCTCGTGGCCCAACCCGGCAACGTCGCTGCACTCGTCGAGCTCGCTCGCGTCGCCGCGAAACAAAACGACGAAACGACGCTCGGCTCGGCCATCGCGAAGATGGTGCCGAGATCTCACGACTGGCCTCCGGAAGTGCAACAACAAATGAGTGCCGTGGCCGAGGCAGCTCATAGAGGCGACTTGCGCGAAGCCGCAACGCGCACGAGTTTCCTGCGCAACGTGCTGCTGCGCGTCCCTGACTACCGGCGCGACCTCGCAGCCATCAAGCCGCCGCCGGGTGAAGAAGCAGTGCCGTTGACGCACTTTTTGCGATTGGAGACGCCTGTTTTTAAAGCCGCTATGCCCGACATCGGCGTTGAATTCAAACCTGAGCTACTCGGTTGGGCCACGGATAAGGCGGATTGGGTTGGAGCGATCTCGTTGACCGGCGAGGGTACGCCAATAGTAATTACGGCGACTGCACGCGAAGTTCGTTTGGCAAATGGCACACGGCTTTCGTTTCCCGGCGGGGCGGACAATGTTCCGCCTGCAAGTCACGCCATCCTGGCAACGGACTTCAATTACGATTTCAAAACTGATCTGGTGCTCGCCGGTGCTGGTGGTGTTCGTCTGTTTCGGCAGGACAACCCTTCAACTTTTACTGACGTGACGCCGGCGACGAAGCTCCCACCTGCGGTTCTCAATGGAAACTACTCCGGCGCGTGGGCGGCCGACATCGAAGCGGACGGCGACCTCGACATTGTACTTGCATGGTCACAACCCCAGATCTTGCGCAACAACGGCGACGGCACTTTCAACGAAATGAATCCTTTTCCTGGTTCGATCAAAATCGTTGATTTTGCGTGGGGTGATCTCGATGGAGATGGCGATCCCGATGCCGCCATGGTGGATAGCGCCGGAGTGCTGCACGTTTTTACCAATGAACGGCAGGGGCAGTTCACGGAACGCGCCACACCCGCGAACTTTCCGACGTTGCGCGCGATTGCCATGGCTGAGATCACTAACGACAGCATTTTGGATCTCGTGACGCTGCGGAGTGATGGAAAGATCACGCGGCTGTCCGACAAAGATCATGGATCGGCATGGGAGCAACAAGACGTCACCACCAGTGTTACTCGAGACGCCATCAACATTCTTGTGGCCGATGTCGACAATAACGGCGCGATGGATTTGTTGAGAGGGTCTGATATTACCTTGATGGGCGAGGAACCGCTATTTCCTCCCATTGAGCCCGTGCGCGTGCGAATCTTCGACGTTGCGGATGTGAATGGCGACGGGAAACTTGATCTCTTAGGATTGGATAGCGCGGGCCAACCGGTTCAGGCAATTAATCACACAGCAAAGAACTACCACTGGCAAGTTGTTCGGCCGCGCGCCGCCAGCGCGGTTGGCGATCAGCGCATCAACCCGTTCGGCGTCGGCGGTGAGATGGAGATTCGCTCCGGCTTACTCGTGCAAAAGCAACCGATTGCCGGGCCGCTGCTTCACTTCGGTCTCGGCGATCAAGCGACTGCCGATGTAATCAGAGTTGTCTGGCCCAACGGTTCAGTCAACGCGGAGTTTGAAGTTCAAGCCGATCAAGCCGTCCTGGCCGAGCAGCGTCTGAAAGGTTCGTGTCCATTTCTCTTTGCTTATAACGGCAAGCAGATGGAATTCGTGAAAGACGCGGTGCCGTGGAGCTCAGCGATCGGTCTGCGCATCAATACGCTGGGAACCGCACACGTCGAAGCAACAGAGGAATGGTACAAGATCAGTCACGATCAACTCGTGCCGCGCGATGGGTATTACGATCTGCGAATCACCGCTGAGCTTTGGGAAACGTATTATTACGATCAACTCAGCTTGAAAGTCGTCGATCACCCTGCTGGAACCGACATCTTCGTCGACGAGCGCTTTGTTATTCCGCAGCCGAAACCCGCGATCACCACGGTTTCGACGCCGCGCGCGATCGTCTCCGCGGTCGACGACAAGGGCCTGGACGTTACCAACGTAGTCAACAAGCTCGACGGGAATTATCTCGACACGTTTGGTCGTGGAAGGTATCAGGGCGTCACGAGAGATCACTATGTTGAAGTCGATCTCGGGAATGACGTGCCCACGGACAAACCGCTGTACCTGATCGCACACGGCTGGATGCATCCGACGGATTCGTCAATCAACGTTGCCGTCAGCCAGGGACAACAGGAACAGGCGAAGGCCTTGAGCATGGAAGTTCCCGATGGCCAGGGCGGTTGGGAAGTGGCAAAACCAAACCTTGGTTTTCCAGCCGGCAGAAAGAAGATATGCCTGTTTGATCTGACGAATGTTTTCAAATCCGGCGTCCCGCACAAGCTTCGTCTACGCACAAATCTTGAGGTTTACTGGGACTTGCTCGAATGGACTGTTGCTGCTTCCGGGGCAACGCCAAAGATCACGGAGCTGAATCCGGAGGTGGCGGATCTACACTATCGCGGTTATTCTGTCATCAATCAGGCGAACGCTTCGTCTCCTGAAACACCAGACTACAATCGTCTTTCGAGCTCGAAACAGATCTGGCGCGACTTGATTGGCTATTACACGCGATTTGGTGACGTGCGCGAGTTGTTGCTGCGCGCCGACGATCGTTATGTGATCATGAATGCTGGTGACGAGATGTCGTTTCGCTTCGCGGCGCCGGCCCCGCCCCCCGACGGCTGGGTTCGCGATTACGTCATCGTTGGCGACGGCTGGATCAAGGACGGCGATTACAATTCGACATTCTCGAAGACGGTGCTGCCTTTGCCATATCACGCGAAAAATCTTTACGACACCCCGCCGGGACGGCTCGAAGATGAATCGGTGTACCGTCGTTTTCCGTCAGACTGGCAGAATTATCACACGCGCTACGTGACGGCAGACATTTTTCAAAACGCAATGAGGTCGCCGCAGAACCGATGAAGGGTCGCACTACGGCCAGAATAGTGCTCGCCGTGATTTTCGTGATGCTGCTCGCTGTGCCACTGGCGTTGAAACGCTTTCGCACGCACGGTGAGAGGGCAGACACCACGCTCGACGCAAACACCGCGATCGGCCGCTACGGTTTTTACCTGCAGGAGGTGTCGCAGGCGTCGCACATCCAGTTCACGCACCAGGCGCCGACACTCGATCACCAGCTCGATCACATCATGCCGCAGGTTGCGTCGATGGGCGCGGCTGTGTCGATCGTCGATTTCGATCGGGACGGATGGGCCGACATCTACGTGACGAACAGCGGCGAGGCAAGTAAGAACGCGCTGTTCAAAAACATGAAAGACGGGTCGTTCACGGACGTGGCGGCGCAGTTGGGCATCGCGGACGTGAACCAGCCGGGCACCGGCGTTTCGATGGGCGCGGTCTGGGGCGATTACGACAACGACGGTTACGAAGATCTTTTCCTGTACAAGTGGGGCAAGCCCGAGCTCTTTCATAACGACGCCGGACGCAGCTTCACGCGCGTGACGGACAAAGCAAAACTGCCCGCATGGGTCAACGCCAACACGGCGATCTGGTTCGACTACGATCGCGACGGGCGTCTCGACCTGTTTCTCGGCGGCTACTACTCGGAAGACGTCGATCTCTGGCACCTGAAGACAACGAAGATGATGCCGGAGAGTTTCGAGTACGCGCGCAACGGCGGTCGCAAGTATCTCTTCCACAATCTCGGCGACGGGCAGTTTGAAGAGGTCAGCGAGAAGCTCGGGATCGACACGCGAAGATGGGCGCTCGCCGCTGCCGCCGCTGACCTGCGCGGCTCCGGCTATCCCGATCTCTTCATCGCCAACGACTACGGCATCTCCGAACTCTTCTTTAACGACGGCAAGCGATTTCGCGAAGCCGGCAAACAGACCGGCGTCGGCTTCTCGCCGAAGAGCGGCATGAACGCCTCGATGGGCGACGTTCTCAACCAGGGCAGGTATTCGATCTACGTTTCGAATATTTCCGAAGAGGGCGTGCTGATTCAGGGCAACAATCTTTGGGTGCCGCGCGAAGGGACCGCCGGCGATCAGCTTCAGTTTGACAACCTGGCGCGGGCGATGGACGTTGAGATTGGCGGCTGGAGTTTCGGCGCGCAGTTTGGCGATCTGAACAACGACGGCACGCTCGATCTCTACCTCGTGAACGGTTACGTCTCCGCCGATCGAAAGATGAACTACTGGTATGACTTCTCGAAGATCGCCGGCGGCAACTCGACGATCATCTCCGATGCCGCTCACTGGCCCGCGATGGATGGCCGGAGTTTGTCTGGTTACCAGCAGAAAAAAGTCTGGCTCAACGACGGCACCGGAAAGTTTGTTAACGTGGCGCAGGCGGTCGGCGTCGGCGACGTTTACGATGGGCGCTCAGTTGCTCTCGTCGATCTGTGGAATCGCGGCGTGCTCGACGTGGTGGTGGCGAATCAGAGGGGACCATTGCTGGTTTACAAGAACACGGTCGCGCCCGAAAACAAGTGGATCGATTTCGAGCTCGAAGGTACGGCGAGCAATCGCAGCGCGATCGGCGCGGAAGTGCGCCTGTTCTGGGACGGCCGCGAGCAGGTGCAGCAGGTGACCGGCGGAAACGGTTTCTGTTCGCAGAACCAGCGGCGCCTGCACTTCGGTCTCGGCAAGAACCCGCGGCTTGAGAAAGCCGAGATACGCTGGCCGTCAGGAAAAACGGAAACGATCGACAAACCTTCAGCCGGACAGACCTACAAGCTCAAGGAGTCGGCATGAAGCTACGTGTCGACAATCGTTACATCGCGCCGCTCTTCATCACCTTCATCCTGCTGGTGGGACATCTCTTCTACGGCTTTCTCGAGAGTTACGAAAGAACATCGCTGGCGATCATCGCCGCAATCGTGACGGAGCTCGTGCTGGGACGGATCTTTTACGGCAAGTGGTTGAACCTGGCGAGCGGATACATCACCGGCATCAGCGTCGGCATACTCCTTCGCTCGCCCGCGTTCTGGCCATACGCGTTGTGCAGCGTGCTTTCGATCATGTCGAAGTACGTGCTGCGGGTGAAGGACCGGCATCTTTGGAACCCTTCAAACTTCGGCATCTGCGCGCTGTTGCTGCTCGCGCCGGAGACAGTGGCGGTGCTGAGCGTGCAGTGGGGTAACTTTCTCTGGCCCATGCTGGTGATTTGGATTCTCGGCTCGATCATCATCTGGCGCGCGAAACGTTTTCACATCAGCTTCACGTACGTCGTGTCGTTCTTCCTGTTCGCGTTTCTGCGCAGCTATATCACCAGCCAGCCGTGGCGCGCGGAAATCGCGCCGATCACCGGACCCATGTACCAGTTGTTTGTGTTCTTCATGATCACCGATCCCAAGACGACAGTGCGATCGAAGGCGTGGCAGTGCGTCGTCGTGTTCTTCGTGGCGTTCGCGGAGTTTCTGTTGCGGCTGAACCAGGTGATCTACGCGCCGCTGTACGCGCTTTTCATCGTCGGGCCAACGGCGATGCTGATCGAAACCTGGTTGGAATCCCGCCGTCCGGTGACGACCCAAGAATCACCCGCCACATGAAAAATTTCGAAATCCTAATTTTAGTAGCTTATGTGGCTTTGCTGTGTGCCTGTAAGACTCCGGCCACCGTGACTCAACAACCTCAGTCGTCCACTGAGGTTGCTGCCGCTTCGCCATCACCGAGTCCGACACCACCGCGCCCGTCCGGCGCGATCGAGTTCACCGACGTCACCGCCGAAGCCGGCATTCGCTTCAAACACAACAGCGGCGCCTTCGGCAAAAAGTATCTTCCCGAAACGATCGGCTCGGGCGGCGCGTTTCTCGATTACGACAACGACGGCTGGCAGGACATCCTCCTCGTCAACTCGATGGACTGGCCCGAAAACAAGAAACGCCGCTCGTTCCCCGCGCTTTATCACAACAACAAGGACGGTACGTTTACCGACGTCACGCAGCAAGCCGGTCTTGGCGTCGAGATGTACGGCATCGGCGTCGCCGTCGCTGATTACGACAACGACGGCAACGACGACATCTACGTCACCTGCGTCGGCCCCAATCATCTCTTCCGCAATCTGAGCGGCGGAAAATTCGCGGACGTTACGGCGCGCGCCGGCGTCGGCGACCCCGGCTTTTCCACCAGCGCCGCCTGGTTCGACTACGACAACGATGGCAAGCTCGATCTCTTCGTCGGCAACTACGTCGAGTGGAGCGTGCAAACGGATCAAACCTGCACGCTCGACGGAAAGAACAAGTCGTACTGCACGCCGCAGACCTACAAAGGCCAAGCGCCGACGCTCTATCACAATCGCGGGAACGGAACGTTCGAAAACGTCACCGCGCAGGCAGGGCTGAACGATCCCGCGGGCAAGACACTCGGCGTTGCGCTGCTCGACTACGACGAAGACGGCTGGCTCGATCTCTTCGTCGCGAACGACACCCAGCCGAACAAGCTTTATCGTAACAACCACAACGGCACGTTCACTGACAATGCAGTGATCGCCGGCGTCGCGTTCAGCGAAGCCGGCACCCCGCGCGCGGGCATGGGTGTTGATGCGGCCGATTACGACGGCTCGGGTCGCCAAAGCGTCGTCATCGGCAACTTCACCAACGAAAGCATCGCGCTCTATCACAACGACGGCTCCGGCCTGTTCACCGACGATGCGCCCGCGTCAGGCATCGGCAAGATGTCGGCACAGTCTCTGACCTTCGCGTGCTTCTTCTTTGACTACAATCTCGACGGATTGCTCGACATCTTCGCCGCCAACGGCCACGTCTCCGACGACATCGCGGTTGTGCAGCCGACGGTGAAGTACGCGCAGCCGCCGCATCTTTTTATGAACAAGGGGCGCAAGAAGTTTGAAGAGGTGACGGCGAAACTCGGGCGCGCCTTGAATCGGGCGATTGTCGGGCGCGGCGCCGCGTACGGCGATTACGACAACGACGGCGATCTCGATCTGCTGATCACCACGAACAATGGCCCGGCTCGTCTGCTGCGCAATGACAACGCGAACCAGAACGATCTGCTGCGTGTGCGCACGGCGGGCGCGAGAGCAAACCGCGACGGCATCGGCGCAAAGGTTCTGGTGAAGACGTCGAAAGGAAGGACGGTCTTCGCGATGGTGCGCACCGGCTCGAGTTACTGTTCGCAGTCGGAGTTGCCGTTGACTTTTGGACTGGGCAAGCCCGAAGAAGGGGTTACGTTGAGCGTGGAAATCGCGTGGCCCGGCGGTCAGAGGGATCGAATTTCGGATCTAAAACCAAACCAATCGATTACTGTGACGGAAGGAAAGGGAGTTACCGCGTCTGAGCCGATCGTGTTTGTGAGAACGCCACCCGCGCAGGCGCAAGCCTCGCCGTCGCTGCGACCCACTAGCTAGTTCTTGTCGAGCTGCAATTAATTCCTGTCGAGCTTCGCCGCCTCTTTTTTCAGGTTCCCGCTGAGTTGAATCACGCTCTCCAGATCGCGCCGCGCGTTGCTTAGCTGTTGCGCGTCAACCGTGCTCGGGTTCTCGATGACTGGATTAGTGACGAAGTTCCTGATCTGTTTGCAGAGCCTCACCAGCGCGTCTTTCATCTGAGTGTCGTCGACCGCTTCCTCCTTCTCGACGACGGGAGTCTCGGTGGGCAGTTGTCGCAGGCCGAGCGTCGACTGCAAACGGCTCGCGCGCTTTTTGATTTCAGCGCTCGCGTCGGAGACGAAGTGGTAATTGATCGGTTTGGTGCCCTGGAGGAAACGGGCGATTTCGTTGTGCAGCGTCAGGATGCGAGTGAAGTCTTCCTCGGTCTGCTCCATCAACGCCTGAAGTTGTCTTTTGTCTTTGACGGCGGTGGACTCGTTACCAAAGTTTCGCAACTGCCACTCGCGGCTGCTCTGCTCCTGCTGGCGAATACGATCCGTGTTCATACGACGATCGATGGGCGGTGGGCCCGGCGTGGAGCTCTGCGCGAAAATGGGTACAGCGAGGAACAATAGGAGGGGGATTCCAGCCAACGAGCTTTTGCCGCCAACGATCATGGCAGACCTCCCAATTTTTGCGGAGCAGTATAGCTCAAGTAAGCTGCGGATGGCAGAGATTTGACAGATGAATTATGCTCTCGGGTCAGCCAGCGAGGCAGGATGCGACGAATCGATCTTAAAAAAGCCAATGTCGCGCGATCCAACACGATTCGCGACATCAATCGACAGATCGTGCTGAACTACGTCCGCGAGCGCGGACCGATCTCGCGGGCGGAGATAGCTCACGAAACTGCTTTGCAGCGCTCGACCGTCTCGCTGATCGTCGAGGAACTGCGCGTCGATGGTCTCATCGAAGAAGTAAGCGGCGAATCAACCGGAGGCCGCCCGCCGATACTGCTGTCGCTTCGTACCGCCGATGCCGTGGCCATCGGCGTCGACGTCGGCACGACGCGAACGATCGTTGCGACCAGCGACCTTGCCGGCCGCGTTTTGCAGGAAGAGAAGTTTGAAACGCATCCCGACGCCGAAGAGACCACCAAGCGCATCATCGACCGCGCCCGCCGCTTAATCAGAAGAAACAACGGAACGATCGAAGGAATCGGCGTCAGTCTGCCCGGTCTCGTCAATCCCGACGGCACGGAGTTGTTTGTGCCGACCTTCAACTGGCGTGACCTGCCGCTCGCGAAAGAGATCGGCGACGGCACCGGCTTGCCGGTCACGATGGACAACGACGCGAACGCCGCCGCGCAGGCAGAGCTCTGGTTCGGCCGTCCCGAGATTCGCGAAGTGCGCGACTTCATTCTCGTACTCGTCGAGGACGGCGTCGGCACGGGAATCGTTTTCGACGGGCAGGTCTATCGTGGTGAGAATGGGGCAGCAGGTGAGTTTGGTCACATGACGATCGGACAGGGCGCTCCGGTCGCCTGTGCGTCGGGAAGTCGTGAATGTTGGGAAGCGTTTGCTTCGGAACGATCGGCTCTCGCGCGCTACAAGAATCTTTCGCGCGGACTGAACGGCGGCTCGGACATCGCGTTTGGCGACCTGATCGATCTCGCGTTGCGCAGCGATGGCGCGGCGCGCACCGCGTTGAAAGAAACGGCGAACTATCTCGGCATCGGCATCGCTAACCTGATCCGTGGGCTGGCGCCCGAAGCAGTTATCGTCGGCGGTCCCATCGTACGGTCGTGGCCGGTCATCGCCGAGGACATCAAGACCACGGTCGAGGCGACGATCTGTCGCGGTCTGCCCTCGACGAGGATCATCGCGTCAACGCTCGGTCCTGAGCCGACGTTGATGGGCGCGCTGAGTCTGGTGCTCGCGAGTAAGTTCGCGTCAGTCTCCTTGACCTGAAGCTCCTTCAGTTCTGACACTCGGTCTGCCACGGATAAACACGGATCGATCTGTCTGCATCTGTGTTCATCCGGGGCCTATTCCAAATGGAGCCGACGCTGATGGGCGCGCTGAGCCTCGTGAAGCCCCGGTATTTGTTGGGGCTGCGAACAAAGTCCGGCTCTCAAAAATAAACTGTCGCCGGGCTGAGATCCGCCCAAAATTTTCTTGACATCCGTTCCGATTAGTATTAAAAACTTTTGCCAGCCTCTACAACAAAGTAACACTCTAAAGCTGTAGCCTGGATCGTTTGAGTTATTCGGCATCATTCGGTGGTTCGGATCGCGCGTCGTAGCTGTACCGATAATCGGAAGTTCACATTCGCAACCAGAGTTTTGAGGAGGTGTGGGTATGTCGAAGAGGTTCGGATTGCAGGCGCTACTATTCCTGCTGAGCATTGGTCTATTTGTCAGCGTACATGCCCAGTCTAGCACCACTGGAAACATCACTGGCACGGTGCGAGATCCGCAAGGCGCCGCCGTGCCGAAAGCTGAAGTAACCATCGTCGAAGACAAGACTGGCGCATCGCGCACCGTAACCGCCAACGACGACGGCTTTTTTAACGTGCCGAGTTTGCCCGCCGGTTTGTATACCGTGAGCACCGGGCCCGCCGGATTCAAGAAGACCGTCATCACGGCCGTCGATCTGCACGTCAACGAAAACAAGACAGTCAATCTCGATCTCCAGGTCGGACAAGTCACTGAGACTGTCACGATCACGAGCGAGACCGCGCCAGTCGAAACGCGCAGCGGTGAAGTGAGCAGTCTGATCTCGGAGAAGCAGGTTACCGAGTTGCCGCTCAACGGCCGCAACTACGCACAGCTCGCGTTGATGGTGCCCGGCGTATCACCGGTGACGCAGGCCGGCGCGGGCGGCGCGTTCGCCACTCGCGGAACCGGACTCAACTCCGGCGTTGACATGTCAGTCAACGGCAACCAGTCAAACTCGAACTTGTGGACGGTTGACGGCGTCAACAACATGGACGTCGGTTCGAACCGCACGCTGCTCGTTTTCCCATCAATCGATTCGATTCAAGAGTTTCGTGTTGAGCGCAACAGCTTCAGCGCGGAGTTTGGCCAGGCGCAGGGCGCGGTAGTCAACCTGATCACTAAAGGCGGATCGAACGACTTCCACGGCAGCGCTTTTGAGTTCTTCCGCCACGATTCGCTCAACGCAACCCCGTTCTTCATCAATCGCGCGGGCCAGCCGAAACCGAAGTTGAAGTACAACAACTTCGGCGGCAACTTCAACGGACCGATCATCAAGAACCGCGTCTTTTTCTTCTGGTCGGAAGAGTGGCGTCGCGAGCGTCGGGGCCAGGTGCTTACAGCGAACGTGCCGACAGCCGCGGAAAAGCTCGGCGACTTTAGCGCGTCCAGATCGTTCGGTGGCCGTCTTATTCCGAACCTGACGACGCCGCAAGTCGAAATCACATTGCCGAATGGGCAAAAGGCCTTCGTTCCGAGTCTGCCGCACCTTCCCGGCCTGACTTGTAACGTGCAGAACGCAGCCAACGTCGGCCCGAACCCGGTCGATCCCGGCTGCTTCCCAGGCAACAAGATTCCGACGAACCTGCTCAGCCCCGCTGGTCTCGCGTTAGTGAAGCTCTTCCCGGATCCAACCGGACCGGGCATCGGCGACTGGGCGACTTCTCAGCTTCAGCCCATCAACACGCGACAGGATCTTATTCGTGGCGACATCACGATCACCGACAAGATGAATCTGATGGTTCGCTACATCAACGAAAAGTGGACCCACATTGGAGCGTCCGGAAATTTCTGGGGCGACTCTCCATATCCGACTCTCTCGTCTGACTGGAGTCAGCCGAGCCACAGCTTCGCGGTGAAGCTGTCGAACACCCTATCGTCGAAGGCCGTGAACGAGTTTCAATTCTCGGTCGCCGGCAACGACATCATCATCACTACTAACCCAGGCACCGAAGCGCTGCAATCCGAGATCGCTTCGAAGTTCCCGACGGTCTTCCCGCACGACGACACGATTGGCGGCACGTCGCCGTCGCTCTTCTGGGGCGCGGGTGGTTACGCCAACATCTGGCACCAGGCGCCGTGGCACAATCGCGAAGACCTCTACATTTGGAAAGACGACTTCTCCTACATCGCCGGAGCGCACGATCTGAAGTTCGGCGGTCTGTTCAGTCACAACTTCAAAGACGAGCCGAGCGTCGGCGCGGGCGGCGGCAACCAACAGTTGACGATTCAGGGCTGCGGCTTGCAGACCGACAACTGCATTTCGGACCTGCTGTTGAAAGACACTGTGCTCGTGAACTACGCTGAGATCGCCAAGACGGACATCGCCGATGGCCGCTGGCGCGATACGGAGTTCTACGCAAACGACACCTGGAAAATTCACCCGCGCGTAACGTTGACACTCGGTCTGCGTTACTCGCAATTCCCGCCGGCCTGGGAAGCAGACAATCGAATCTCCAACTTCCTGCCGAGTCTCTATAACGGCGTTGATTTCAACACCGGACTTGTTACGGCGGAAGAAGCGGTTGGGCTCGGGCTCGGCCGCGCCACTGTCCATACCTACAAACAAGGCTGGCAGCCCCGCTTGGGTCTGGCGTGGGACATCTTCGGCACCGGCAAGACCTCGGCGCGCATCGGCTTCGGCCGTTACATGAGCCGCTCGAACGTGATTGAAGACCTGCTGCGCTTGACCGGCAATCCACCGTGGACCACGACCGTGAGCGCGGGTTCCGGTTGGAACGGCGCGGGCACGACTTTGGCCAACTGCCCGACCTGCCGCAGTCTCGACACGATCAATCCTGGTCTCAAAAACAACGTGGCGGGTGTAGATCCGAACGCCGGCTTCGCGGCTATCGATCCGAACTTCAGGCCGCCCGAGAGCTACCAGTGGAACCTGACCGTCTCGCATGAGCTCTTCAAAGACACGGTCGTTGAAGCTTCGTACATCGGCAACCATGGCTTGCACATCTGGCGGCGCAACGTGAACCGCAACGACATTCCGCCCAACCAGGCTTGCCGCGGCACCGCGTGCGACGGCAGCAGCGATCCCGCCAGGTTGCAGATCGCCCGCGCGGGAATGAATGTCGTCAGTCCGAAGACGGGCGTGGTCCAGAACCAGGGACAACTGATTGCCGACAATCGCGTGCTGCACGGCATCGGTCTGCTGAATACCGACGAGTCGAATGGCAACTCGAGCTATCACGCCATGCAGTTGTGGCTCAATCGCCGCTTCAGCAAACGCATCGCGTTCCAGGTTGCATACACCTGGGGCCACGCGATCTCCGACGTAGCGTTGACGTCATTCACCAACACGACCAGCGATCCGTTCAACTTCCACGCTGACAAGGGCGACGCGGACCTCGATCGACGGCACACGTTCGTCAGCAACGTGGTTTACGTGCTGCCCTCCTTCAAGAGTTGGGGTAAAGCGGCGGATCTGGCGCTGAGCGATTGGCAGGTGAACGGTATCGCGTCGTACTTCGGCGCGACCCCGATCGAATTGATCACCGGCGTTAACACGATCGGCACGGCGGCGGCAGTCGGCCAACGTCCGAACTATACCGGTGCGCCTGTCTATCTCGACACGAACGACAAGCGGCTACATCTCAACCCGGCAGCTTTCGTCACACCGGCCCCGGGCCAGATGGGCACGCTGGGCAAGGGTGCGGTGCGCGGTGCGCCGATCACCAACATCGACTTTTCAATCGCGAAGAACTGGAGAATTCAGGAGCGGTACGGCATTCAGTTCCGCACTGAGTTATTCAACGTCTTCAACCACACAAACTTTGTAGGCTTCGATACTGACATTCGCAACCAGACGTTTGGGCAGTTGAACGCCGCCCAGGCGCCGCGCGAGATCCAACTCGGTCTCAAGTTTACCTTCTGATATACTGCCCGCAGGCTAAACAAGGACGAAGCGCTGAGTGATCCCCCTCAGCTCTTCGTCCGAAGTTTTTTCGTGGAGTTCTATTTGGGTCAGGGGTAACGATGTACCTTCGTTCGGCCTTTCTCCCTCTCCTGCTAACAGTTTTTACTTTTCAGGTTCAAGGGGATCTGTTTCGCCGTCATTACGAGGCGGCACAGAACTATCATCGCGCCGGCAACTTCGCCGCGGCTGAAGCCGAGTACAAGATCATCATTGCCGAAGCAAATCTGCGACTCGGCCGCATCTACAGCGCGCAAGGCAACTACACAGCGTCGATCGAGGCACTGGAATCGGCAACCTCGATCCTCAACATGGCGCCCGCTCTCGTCGATCTTTCGATTGCCTACTTTCATCTGGGCCAATATCCCAAAGCGATCGCCGCATTACAGCGCGCAGTCCAATTGGATGCTCGATACCCTGCCGCTCACCACATGCTCGGCAAGACGTGGTTCATGATGGGTGAGTTTGATAAAGCGGTGAGCGAGCTCGAGACCACTCTCCAGATCTCGCCCGGCGACTACGATGCGGAATACACGCTCGGCCTCGCGTACCTGAAGAAGAAAGATCTCCCGCGGGCGAAGAAGTTGTACGACGGTATGATCCAGCATCTCGGCAATCGCGCCGGGTTGCGCGTGCTGGTGGGCCGCGCTTATCGCGAGACTGGTTTTTTGCCCGAGTCGATCGAAGAGTTCAAAGCGGCCGTCGCGCTCGATCCGCGTTTTCCTCGCGTCCACTTCTACCTCGGCCTGACGTATCTCTACAAAGACGGCGCGGCGCGCATGCCGGACGCGATGGAAGAGTTCAAGATCGAGCTGGCCGCCAACCCCGACGAGTATTTCGCCAACTACTATCTGGGCATTCTCTACATCATGGATCGCAAGTTTGACGACGCGATCGCGCTGCTCGAGAAGGCGACACGCAAACAGCCGAACAATCCCGATCCCTATTTTCACCTGGGCCAGGCGTACCAGGGCGCCGGCAAGCACCAGCAGGCGATCGAAGTCTTGCAGAAGACCATCGCGCTCACTCCGAATCTCGAACATAACGATTACCAGGTAACGACCGCGCACTATCGTCTGGGCCAGTCGCTGATCAAAGTCGGCCGCACGCCTGAAGGCGAGAAGGAGTTGCAAACGTCGTCGGAATTGAAGTCGAAGGGCTTCAAGATGGATGAGAAGAAAGTCGGCGCTTTCATGAGCGGGCATAGTTTGCCCGAGCAGAACGGCAAGACGGAATTGGTGAAGGCCGAAGGCGTCGTTGCGGACTCGAGCGATCTCGATCTGAAGACGCTGGCGAAACTGAAAGAGGACGAGACGCTGTTTTCGAAGGTGGCGGCGGCGGCCTACAACAGCATCGGTCTGCTGCGTGCCGAGCAGCAGGACTTTCGCGAAGCCGCAACGCAGTTTGCGCTCGCCGCCAAACTGAATCCCCAGCAACAGGGCCTCAACTACAATCTCGGGCTCGCTTACTACAAGTCCGAAGCCTATCGCGAAGCAATCCCCGCACTCGAAAACGAGCTGAAAGTCGATCCCAACAACATCGGCATCAAGCAGCTACTCGGTTTGAGTTATTTCATGACCGAGAACTACGCGAAAGCGGTATCGCTGCTGGAAGCCGTTGTGGCGGTGAAGACCCAGGATGCGGCGCTCTATTATCCATATGCGCTCTCGCTGCTGAAGGACGGAAAGATT
Organism: Acidobacteriota bacterium; assembly: GCA_046733615.1. Taxonomy (GTDB): domain Bacteria; phylum Acidobacteriota; class Blastocatellia; order Pyrinomonadales; family Pyrinomonadaceae; genus PSRF01. Next base: position 8,961 of record JBKPPP010000155.1, on the reverse strand, counting down.
GAAGCCGCCAACCACGCGATCGAGCAGATGGTGCTCGTCGGCGGCGACAGTCCGCAGGTGCACATCCTGCTGAGTCAGGCCAACTACGAGCGCGGCGATACGGCGAAGGCGCTCGAGGAGTTACAGACGGCGTTGAAGCTCGACGACAAAGTGCGGCTGGCCCATTTCTACGCGGGGCTGATTCATTTGAAAGACGGCAAGATGGATCTGGCGGCGCGCGAGTTTGAAGCCGAGCTGGCGTTGAATCCAAATGATCTGACGGCCAAGTATCACCTCGGCTTCGTGACATTGGCCCAGCAGCAGAGTGAGCGCGGCATCAAGCTGATGCGCGAAGTGATCAAAGAGCGGCCCGACTTCGCCGACGCCTATTACGAGCTCGGCAAAGCGCTGTTACAGCGGGGCGACGTTCCCGGCAGCGTGCAGAATCTCGAGACCGCGGCGAAACTCAAACCCGGCCAGGCCCACGTTCATTACCAGTTGGGCCGCGCTTACATCGCCGCCGGGCGCAAGCAGGAAGGCGAGAGCCAGCTCGAACTCTCGCGCGAACTAAAAGAGAAAGCGCGGGCCAAAGGCAACTAATGAGTCGTCTGTCGCTCGCCGTTCTCCTGCTGCTTTCGTTTTCGTTTCCCGCCGGTCTGAGTCATGCCGTCCAGCAAGTCCAGGAGCAGAAACAGATCAAAAAAGAGGTCGTGAAAGAGGAGAAGAAGGTGGTGACCACGGTCGTGAAGCAATCCGGCCCTGTCCAGTTCACCGACATCACCGCCGCCGCCGGAATCACCTTCAGGCACGTCGCGTCTCCCGACAAGAAATACATCGTCGAGTCGATGAGTGGCGGCCTCGCGATGTTCGATTACGATAATGACGGCGACCTCGACATCTTTCTCGTCAACTCGTTAACAGTCGATCTGGTGAAGTCGAAAGGGAAGACGAAGAGTCACTTGTATCGCAACGACGGCGGCGGAAAGTTCACCGAAGTCGGAGAGAAGGCGGGCGTGAGTGACGTCGGTTGGGGTATGGGTGCGGCCGTCGGCGATTACAACAACGACGGCTTCGAAGATCTTTACATTACTTGTCTCGGTCCAGATCGTCTATTCAAGAACAACGGCAATGGAACGTTCACGGACGTGACGCAAAAAGCGGGTGTCAGCGATCCGCGCTGGACCACCGGCGCGGCGTTTCTCGACTACGACCACGACGGCGATCTCGATCTCTTCGTCTCGAACTACGTCGACTTCGACATCGACCACCTGCCGGAGTTCGGCCAGGGCCAGACTTGCCAGTACAAATCGATCCCGGTGCAGTGTGGCCCACGCGGATTGAAGGGCGCCGGCGATTCGCTCTTTCGCAACAACGGCAATGGCACGTTCACCGACGTTTCGCAACAGGCGGGTGTCGCCGACAAAGAGGGCTTCTACGGTCTCGGGGTGATGACGAGCGACTTCGACGACGACGGCTGGGTTGATCTGTTTGTCGCCAACGATTCGACGCCAAACTTTCATTACCGCAACAACGGCGACGGCACGTTCAAGGAGATCGGTTTCAACGCCGGAACGGCGGTGAACGAGAACGGCAGCGAACAGGGTTGCATGGGCGTGACCGCCGGCGATTACGACCACGACGGAAAGATCGATCTCTTCGTCACCAACTTCGCCGACGAGTACAACACCCTCTATCACAACGACGCGCCGAACTCTTTTACCGACGTTTCGTACGCGGCGAAAGTGGCCGCGGTGAGTTTGCCGTACGTTGCCTGGGGCACGAAGTTTTTCGATTTCGACAACGACGGATGGGTCGATCTGTTCGTCGCGAACGGCCACGTCTATCCGCAGTTGCCGAGTTATCGCCAGCCGCGTTTGCTGCACCGGAACAATCGCGACGGCACGTTCACGGAAGTGTCGGCGGAGTTCGGCGCGCTGTTGACCGAGGCTCGCGCGAGCCGCGGTGTTGCGTTCGGCGACATCGACAACGACGGCGACGTCGATCTGTTGATTGCGGATCTCGACGGCCCGCCGCAACTGTTGCGTAACGACGGCGGAAACGCGAATAATTCGATCCTGATCAAGACGGTCGGCGTGAAGAGTAATCGCAGCGGCATCGGCGCGCGCGTGCAGGTCGTTTCCGGCGATCTGACGCAGACTGACGAGGTGCGCAGCGGCGACAGTTACATCTCGCAAAGCGACCAGAGATTGCATTTCGGGTTAGAGAAACGTACGAAGGTGGATCTGATTCAGGTGCGTTGGCCCAGCGGCACTGTCGACAAGATCGCGAACGTCGGCGTGAACCGGATCATCACGATCAAGGAAGGGCAAGGCAAAGTCGAGGAGAAGGAGTACAGGTCATCCGAGTAAGTCAGGGAAAATCGAGGGTAAGTCGGGTGAAATTGATGGCAAGTCGGCGAAAATTGGCTTTTCTTTTATTCGCTTTGATTTTACCGCAAACAGTCCTGGCGCAGGACGTCAAACGTCTCGAGCAAGTCGCGACCCTGATCCTCGAAAACAAGATCGTCGCCGCCGAAAGAGAACTGTCGCTTGTCTTACGCTCAAAACCGAACGAGCCTGTGGCGCTGAACCTGCTCGGAACTATCCGCGCCAAGCAAGGCCGCCTCAGCGAAGCGGAGTCGCTGTTTAGCCGAGCGATCGACGCCGATCCGAAATTCATCGGCGCGCGCACGAACCTCGCTTATCTTTACCTTCAAAAACGGGAGCCCGCCAAAGCAATCGTTCAACTGAAAGAAGTCGTTCAGTTGGAACCGGCGAACACTGAAAACCAGGTCGTTCTCGGCGACGCCTACCTCGCGAACGGCTCGCTCGCCGAAGCCGAGGAGCAATACTTGAGCGCGCTCGAAGGAAAGCTCGATAACGCCGGCGCGCTGCTCGGCCTCGCGCAGATCTCGCGACTCAAAGGCGAGACAAAAGAGGTGCCGATCTACCTGACGCGCGTCGCGACTCTTTCCGGGAATTCAAACTCGCCCGAGTTTCTCTACAAGTTCGCGCTCTTCGCACTGCAAGCCGGCATGACCGACGCCGCGCAAGCGGCACTCGAACACGCGCTCAAACTGCGGCCCGACGATCCGGCGTACCTGCTGGGACTCGGCATTGCCTTCATCAGGAAAGGCGATCTGTTCGAAGCCGAAAAAACTTTTCGTCATGTAATTCAGCTCCAGCCGGCGAGCGAGCCGGCGCAAGTTCATCTCGGCTACGTGTTGCTCAACGAGAAGAAGTATGACGAGGCGCGCTTGTGGCTCGAGAAGAGCGCACGGTCAGCTTCGCCGATGCCGGAAGTTTTCTATTATCTCGGTCTCGTCGCGCAGGAGCAGAACGACGACGCGAAGGCGATCGCCCTGTTCGAAAAGGCCGTGCAGAAACTTCCTTCGTACGCGCACGCGCGCATCGCGCTCGGTTCGAGTTACATCAAGCTGCGTAACTACCCGCGCGCGAAAGAGGAGTTGGAGACTGCCGTCAAACTCGATCCCGAAGAACCAAAGGCCCACTACAACCTCGCGCTCTTGTACGCTCGATTGAAAGATCCGGCGCGCGCGCAGGAAGAGATGCGCATCGTCGAAAAACTCAAAGCCAAAGGCGCGAGCACCGACGGCGTCGTAGTGCTGCCGCCCAACCCGAATCCTCGTTAATCATGAAAGCCGTAGTCCTAGTCGTTGCGCTGTTGGCCTCGATCACTTTTGAAGAGGTCCCGCCGCAAGCAAGCAAGATCAACTGGACTCACAACAACGCGATGTCCGCGGACAGGCAGTTGCCCGAGACTGTCGGAGCAGGTTGCGCGTTTCTCGACTACGACAACGATGGCTGGCTCGACATCTATTTCGTCAACAGCGGTCCGTCCGATTTCTTCACGCCGCCGACACCCCTGAAGAGCGCGCTCTACCGCAACAATCACGACGGCACGTTCACCGACGTGACCGACAAAGCCGGCGTGGAGGGCGGCAAGTTCGGTATGGGCGTCGCCGCCGGAGATTTCGACGCTGACGGCAACGTCGATCTCTACGTCACCAACTACGGCCCAAACATCCTCTATCGCAACAACGGTAACGGCACGTTCACTGACGTGACCGACAAAGCCGGTGTCGCCGCTCCCGGCTGGTCCACCTGCGCCACCTGGTTTGATTTCGACAACGACGGCAAGCTCGATCTGTTTGTATCGAGCTTCGTCTTCTACGACAAGTCGCAAAACCCGCTCTGCACCGATGCGACTTTGCAGCGTCGCTACTACTGCGTGCCGCGTCTGTTCAAGCCGACGCCGTCGCGTCTCTTCCGCAACAAGGGCGACGGCACTTTTCAGGACGTGAGTCGCGAGTCGGGCATTGCGGATCATCCGGGCAAATCATTTGGCGCGGTGGCGACCGACATCAACAACGACGGGCTGATGGACCTGTTTGTCGCGAACGACACGATGCCGAACTTTCTCTTCGTCAACAAGGGCGGCGGTAAGTTTGAAGAGATCGGGCTGGCTGCCGGCGTGGCGTACGGCGAGGCGGGCAGACCGCGTTCGGGAATGGGCGTCGATGCGACCGACTACGATGGCGACGGCTGGCAGGATCTCTTCGTCGCGAACATCGATCACGAGTTCTTCAGTCTCTATCACAACGACAAGGAGCTGATCTTCACGGATCAACCCGGCGAGATCGCGCCCGCTACGCACCTGCTGAGCGGTTGGGGGTTGAAGTTTTTCGACTACGACAACGATGGCGATCCGGATCTGCTGCTGGTCAACGGCCATCCCGATGACATGATCGCGTCGCGCATTCCGCGCGTGCAGCACAAGGAGCCGTTGCTGTTGTTTGAGAACACAGGCCGCGGATTCAAAGACGTGAGCGCGACGGCGGGGCCGGTTTTCAAGAAAAGTTTTTCCGGGCGCGGCATGGCTGTCGGCGATTTCGATAACGACGGTGACCTGGACGTGCTCGCGTCGAATAACGGCGAACCGCCGTTACTACTGCGAAACCAGGGCGGCAACAAGAACAACTGGGCGGGGCTGAATCTCGTCGCGACGAAGAGTAACTCGTCTGCGGTCGGCGCGGTGATTACGTGGCAGGCGGGCGGCGTGAAGCGGACTCGGCTGCGGACGGGCGGCGGCAGTTATCTTTCGTCGCACGATCCGCGTGAGATTCTCGGCGTCGGCGCGGCGACGAAGATCGACTCGATCGAGATTCGCTGGCCCAGCGGAGCCACGGATAAAATCACCAACGTACCGCTCAACAAATACATAAAGGTCGTCGAAGGTGTGGGGCAGAGCAGGTAGAATTTTTTTAATCTTCGGACTCGTCGTTCTGTGTCAGGCGCAGCAGGAGAATTTTTTCTCGGAGTGGCGCCCGAACTCGGACACACGCGGCCTGCGTTACATCGGGAGCAAGGCCTGTGTCGAGTGTCACAAAGAACAGGCGATGCAGGTGAACACGCCGATGGCCCAGGCGCTCGAAGTCGCGCCTGACTGCCGCATCGTCACCGCGAAAGGCAAGCTTACGTTTCGCAACGGTCCTTACACCTACACCGTTGCGCGCGAAGGCAAGTCGATCGTCTACAGCGTTTCCGACGGCAAAGACACGATCAGCAAGCCCGTTCTCTACTGCTTCGGTCAGGGACACGTGGGCCAGACCTTCATGTTTCGTCACAAAGACATGCTCTACGAAACGCGGGTGAGCTACTTCGAGAAACTCGGCACGCTCGACTTCACGATCGGCCATCGCACTGAGACGCCCGCGTCGCTCGAGGACGCGTTAGGACGCGCGATCGCAGGCGAAGAGCCGCAGCAGTGTTTTGGTTGTCACACGACGGGCGCGGTGAACGGGTTGGAGTTGACCCTCGATCGATTGAGCGCGGGCGTCGGTTGCGAAGCGTGTCACGGGCCGGGTGAGAAACATCTGGTAGCGGTGAAGGCGAAGAAGTTTGACGAGCCGGAGATCTTCAATCCCGGCGGGCTGGGCGAGCACGAGCTATCGCAATCGTTTTGCGGCACGTGCCATACGAGTTTCGAGCAGGCGATGTTGTTGCCGGGCCAATCAGGCATCAACAACATTCGCTTTCAACCATACCGGATGTTCAATAGCCGCGGTCATAACACGAACGATCCGCGCATAAGCTGTCTGGCTTGTCACAACCCGCACGAGAAGTTGCAGAAGGATCAGGCGTATTACGATCAGAAGTGTTTTGCGTGTCACTTGACGAGCGCGCAGGAGAAGAAGACCGAGCGACGCAGCGCCGCGGCGTGTCCGGTGAGCACCAGCAAATGCGCGACCTGTCACATGCCGAAGGTTGAGTTACAGGGAATGCACGCCGCCTTCACCGACCACTGGATTCGCATCGCGCGTCCCAACGAACCCACGCCACGGTAAACGACCATGATGAATCTGCCTAAAGCGAAGAGCGTCGACGAGTACATCGGCTATTTTCCGCGGGACGTTCAAGCTTTGTTACAGAAGTTGAGGGCGACGATCCTGAAGGCCGCGCCGGAAGCGGAAGAGACAATCAAGTATCGGATGCCGACCTTCGTTTGGAAGCGCAATCTGATCTACTTCGCAGCCTACAAAAATCACATCGGCCTCTATCCGGGCTCGAAGGCGATCGCGAATTTCAAAGACCAGCTCACGAAATATAAGTTCGCGAAGGGGTCAATCCAGTTTCCGCTGGATAAACCGATTCCGGTTGGCCTGGTAACGAAGATCGTGAAGTTCAACCTGAAGGTGGTAAAGGATAGACTTTGATCCAATGATTCCGCACTTTCGGCGTGATGCGCTGGTGCTCGTGGCTCGAGAAGATTACGTTCGAGTTTTGATTCGGCAGATGACAGTCGACGCACTTCCCCGCCAAAGTTTGGCCGCGCTGCGGAAACAGCTTGCAGCTTTGCACCTTATGACACTGCAAGCACTTCTCTGAAAAATCAACCACGTTGCGCTGCGGCTGATGCACGTCGTGACACGTCGAGCAGGTCATCTCTGACGACTTGAAGCACTTGCTTCGCTCGAGCAGCGCCAACTGGTTCCCGTGCACGTCGAGCTTCTCCTCCGGTCCGGGATTGCTGAGTTGCAGAAAGTCTTCGAGTTTATTGCCCACCTTGAACGAAAACGGCGGCGCCTTCGCGACGCCGATCCCGCCATGACACAGCGCGCACAAACTCAACTGCCGATCGCGCGGCAACTTTGCCGGATTCACGATTGCCTGTGACGCCGGCTTGGGCTTGCCCGGCGAGTTCAGCGCGATGTGCTCCGCGCCTGGCCCATGACAGCGCTCGCACGAAACACCGAGCACGTAATCCGTTCGCCGGTAACGGTTCACGACACTGCCTGCCGCGACAGGCTCGAAGAAGGACGCGTGACACTCCAGACAACGCGGCACGACCGGCCGGCTGAAGTCGAGCGAGCGATCGCCGTACCCGGGACTGTTCACCCAACTATTAAACGCGGTCCAGTAAGAGACCGGCAGTTGAAAAAGCTGATCGTTCTCGCCCCAGTAAAGATAGGTTTGGCCCTTGCGGCCGGAGCCGATCACGAGATCGAAGCGTTGCGAGATCGAAACGGCATCAGGCGGCGTGCCGAGCACGCCTGTTTGAAAGAAGCCGTTGCTGCGAGCTTCGAGGCGATAGAACAGCTCCGGCTCGGAAGTTTTGAGGAGCGCGTCAAACTTGCCGAGGATCGAAGTCGCGGAAGCCGCGCGCGAGGTCAGGTGGTGGGCCGTGCTCACATAAGAACCGTAGTTTTTATGACAGGAGAGACACTGATCGTCGCTGGCCGCTACTGTGAGGCAGACCAGGGTAAGAATTAAAGAAATAAAACAAAGCCTATTTACCACTTGTCGCAACAATCAACTTCCGCATGCTTGGAACTACCGCAAACTCCAGAGCGCCATACGGCTTGGCCGCTTCATCCATCTTCAATGACGCCGCGGTGCGCCATTCAGCCGTCGACGGCATACCCAGTTTCAGATACGAAAGCGCTTCGAGTCCCGTCTCGCCCAGCACCGAGAGATTGTTCGCCAGTGGCTTGATCTCTTTCAATCCCGGCGAACGATCGATGAGCGGCTCGAGCGCCGCACCCGAAGTCTGCCAGTCAGCGAGCATCGCGCTCAACTCCGAGCGGTAGAGTTGAAAGCGCGGCGCGTCCGCGAGAAACGCTTCCACCATCCACGCAAACCTGCGCCCGGCTTCGCTGTCGGGCGTCGCCGCATCGACCGCACCCGTGAGCGGACTCAGCATCGTCTGCGGCCGCTGTTCGTAGCGACGATACTCCTTCACCGGCTCGACCACCGACACGAGCGTCTTCAACGGACCGATGTCGTCGCTGCGCAACAGGCGCCGCAGCATCATGTCCTGATTTCTCTTGTGCGTCAGGCCGAGCTCTTCGAGTTGCACACTGATCACTGCGAGCCGGCGATACATGTCGTTCACGTCGGTGACGGTTCGCGGCGACCAGAGTCGTTCGGCGATGGCGGCGGTGCGTGGCCAGATGCGCGAATCGATTGTTTCGGGCGTTACCCACTCGGCCCACATTGTCGCTTCGCCGCCGAGCACGTGTCGTGCTTCTTCGGGTGTGAGTTTGCTGTCGGCCGGAAGCGGATCGGCCGCGTAGTGCTGCGAAGCGGGTTGAATGAGATCGATGTAGTAGCCGTTGGAGAGGATGCCGTCGTAGCCCTGGCGCGCTGCGTCGGCGAGCGCCGCGGTGCCGCGCCACGAGTGGATCACGATGTCTTTTGGCAGTCCCGGTTGCAGGATCTCGTCCCATCCGATCATCTTCTTGCCGTGCTTCTGAAGAATCTTCAGCAGGCGGGTGTTGAAGTAGGCTTGCAGCGCGTGATTGTCCTTGATGCCTTTCTCTTTCATGTACGCCTGGATCGCCGGATTGCGATCCCACTGCTTGCCTTCGTTCTCGTCGCCGCCGATGTGCAGGTACGCATCCGGAAAGAGCGCGGCCATCTCGCCGAGAAATCCGTCGAGAAACTTGTAGACCTCTTCGCG
>JBKPPP010000154.1:0-4475 GCA_046733615.1 Acidobacteriota bacterium | reverse complement strand
GCCGGTTCCTTGTTCCGGAGCCGGAAAGAAAAGAAGCTCGCGCACCTCGCCGGGCACGTCGCAGGCGATGGCGCCCTTGCGCGCCCACGCGAGCGCCTCGTCCATGTTGGCGGCTTCGAGTATCCAAAAACCGCCCATGTGCTCCTTGGTCTCGGTGTACGGGCCGTCGGTGACGAGCACCTTCCCGTCGGACTGCTTCCGCAGTGTCTTTGCATTGGCGACCGGGGAAATGCCGCAGGCGAACTTCCTCACGCCGGCAGCAATCATTTCGCGGTTGAGTGCATGGATCTCTTCCATCATCTCTTCTGTCACGGTGGACGGGTCGAAGTCGTCCGGTAGATAGTTAGCGACCAGGTACTGTGGCATGGCTTCTCCTTTTTGCTCCTTGTTTTCGATGAACCGTTTCCTGTTTGCCCAGGAACCGTAGCTCATCGTTCCTTTTGCCCTATAGTCGTTGGCGGGACGGAAAATCGACAGCCACTCCAATTTTTATTTCAACTTTTTATTTGAGTTGTCGAATGCGCTCTTGCAGGAACTGCCGCTCCGGTTCCTGTTGGGTCAGCGCCAGAGCTTTCTCATAAGCAGCCCGAGCCTCAGCCGTCCTGCCGAGCCTGCGGTACATATCGGCGCGGGCCGAATGCGCCAGGTAGTAATTCGCCAACTCGCCGTGCTCCAACACCGCGTCGATCTGTGCGAGGCCGGCCTCCGGACCATCGCGCATAGCAATAGCCACGGCGCGATTTAACTGAACGACCGGCGAAGGCTGAATCCGCACCAACTGGTTGTAAAGCGCAACAATCTGCGCCCAATCGGTTGCCCCCGGCGATTCCGCCTCTGCATGAACAGCCGCGATCGCGGCCTGAAGTGTGTAAGGACCGAAGCGCCGCGAGCTCAGGGCTTTCTCCACCAGTGTCACTCCCTCCGCGATCTGTTCGCGGTTCCAAAGCGAGCGGTCTTGGTTTTCCAGCAAGATCAACTCTCCGGACGGGGAAGTCCGCGCCGCGCGACGTGATTCCTGTAGCAACATCAGAGCAAGCAGCCCAATGACTTCCGGCTCCGGCTGGAGCTCGGCAAGCAGTCGCCCCAATCGAATGGCTTCGCCGGTGAGTTCGGCCCGCGTGACCTCCGCTCCCGCCGCAGCCGAGTAGCCCTCGTTAAAGACGAGATAGACCACCTGAAGCACCGCGTCCAACCGCTCCGGCAATTCCTGCGGCGCCGGCACTTCGTACGGAATCTGTGCCTCGCGAATCTTTGCCTTTGCGCGCACGATGCGCTGCGCGAGCGTTGCGGGCGTAACCAGAAATGCTCGAGCAATCTCCTCTGTTGTGAGGCCGCAGATTTCACGCAGGGTGAGCGCAACTTGTCCTTCCGGAGGCAGAGCGGGATGGCAGCAGGTGAAGATCAGACGGAGGCGATCGTCTTCGATCTCTTCATCCTCGATCTCTTCAGCTTTGAGGCGAGCGTCGTCGATACGCGATTCTAGATGGGCCACAAGATCTCGCTGTGCTCCATCGAAGCGCGCGCGCCGGCGCATCGCGTCTATGGCTTTGAAGCGTGCGGTTGAAATCAGCCACGGGCGCGGCTTGTCTGGAATACCGGTCTGAGGCCACGACTCCAGCGCGACGGCGAACGCCTCATGCATGGCCTCTTCGGCGAGATCCAGATCTCCGAGGAGGCGCACGAGCGTCGCCAGAACCCGGCCCGATTCCAACCGGTAAAGCGTCTCAATGGTCGTGCTGAATTGTTCGGGCGCAGGCGGCGGCATCACGCCAAACTAGCAAACCGACCGGCTCCGCAACAAACGCGCCGCGAGCTTCGGGCAGCCACGTCACGGTCGCGTTAGAGCGGGATACCTGTACGTCTCATGAATTCGTGGAATCTGGGGTCGTCTCTCAGTGGGTCGAGGCGTGGATCGAATCGCAGCGAGATTGCCAGAAGCGAGCGTTCGCTAAAAGCCTTCTCGAGAAGTTTAAGCGCTTCATCCTTTTTGCCGAGGCCGGTGTAAATCACGGCTTTTTGGTACGGCGAGATATAACTCTTCTTTGCCAGGTCGTCCAACGTTCGCAGCATATTTTCCGCGTCGCGTACTTTGCCGGAAACTGCATAGATGTGGCCCAGGGCGCCGGTGCCATCGATCCCCTGCGAAAGACTTATCGCCTTTTGACACTCTTCGATCGCTTCAGAGGTGCGCCCTTGTTGCTCGTACATCAGGCCAAGCCATTCATGGTAGGCCGGGAAGGTGGGGTTCATTTCCAGTCTTCGATTGATAAGATCAACAGCGCGGTCATACTGCTTCGTAAAATAGAAGTGCCGAATCCGGCCGGTACTGATTGTATAAGGAAGGAAGTCTTGAAATTTTTGCTGTTCGACCTCAGCCTCACTGACGCGATTAAGCAGCAGTAGATAAGATCCGAACCAGGCATGCGTAAGCTTGGGGTCGAGTTCCCGCGCCCGCGCAAACTCGCGCCCGGCGCGAGGAAAGTCCCAATCATATTGATAAGAAATCCTGCCCAGCATTGAGTGTGCATACGCTACAGTGTCGTCAAGCTCGAGAGCCTTCATCGCCGCCGCGCGGCTGGGCGGCAGGAATTCCGCCGGCGCGACCCCATATTGGCTCAGCATCATGTAAGCATCACTAAGTCCGGCATAGGCCATGGCATACTTCGGATCGAGCGCGATCGCCTGGTGAAACTGTTCGATGCTCTTTAAGCCGTCCTCCTTGGTAGATTTGCTCATGAAGTAGTGCGCCATCAGAAAGGCCTCGTACGCTTTCTCGTTTTCGGTATAGCGCCGGCGCAGACGTTGCACATCTTCATGGTCGACCGTGACCAGCAGATTGGCGAGCACTTTCGCACAGACTGAGTCTTCGAGTTGGAATATGTTGTCGAACTTCTCGTTGTAACTGCCGGCGAGGAGCGAGGCTCCATCTCGCACTCGAATCAACCGTGTCGTCACCTGCTGTTTCGTTCTATCGATCTCTCCGGAAAGCACGTAATCCACTTTCAAAGCGCGGCCGACTGTCTGTGGGTCTTGATTCGTGCCGGTAAAGTGGAGCACTGTCGTAAGCGGACTGACAGAAAGGTTTTTGGTGTTACTCAGCCGGTTGGTTAAAGCGTCGGCAATCTCGACGCTGAGGTTCTCATTGTTCTGGCCGTCGCCCGATATTTTGAACGGAAGCACCGCCACCGAATAGACAGACGCGGGTGGCGGCGTTGTATTTCGAAGCCGACGTTTCCAAAGCAATCCGCCGGTTAGTAGACCGATCAGGATCAGGCTGCCGAGCACGATCGTTTTCGCGGAGATCAGTCGAGGCTTAGTGAGCTTTGTAACCGGCGGACGAACAGGCGCGGGAATCTCGCTTGGCGACGACGATTCGGCTCCCTCCGCCAACTTCAATTGAATCGGCACTTCTTCGGCAGCAACCGCCGGCCTCTCCTCTTTGTTGCTGACGCCCGCCGCACCATTGCTCTGCTTCACCTCGGCAATGAAGCGGTAACCCCGCGTGTGTACAGTCTGGATGTATCGGGCCGCTTTGGGATCATCGCCCAGCGTTTTGCGCAGCTTTGCGATCTCGCGCGCCAGGGCATTCTCCGTAACAAAGGCTCCACTCCAGATCTTCTCCAGAATTTCGTCCTTTTCGATCAGCCGGCCCGGGTTCTCGATCAGAAAGAGCAGCAGGCTGAGCGCTTTCGGCTCGAGCTGAACGGGCTCACCGCCCTTGAATACCCGGAAGTTTGAGGGTTCGACACGAACGTCGTCGAAGAGAAATACCGAGGAATTCTGGCCAATCATAAAAGCATCACTAAACCATCAGCCTTTCCACAAGACCAACGGCGTGCCTACTCGTATAGTCCGCCGCGTTCGAAAAAGTCTAGGAGCAATGCTCCAAAAAGACAATCTCTTCCCAAAGACCAATCCCTTTTAGATCGATAGGAGAAACAATCAATGAAAAAAAGCCTCTGGGTAATATGCGTAATCCTGGTCGCATGTTTGCGGGCGGCGGCCCAGGACGCGCCAAAAGTCGAGGTCTTTGGCGGCTATTCATGGGCCGGCGGAAATTTTCACGGCTGGAACACGTCGGTCACAGGAAATGTGACGAGGTCGTTCGGAGTGGTTGCCGACATCAGCGGCCACTACGGGAATGAAGTCGATGGCCCGATTCGGATAGATCAAGACGCGCACTCATTTCATTTTGGGCCGCGCTACGCGCATCGCGGAGAGAGGTTGACGCCTTTTGTTTATGCACTTTTCGGGTTCACGCGATTTCACGAACAGGCGACCATTGGCGGCCAGAGATTCTCGGAGTCGGACACGGGTTTCAGCACCGTACTGGGTGGCGGGCTTGATGTGAAGGTGAGCGAGCGGGTAGCCATCCGCGCGTTCCAGCTCGATTACTTTCGTCCCAACTTCTTCGGTGAAGCCCACAACCGCGGGCGACTGGCGTTTGGAGTAGTGCTGCGCTTCGGCAAGAAGTA
>JBKPPP010000153.1:0-6785 GCA_046733615.1 Acidobacteriota bacterium | reverse complement strand
ACAAGTGGCGCAGGTTCCCATCGGCGCGATGATTGAAGTGCCGGCAGCGGTCCTGACGGCGGAAAAGATCGCCACCGACGTCGATTTCTTCGAGCTGGGCACGAACGATCTCGTGCAATACACTCTCGCCGTCGATCGCGGCAACGACGAAGTCGCGGCATGGTTTCGTACGCTGCACCCGGCCGTGCTCTACGGCATCAAGCGGACGTTGCAGGCGGGCGCTGATGCCGGCATCCCGGTGATTGTCTGCGGGGAAATGGCTTCGACACCGGCGTACGCAGCGTTGCTCACCGGCATGGGAGCGACCGATCTGAGCATGACTCCGGCGATGATCCCGCGCGTGCGTGCGGTGCTGGCCGGCATCGAGACCAGCGAAGCACAAACGGTCGCGCAGCGATGTCTCGCCGCGGCGACTGCCGACGAAGTCGAGGAGATCGTGCGCAACGAATTCCGCGCGCGCTGGCCCGAACTGTTTTCACCAAACATGCTTCCGAAGCCGATCGAGAACTAGCATGAAACCTCCCCCAACCGCGCAGCTCGTCAATCTACTCATCGGCAAATCGATTTTAGAAACACTGCTCGTCGGCACGATTGCAGTTGTGGTCTACCTGAGCACGTTCCCGCCGACGTTTCATGGTTGGGGCGAAGCCATGCTCGAGTCGCAATCGATCGCGGGTTGGGCCGTGAACGATGCGTCCGTGTGGGAACGCGTCGAGGTCCAACTCTTCGTGGACGGCAAGCTGCAAGGTTCGCAGGTGGCAAACCTGTCGCGGCCGGATGTTGCGGCGGCCGGTTGGGCCAGGGATGAATGGCACGGCTACAGTTTTCAATTGCCTGCGTTACCCGCCGGAAAACACGAGGCGCGAGTCTACGCGCTTCATCGCAGCGGAGATCGCTACACGTTGCAGTTGTTGGGTGATCCAATTGAGTTCATTGTGAACGGAGACGTTTCTTGGAAAGCGCCGGGATAAACAAAAATTTAGCGGCGTGGGAAATTTTGTCTGTATTTACCTCCTGCCTGATCGCGGAGTGGGTCGTGCTGGCGTTCATCGGTCGGAGCAAACTCGTGCTGGCGATTCCGGTCGCGTTGGCGCTGCTGCTGATGATCTTTTCGCATCGCGCCTACGGCGAGAGTCTGCGCGATCTCGGATTCAGATTGGATAACTTTCTCGCGGCCGCGAAACTGTTGCTGGCGCCGACAGCGGCGGTGATCGCGCTGCTAATTCTCTTCTTCGGATCGAATGCGGCGCCGTTTCGCTGGCGCTTCGCTTTGATCCCGGTCTGGGCGTTGTTTCAGCAGTACGCGCTTCAGGGTTACATCAATCGCCGCGCTCAGATCGTGTTTGGGGCAGGCTGGAAGAGTGTGCTGCTGGTGGGAGTGCTTTTTGCGGTAGTTCACCTGCCAAACGTGAGTCTCGCTATTCTGACGTTGGTGGGGGGAATTATCTGGGCCACAATTTACCAAAAACAGCCCAATTTATTCGCTCTTGCCTTGTCACACGCCCTCACCTCAATCACTGTCGCGCTTGCGATCCCGCCGGTTTTGACAAACAGTTTGCGCGTTGGCTTCAAATACTTTGGCTAGTATGTGCTATACCCGTTTGAACACCTGTTTGCTATAATCCCCCAGCCTTGCAAGAGAACAGGTCGGGCGATTGCTGCCGGCTGCGAAGCCGGGAGAGGAAAGTCCGAACACTACAGGGCAGCGAGCCCGCTAACGGCGGGGCGTCTGGCAGGCCGAAAGGACTGCCGGGCGACGACAAGTGCAACAGAAAACAGACCAGCCGCTTGAATATCAAGCGGTGATGGGTGAAATGGTGCGGCCTCCTTTCTAATTACTGGAGGCTTAATGTAAGAGCGCACCGGCGCGTGTGGTGACATGCGCGGCCAGGCAAACTCCTCGCGGTGCAAGACCAAATAGGGAGGCGTCAACAGGGCTGCCCGCCCGAAGCCTTAACTGGCTACGACCTCCGGGTAGGTCGCTGGAGCCAGCCGGCAACGGCTGGACTAGATGAATGATCGCCGCTTCGCGCAAGCGAAGTACAGAATTCGGCTTATAGACCTGTTCCGCATTTGCAGGGTAATCCCGACGAACAAGAGAGGGTGACGACACAATGGCCAATCGTAAAGGAGTTTTCATCGGCGCGTACGTTCCTAATCACCTCAAGGAGTCACTGCGTCGCCGCGCCGCCGCCGAACATCGCACACTCTCACAGGAGATCACGCGCATCCTTGAAGAAGCAGTTCACGGAAAAGGTCTGCCTCCGGGAAGTCTCGATCGCCGCACGAAAGATTCCCAACCACGCCGGCGGGCCACCGACCCCATGCCTCGCCGTCGCGCCAACGATGTTCCCTACGTCGGCGGCGCCGGTGGTAATAATCGCTCAGGTGACGAGCGACGCAACTGAGCACCACAGTTGAAATACCTGGTCATAGCCGCGCTGGTTAGTGTCGCCTTCGTGCTGATCTATTCGCGTGTGCGTCCGTACCTGAAGCTGATGCGGAAGGTAGTCGAGACGCTGAACGTCGCGACTGAGAGCAGCGTCACGACCGCTGAGCCGCCGCGAACGCCGTCCAAGAGTAAGCTGGTGCGCTGTGAGAGTTGTGGGACGTGGGTGCCGGCGGACCGCGCGCTTCACCTCGGCTCGGGTCTCGCCAGTTTCTGCTCGCCTGAGTGTGTGACTAAGAACTCTCAGGCGAAGGAACGGAAGCTTGCTGGATAGCTTTGTCCGTGTTCGTGACCAGCAGCACGATCAATCCAACTACAAAAAAGAAGATCAGCGATAGCAGCGCCTGCCGGTAAGAGTTGGTGCGGGCGATTACGATGCTGAACAGCAACGGTCCCATCCACGAGGTGCCGCGTTCGGAAACTTCGTACAGACCAAAGAAGCTCGCGTCCTTGCCGGGCGGAATCATGCGCGAAAAGAGTGAGCGCGAGAGCGCCTGCGAGCCGCCGAGGACGATCGCGATCACACCGGCCATCACCCACGCTTCCGGTACACTGTTGAGATAACGAAAAGCGTAAAACACCACGCCGACCCAGATCACCAGCGAGACAATGATCGCGTTCTTCGTCTTGATGAGATAAGCGAGACGCTCGAACGCGAGCGCCCCAAGCACCGCGATGAACTGCACGAACAGAAAGATCTCCAACAAAAACTCCGGATTGCCCTGCGGGAAGAGTTCCTGTTCGAGAAACGCGCTCGACGCGAAGATCACTGTTTGAATGCCGTCGTTGTAGACGAGATACGCGATCAGGTAGCGGAGTGTCAGCGGCAGCCGGCGCAGTTCTTTGAACGTCGAAACGATCTCCGCAAACCCCGCCGAAACGTAACCCTTGCCCGGCGGCAACTGCTTCTTCTGCGGGCGCGACTTAAGTAACGAAAACGTTATCAGTGCAAACGCGCCCCACCACACTCCCGCCGACAACAACGAAAGCCGCACGGCCAAACCCGTCGACATGCCGAACTGCTCCGCGCGCGTGACCATCAGCAGGTTCAAGACGAGCAGCAGCGCGCCGCCGAGATAGCCGTAGGCGTAGCCGCGGCTGGAAACCTTGTCGGTCTGATCGTCGGTCGCTATCTCCGGCAGAAAGGCGTTGTAAAAAACATTCGACGCGCCGAAGCAGACGTTGGCGACGATGAAAAGCAGGCCGCCCCAAAGATAGAGATCGCCCTTGATGAAGAACAGCAGGCAATTCGCTGCGACGGCGATATAACAGAACAGGGCCATCATGCGCTTCTTGAGATCGGAGTAATCACCGAGCGCGCCGAGGACGGGCAGCAGAAACACCTGGAAGCCGACTGAGATCGACACGCACAGCGTCGGCAACGATTTCGCCGTGACGAGGCCGAGCGGGCCGAGGTTGAGCACGGTGCCATTCTCGCCCACCGCTGTCTGGGCCAGGCGTGTCAGATATGGACTGAAAAGCGCGCCAACGACTGTGGTGTAGAAGGCGGAGTTGGCCCAGTCGTACATCTTCCAGCCGAAGATTTCGCGTGGATCGTTCTTGTCAGTCATTTAGTAGTCAAGAGATCGACGATGGCGGGGGTGATGTCGGCAAGCGTTTGGATTCTGGCTGCGATTCGCTCACGTTGAGTACCCCAAACAATGGTCGGCACTGCATGCAGCGTGTGATTGCGCGACGAAAGATCTTCGATATTGCCGTGATCGCTCGTGAGTATAACCGTGGTTCGATCCAGATCAAGCCTTTCGAGTAGCTCGCGGATGAAAAGCGCAAGACTCGACAGCACCGATTTCGCCCAGGGAAGATCCTGCGCGTGCCCGACCTTGTCGGTGATGAAGTATTCGTAAAGTGTGAAACGGCTTTGCTCGGCGATTCGGGCCAGCACTGTCGCTGCTTCGTGTTCGCTGCGTTCGGCGACGTCTTCGCCGAGCTGGATCAGAATGCGATTGGTGAAATCCATGAAGACGGCTTCGCCACGTTGCAGATCTTCGATCGTCCTGAACGGCAGGCCGGCGGCCTTCACCGCCGCTGTCGTCGCCGAGACCCAGCGCGGTTGCTCGGTGAAGAAGCGGCTCGTGTAAGCGTTCGCGAAAGTGATCGGCTCGACGCCCGCTTCGTTGAGCTGCCGGAAGATCGAATGCGCGTCGATGATTTCGAGTAGCGCTTTGTTGGGAAAACCCTGCTTGTGATAACCGAGCAGCGCCGGCGCATTCACGCCGGTGAGAATCGTCGTCTGGCCCGAAGCACTCTGCGGACGCCCTTCGACGCCGAGACGCGGATCCGTTGGAACGACGATGCCGTCGTAAAGCGGTTCGGGAGTTTCGTTTTGAAAGACCGCGAGCGGAGCGGCTTCCGGCAAGTTGTCGAGAGGGTTGTGAGTACCGCGTGTGCCGATGCCGAGGCCGTCGATGAAGAAGAGCAGGACGGACGCGTCAGTCGTCATGAATGAGGCCACGCTCGCGGTAGAGATTGAGCTTGTTGTGAAGCGTTTTGAGGCTGATGCCCAACAGCTCAGCAGCGCGCGTCTTGTTGTTCTTCGTCTTTTGCAGCGTGCGCATGATCATCTGGCGTTCGACCTCTTCGAGCGGCGTGCCGACGGGTAACGTAAGCGTGTCTTCGTTGCGCAGTCGCTCACGTTGCTCGATCGGATACGGCGCGAAGTGATGGCGTTCGACCTGTTCGCCGGAACAGATGATCACGGCGCGCTCGATCACGTTGCGCAGCTCGCGGATGTTGCCAGGCCAGGCGTGGAACTGGAGTGCTTCGAGCGCTGCGGGGCTGAGAAAACGCGCGGGCCGCCCGTGTTTCTCGGCAAGCTGCGCGACGAGATGTTGGGCCAGCAGCGGCAGGTCTTCCTTGCGCTCGCCGAGCGACGGCAGATGAATGCCAAAGACGTTCAGACGATAGAGCAGATCGCTGCGCAGTTTGCCTTCCTCGACGGCCTCTTGCGGTTGGCGGTTCGTGGCGGCAAGCAAGCGCACGTCGATGTCGATCTCTTTGCGACTGCCGAGCCGGCGCACAGCGCGCTCTTCGATTACGCGCAACAGTTTCGCTTGTAGCATCGCCGGCATCTCGCCGATCTCGTCGAGTAACAACGTTCCCGTGTCGGCCAGCTCGAAACAACCCTGACGCCGCGATGCCGCGCCGGTGAACGCGCCTTTCTCGTGACCGAAGAGCTCCGACTCCATCAACGTTTCGGGAATCGCGGAGCAGTTGATAGCGATGAACGGCTTGTCGCGCCGCGGGCTCATCCTGTGAATCGTGCGCGCAACCAGCTCTTTGCCGGTGCCTGATTCGCCCGTAATCAACACCGAGGCTGACGAGGGAGCGACCTGTTCGATGAGCGTGTAGATCTTGCGGATACAATCGGAGTTGCCGACGAGTTCGCCGAACGCGCCGCGATCCTGAAGCTGGCGTCGCAGCATTTCATTTTCGCGTTTTGCTTCTTCGAGGGCGGTGGTGTCGTCAAAGGTCGAAGACATCGCAAGTCAGTTTAGCACATCGCTGGAATAATAATCCGCGATCGATTTAGACAGGTCTTTCACGGTGGATTGGGCCGGTTGGATATCGATTTTTAATCCATACTCCCTTGCAGTGGCGGCAGTGACATCGCCGATACAAGCGATCGTAACGCCCGCGAGGATCTTGCTGAGATCGTGCGTGTCGAAGAGCAGGGCCAGGTTCTTGACGGTGGAGGAGCTGGTGAAGGCGATGCAGTCGGCGCTGCCTGCGAGCATCGCGCTGAGGCGCCCGCGGTCGAGATCTTCGGGAACGATGGTCCGGTAAGCAGTGACGACGTCGACCCGCGCGCCTGCTTCCTCGAGCGCCTTCGGCAGGTAATCGCGGCCCACGGCGGCGCGCGGCAGCAGAATGTTGAGCCCGCGAAGTTGGTCCGTGCCGCCGACAAATTCGGTGAGTGCGGTGAACACGCCTTCCGCTTTCGACTGCGTGGGAATCACGTCCACGTGAATGCGGGCGTCGCGCAGTTTGTCCGCCGATGCCTGCCCGATCGCGCAGACTTTGATCTCGTCGAGCTCGGCGACAGCGAGGCCGCGCGTGTTGAGACGCCGCAGAAAGAATTCGATCGCGTTGGCGCTGGTGAAGATGAGCCAGTCGTAGCCGTAGAGGTGATCGATCGCTTCGTCGAGGCGTTCGTAAGATTCCGGCTCGGCAATCGCGATGGTGGGACAAACGATGACGCTTGCGCCGTAGCTTTCGAGCTCGGTAACTAATTCGCCGGCCTGCGATGCGGCGCGCGTGACGACGATCGTGCGGCCGGCCAACTCCTCAGCCATGTAAAAGCTCTCCGGCGCCCTGC
>JBKPPP010000152.1:0-7820 GCA_046733615.1 Acidobacteriota bacterium | reverse complement strand
GCGCACGAAGATTGGTGAAAACCAACTCATCGAATTTCGCTGGGAAGTGTTCGACGTGTTCAATCACGCCAACTTCGGACAGCCGGGCCGCACCGCGCAAGTGGGCAGCACGAGCTTCGGCGTGATCACCAACACGCGCTTTCCGACCGGCGACTCAGGTTCTTCGAGGCAGATGCAGTTTGCGTTGAAGTACAAGTTCTGAGCCACCGATTGGAATTGATCGAAGACGAGATCCTCGGAGATCGAGTTTTCTGAGAGGGGGAAGGTTTTCTCTCCCCGACAAGCGGCCACCTGGCTAAAACCGGGTGGCCGTTGCTTTTACTATTTCGGCCACAATTCGATTCGCGATGCTTTCCACGGTTTCGTGGCCGAGGAGGGAAAGATGAAGAGCGGCGAGCTGATAGATGGGCCGGCGTCTCTTGTAGAGCTGCTCGGCTCGGGTGCGTGTGCGGCCGAGCGGGCGGTCGTCTTCGGAAGCTTCGATTCTCTGCCAGCAGACTGCAAACGGCGTGTCGAGCCAGACGCTGAAGCCATCGTGTCGAGCGATCAGCTCACGATTTGCATCGACTATCCACGCGCCGCCGCCGAGCGCGATCACACCGGCTGCGTGCGAATCCAGCAACTCCTTCAAAGCCGCGGTCTCGATGGCACGAAATGCCGGTTCGCCCTCCTCGCGGATCAATTCGGCTGCGGTCCGTCCGTGTTGTGCGGCGACTCGTTCGTCGAGATCGATTGTCGCGAGATCGAGTTGGCGCGCGAGTTCGCGGGCGACGCCGGTCTTGCCGCAACCCATGAAACCGACGATGACGATTGGTCCGCGAGTTTTCATCTCTGAGCCAGCGAGTGAAGCAGTTCGAAGAACTCCGGAAACGAAACTGCGGCGCATTCAGCGCCCTGAATCTCTGTTTCTCCTTCGGCAACGAGTGCCGCGACGGCGAACGCCATCGCGATACGGTGGTCGCCGCACGCGTCCACCAGCGCGCCACGGAGCTTTGTCGGGCCACCCACGTTGAGACCGTCCGGAGTTTCTTCAACGTCGGCGCCCATTGCGCGCAGGTTGCGCGCAGTGGCTGCGAGTCGATCGCTCTCTTTCAAGCGCAACTCGCCCGCGTCGCGGATCGCGATGCCGTCTTGAATCTGCGTCCCAACGACCGCCAGCAGCGGCAACTCATCAATTAAGGACGGAATGAGCGAACCGCTGAGGGTGCGATCACTCGCTCGCGCCCCGCCTTCTACGCCGCCTTTCACCGTCACAGTCCCAACCGGCTCGTTCCGTTCCAACTTCAGATCGCTCTGCGAAATCGCGGCGCGCCAGGAATTAAGCACGCGAAGAAACTCGGCGCGCGTCGGATTCAAGCCCACGTTCTCGATAACTAGCTCAGATCCGGGCAGCAGCATTGCCGCGGCTATGAAATACGCCGCCGAAGAGATGTCGCCCGGGATCCGCATCGCACCGCCACTGAACCGCGCCGGCCCATCAAGCGCCGCTGACAGATCGCTGTTGGTAATAACGGGCACGCCGAACCCGTTGAACAGCCGCTCGGTGTGATCGCGCGAAACAGACGTTTCAATAACCGTCGTGAGCCCTTCGGCATTCAACCCCGCAAACAGAATGGCTGACTTGACCTGCGCGCTGGCGACCGGAAGCTTGTAGGTGATTGCTTGCAATTTGGCGCGGCCGTGAAGCTCGAGCGGCGGCTTTCCGTCCTGCGACCCGACGCGCGCACCCATCAACTCGAGTGGCTCGATAATCCGCCGCATCGGCCGCGAACTCAGAGACTCGTCGCCGATCAACTCCGCGCTCAGATCCTGACCAGCCAGTACACCCGCGAGCATTCGCATCGTCGACCCACTGTTGCCGCAATTCAACTGCTCCCGCGGCTGCGAGAGTTGCTGACTACCTTCAAAGACAAGAGTCTTTTGCTTGAATTCAATTTTCACTCCGAGACTGCCCAGGCAGGCGAGCGTCGACGCACAATCCTGCGCCGTCGAAAAATTAGCAACTTCCGTCACGCCGTCCGCGAGTGCGGCGATCAGGGCCACACGGTGCGAGATAGACTTGTCGCCCGGCAGGCTCAAACGCCCCCGGATCAGGCGTGCTGGCGGTATTCGCATGTTGATGTTATAAGTAACTCATCCCCCGAGACAGCAAATCATAGCAGTAGTAGGGCCCTAGCCCGATGTGGAGCGCAGTGTCTGCAATTCTTTACCCGACGGTCCTGGTCGCTGAAGACTCGCAAGATACTCGAACTATGCTTCGCCGCGCCTTCGAGTTGAAGGGCTACCGTGTTTACGAGGCCGAAGACGGGCAGGAAGCCCTGGAGATGGCGCGCCGTTACCGGCCCAGCCTGATCGTGATGGACCTGAACATGCCCGTGCTCGACGGGCTCGAGGCGGTGAAGAAGTTTCGCGCGCTGGAAAGTCCCGGCGAGCACGTGCCGATCGTTGCAATTACGGCGTTTGACGTTTACGGCATGGAAGAAGCCGCACTCGAAACCGGCTGCAATACCTACCTCCAAAAGCCCCTCGACCTCGAAGATCTCGACCGCACGTTGAAGAGCCTCGGTTTTGTCCTGTGAGCTCGCGGCCGTCGGGAGAACCCTTTCTTGACACGCAGACTCGCAGCATGTTAAACCCTCGGACTCCTGATCAGTGTCGGAAGGTATAGAAAGCAGCCAAAGTCCTCGCAGAGTGGCTTTCGGAGAGGCCATGCACCAGGGTTGACCGTAGAGACGTCCGAATTAAGTTTACCCAGCCGCATCGAAACGGTTGCCACTGTGGCCGCCGCCGTGGCTGAGTTCATCGGCCGCACGGGAATCAGCGATGATGCTGCTTTCGGGATCGACATGGCCGTGCGCGAGGCTGTGACTAACGCAATCATTCACGGCAATCGTCAGGACGAAAACAAGACCGTAGATATCAGTTTACAAAGCTCGCCTGACGCTGTGGAAATCAGCGTGCACGACCAGGGGCCCGGCTTCAATCCAGAGGACGTCCCAGATCCGACTGCGAACGAGAACATATTAAAAACTTCAGGCCGCGGCATCTTTTTCATGCGTACCTTCATGGACGAAGTCGACTGGTTGATCAGACCGGAAGGTGGTACAACGGTGCGCATGCTCAAGCGACGTTAATCGCATTTGCATAAAGGAGATTTCTGACAATGGCTGAGTTGAATATCAACGAGCGTCAAGCCGGAGACGTTACCGTTCTTGACATGAGCGGAAAGATAACGATTGGTGAAGGCAGCGTTGCGCTGCGCACCGCCGTCCGGCGACTGCTTGAGGAAGGCAAGAAGCGGATTCTTTTGAACCTCGCTGGCGTTAGCTACATCGATTCGAGCGGCATCGGCGAGCTGGTCTCCAGCTACACCGCAATCGGCAAAGACGGCGGACAGCTCAAACTCCTCAATCTCACCCAGAAGCTTCAGGACTTGTTGGCCATCACCAAGCTGCTGACCGTTTTCGACGTTTACGAGAGTGAAGCGGAAGCTCTGAACAGCTTTAAGTGATCACATGAGCCGGCCGGAAAGACCGGCTCGAACGGAGAAAAACAATGGCCGAGCTCGATGTGAAAGAACGACAAGCAGGTGACGTCACCATTCTCGACATGCGCGGCGAGGTGCGAATCGGCGAGGGAAGCATCGCGCTGCGCGACGCCATCAGAAACCTGGCGTCCAGCGGCAAGAAGAAACTGCTGCTGAATCTCGCGGGCGTTAGCTACATCGACTCGAGCGGCATCGGCGAGCTGATCGCAAACTACACGACCGTCAGCCGGCAGGGCGGTCAGCTCAAGTTGCTCAATCTTACGGACCGGATTCAAAACCTGCTCGTCATTACTAAACTGCTGACCGTCTTCGACGCTTACGAAGACGAGGCAGAGGCATTAAAGAGTTTTCAGTAAGGGGCCAGGCCCGTAGTTCTTGGATAAACACGGATGTTCCGTGCTGCATTTCGCCGTCTGCTTGCGATCGACGACCCACCCGAGCGGACGGCGCTTGCTTTTTCTATCGGCGTCTTCATCGCGTTCTCCCCGTTTCTGGGGCTGCACACAATCCTGGCGACCCTGATCGCTTTCATCTTCCGCCTCAATAAGATCGCCATCTACAGCGGCACTTTCGTCAACAACCCGTTCCTGACGCTGGTCCCGATCATCATCGCGTCCTACGCCGTCGGCGCCGCTGTTCTGGGCGAGCCGTTGCAAATACCTGACGAGGGTTTGGAGCTGCTCAAGAACCCGCACATTTTTTCCGGTGAATATTACCGGCAGCTCTTCGTGCAAAGCTGGAACATCGTCTGGCCCTTCGCCGTCGGCGGCACGATTCTCTCGGTCGTTTGTTCCCTCGTGGCTTATCCGCTAACATTACGGGCGCTCCGGGCTTACGGCAGGCACAAGAAGGCCACGGATTAACTGATTTATGAAAAGAGTTCTAGCTATTGCTCTGCTGGGATTGTTCTCGGCCGGAGTCGTTTCCTCCCAAACACAACAACCAGTTCAACAGAGACAGCCGGCTTCGTTTGAAGTTTCCGAGTACGGCGTCGACTTTCAGGCGGACCCCCGGCTGATCGTCGTGATGGCCGCGCTGGATGCTGCCGGCTGGGATTCCGGCCGCGCGCCGACGACGTTTCAGACCAAACTGCGGCAGGATCTCGCGAAACTCGATCCGGATCTGCGCCGTCGTCTTCAGGCTTTTTACGACCGCAACAAGCTGCCCGCGCCCGCGACACCCGCGGACCAGGCGGCGCGGTTTGTTTCACTCGCACTCGCGCTCGGTTCAGCGCCCAGCTTCGACGCGCCCCCACGTTCTGAAGACATGCCGAGTGGATTGCTGGAAGTGCTCGACTTCGCGCCGTTAGTGCAGGAGTTCTATCGCCGCTCCGGCATCGACGAGCAGATGGTCAACTACGTTCGCGCGTATCAGGCCGAAGGCGATCGGCTGCGTGCGCCGACGACCGAGATGGTGAAGGGTTTGTTGACTTACCTGCACACGCGGCCCATCACGGCTTCGTCGGAGCGAGTTGAAGTAAAGAATCCGAACAAGAAGAGCAAAGAGAAAACCTACACGTTTCGCCAGAAGGAGCGCCGGTTTTTCGTCCTGCCCGATCTGCTCGGGCCGCGCGGCGCGATCAACTTCCGCATCATCGGCGATGATTACTACGCGATCGTTCCGGAGGGAACGGATCCGACGTCGTCTGAGTTGCGGCGCGCGTATCTTCAGTACGTTATCGACGCGCTCGTGCTTCGTTTCAACAAAGACATTGCTCAGCGACGCGAACAGATCAAGCTGCTGCTGACGGAGCGGCAGAAAGCAGGTGGCCAGGCAAGCCCGGACGTGTTTCTGAGTGTGAGCCGTTCGCTCGTCGCCGCCGCTGACGCGCGCTACGACGAAACACGCAAACGCGAGCTGTTCGTACGCCAGAATCGCGCACGGCTCGCGGCCGCGAAGACTGATGCGGATCGCGCTGCGCTGGCGAAGAGTAACGAAGCGGAGTTGAAGGGAATCGAGGACGAGACTGTCGCGCGTTTGGCTGATGAATACGAAAAGGGCGCGGTGCTCTCGTTCTTCTTTGCCGAACAACTCAAGGGTATCGAGAGCTCCGGGTTTGATCTCGCCAACTTCTTTCCTGACATGATCGCTTCGTTCGATCCGGCGCGTGAGGCGAAGCGTCCGGCTGAGTACGCCGAGGCGCGACAGCGAGCGATTGCCGCACGCGAGGCGCGGCTGGCGTCGCGCAAGGCCACGAACGATGCGACGGGCGCTGTTGGAAGTAACCCGCGTGAGGCTGCGCTCGTCCGCGATTTATCCGTAATCGAAGACACGCTGCGCGCGAAGGATTACAACGATGCGGAGGCGCGTTTGCGCGAGTTGTTGAAGCAGTACCCAGGCGAGCCGCGCATCTTCTTCGCGCTGGGCCAGACGGCGAGTTTAGCGGCGATGGATGCGACGGACGAGCAGGTGCAGGCGCAACGCCTGAGCCGTGCGCTCGGCCACTATCGGATGGCGGTGGCGGCAGCCTCGCCGGAGGAAGACAAAGCGATCCTGTCGCGAGCGCACGAGTCGATGGGCCGCATTAATGCGTTTCTGGAAAACCCGGCGCAAGCGGCGAAAGAGTTTGACGAGGCAATCAAACTGGGCGACGTACGCGGCGGCGCCTACCGCGAAGCGCTTGAGGGCAAGAAGAAACTAGCCCAACCGTAAAACTGACACGGATAACACGGATCCGGGCTGGCGCCCGGAACGGATAAACACGGTCTCTGGCGCTACGCTCGAAACTACCGCAATCGTTCGAACAAAATCCGTGTTCATCCGTGTCCAAAGCTCTTACCCGAGCGCCTTCGCCGCGTTGATGCGCCCGCCGGTGGCCACTTTTCCTTTCAACACCGGCAACGGATCGATCGAGTTCAGCAATCGTTTCCTTAAATCATCAACGGACATCCGCGGATGCTCCGCGACGACCAGCGCCGCCACACCGGAAACGACCGGCGTCGCCATCGATGTCCCCGACTTCTCTTCGTACTCATTCCCGAGCCACGTGCTCAGAATATCCACGCCGGGCGCCGCAATGGCCACGCTCTTCACCCCGAAGTTTGAGAACGACGCCAACTGATCGTTACGATCGAGCGCCGCCACGCTCACAACATTCGGCACGTTGTAGCTCGACGGAAAGTGCGGCTGGCGGTCATTGTTCACGCTGGCGTTTCCAGCCGCCGCAACGAACAGAATATCGTTTTCGTAAGCCTTGCGAATCACATCTTCGAGCGCGCGCGAGCGTTGCGTCGAGCCCCAGCTCGCACTGATTACGCGCACGTTCACCCCGGCCTTCTTCCGATCGATGACGTAGTTGATCGCTTCGATCGCATCTTTAGTCGTGCCGAAGCCGCCGGCGTTCATAAACTTCAGCGGCATGATGCGAACTTTCCAGTTCACGCCGGTGATGCCGACGTCGTTGCCACCCTCGGCCCCGATGATGCCGGCGCAGTGCGTGCCGTGACCGTTCTCATCCATAGGATCCGCGGTGTTGTCGATGGCGTTAAAGCCGTCTTCGTCGTCGATCGTGCCCAGCTCGTCGTCGTGATACGCCGCGATGTCTGCCGGCCGCTTCCACATGTTCGGCGCGAGATCCTCGTGCGTGTAATCGACACCGCTGTCGAGCACCGCGACGACGACTTTGTCGCTGCCGATGGTGGTGGCCCAGGCACGCATGGCGCTGATGTCCGCACCCTCCGTGCCGCCGCGTTGACCTGAATTCGCGAGCGCCCACTGATCGTCAAAACGCGGATCGGTCGGACGGATCGGCGGCAGCGGCGGAAGTGGTGGATCGAGCGCTTCAAGCTCGATCAGATAATTCGGCTCGGCGTACTCCACTTCCGGCAACGAGCGGTACAACAGCGCGACCTCCGCGGCATCGTCGTTGTCGAGGTCGTCGATCGACTCCCAGCCCGGCGCATTCTCGATTCGGTCTTCGACGCGATCGTGAAAATGCGCGGCGATGGTGTCGATCGTCGTCTGGCTCACGCCCTCTTTGAATTTGACCAGCACTTCGGGCGGTCCAAACGCGCGTGTTTCAGCCAGGGCCATCTCTTCGGCAGTCGAGGCCCGTTTCTTCTCCGCGGCGGGGATAATACGCATCTGCGCTTTCCACTGTTTGCGCCAGCGGCTCAACTGCCCGGCGAAGGCAGCGATAAGAATGAGAACGATTGCGAGAGCGAGGTGAAGTAGAAAATTATTGCGGTTCATTGCGGTACCTCAAACGCGATAATTCTTGCCCTTGTATTTGTACAAGCGCACTTGGTTCTTGTCGGCGCGATATTCGAAGTTC